>QYQL01000048.1 GCA_007280915.1 Verrucomicrobiaceae bacterium | reverse complement strand
GAACGGCACGGGACAGTTGACATTGAATCCCTTGGTCACGAAGGCATCGCTCACGACGACGACCGCCTGTAAGACGGTCACGCTGGCCGACACCACCGGAATTGAAATCGGCTCAATTGTCTCTGCGACCGGGATCGCCGGTGGAGTCACGGTTACGGCCATCAACCCCGGTGTCAGCATCACGCTGAGCAGCAATGCGACAGCCAGCGGAACCGTCGCGGGGAATTTCACGGTCTCCAACACCTACGGAGGCAACACGGTGCTGAATTCCGGTACTCTGAATCTCAACTCGCAGAACGCCCTGGGCACCGGGAGTTTGACGATCAATGGCGGCACGCTCGGACAGACGGTGAGTTCCAACTCCCCAGTGATGTCCAACAACAACCTGATTACCATCAACGGGGATTTCACCTTTAACGGCACGGGAAATGGGAATCTGGACCTTGGCGCGGGCGATGTCACGCTGGGAACATCGGTTGGGAGCAACCGGACCATTAACGTGGTTAATTCGGGATCAACCCTGTTTATCGGCGGCAACATCACCAACGGATCGGGGGGTGCCAACCAGATCATCAAGACGGGTGCGGGAACGCTCGACCTGAGCGGCAATAGCACCGCAGCCCCGATCTCCGGAGGGGCGGTCATCAAGCAGGGCACGCTCAACATCGGCTTCGGAAACAATGCCGCCGGCGGCAACGTCGTCAATGCGGTGGGCAACGGCACGATTGTCCTGGGCGATGCGGGTGCCCTCGATGCGCGCTTGAGCACGGGCAGCTTCACAGTCGCCAACGACATCCAACTGGGCACCGGAGCGACCGGTAACCTGATCATCGGTTCGACCGGAGCGACCCGGTCAGCCATCTTCAGCGGCAACGTCACCATGAATGGCGACAACCTGACGTTGCTCAACTCGGGATCCAGCGTGAACCACCGGTTTACCGGCAACTTCGTCGGCGCAGGCAACCTGACCATCATGAACAACGCCACAGGCACCGGCTTTGTCTGGATGAACAACGGCACGATCAACAATGGTGGAAATATCACCGCCTTTACCAATTGCGGAACCAATGGGGGAACCGCGATCAACGGGAACATCGGGAGCAGCGTGGTGGATGTCATCGCAAGCGGTCCTGGCACACTGACCCTGAACGGGACGAACAGCTACACGGGCAACACGACGTTGGGGGCGACGGGCACACTGAAGATCGGAAACGCCAGCGCGTTGGGTAACGGCGCGATGGTGACGATCAACCAGAATTCGAACATAGCTGCGACGACCAACATGACCACAACGAAGAACTTCGTGCTGTTCGGGAGCTTGGCCGGGGCCCAGACAATCGGGGCGGCGGCCAGCCAGACCCTGACCATTAACGGGACGATCGATGCGACAGCCTCGGCCTTGACCATTGGCGGAGCGAGTGGCTCAGGAACGTTGGTTCTCAACGGGGCGAATTTGTTTGCCAGCGGGACGACCACGCTGGTCAACGCCAACGCATCCCTAGCCATGGGCAATGCCCTGTCGTTGAACGGCACGACCTTGAAATACAATGGCGGCAATATGCTGGATAACACGGGAACCGGGGCGAACGCCTTCACGGCTCCGGTCGGGCTGCAGGGCTTCATTTTGACCGACGCCGTCACATTCAACGGAACCAACTCCCTCGACCTGAGCGGCGTGGAAACAGGCTTTGTGCAGACGGCAGGAAGAACGCGGACCATCACGGTCAATGCCAATACCCTGACGATGAATGGGATTCAGGCCACAGGCACAGCCGTCAACAGCGGAGCCGCCTTCTTGGATGGCAACATGACCAAGACAGGCGCCGGCACGTTGGTTTTGGCGGGGACGAATGGTTACACGGGAACCACGATCATCAGTCTGGGCACGTTGCAAATCGGCAATGGCGGGTCTCTTGGCTCGCTGTCCACGAACAGCACGATTTCCAACAACGGCACGTTGGCGTTTAATCGTAACAACACGGTCACGCAGGGGACCGACTTCAACAGCGTGATCAGTGGCAACGGTTCCGTGGAGCAAAAGGGCACGGGCACGTTGATATTGAACGGCACGAACACCTACAACGGCACGACGACGGTTACCTCTGGCACGCTGGCGGTAAGCGGTGCAGGAACGCTGGGCTCCACGACCGGCAACCTCACCGTGGCCGGAGGCATCATGGAATTGGGCGGCACGAGCCAGACGAAAAACGTGGTGACCTTCACCGGAGGCACCACACAAAACGGCACGTTGACTGCTTCCACATACGCCACGCAGAATGGAACGGTCAGCGCGGTTCTGGCTGGTGCCGGTGGCTTGACGAAGACCACAGCAGGCACCGTTGTCCTCTCCGGGACCAACACCTACAATGGCACGACAACGATCACTGGCGGTATCTTGGATATTGCCGCAACCACCAATATCGGGAACGGCGTCGGGCAGATCGGCAACACTGGCACGGGCATGGTCTATGTGCCGACGGGAGGCAATTTCTCGGCGAATAACTTTAACGTGGGCAACACTTCCGGATTCGGTTCCGTCGTGATCAATGGCGGCACCGTGGCGACCACCACTGCGACCACGAGCGCAGGGTTTGCATACGGCGCGGGCGGCTACGGCAGTTTCTTCATGTCCAGCGGCAACTTTACCACCCGCCGGCTCGACGGCGGTGGTGCGAGCGTTCTCTCCACGGCAGTCAACGTGGCACAGATCTCCGGCGGCAACTTCACCAACAGCGAATACATCCTCCTGCGCGGCGCGTATTCGGAATTCACGCTGACGGGTGGGACGGTGAATCACAACGCTGCGTCCAATGTCATTTCTTTGGAGGGAACAGCCGGGGTGTCGACCACATTGAACGTCGCTGGTGGTTTGCTGGACAACACCGGGCAGACCGTGACCTTCGGGCGCGTTGCAGGTATCACCACCAGTGCCAGCCTCAACCTCGACGGCGGCACGTTGTTGACCGGTGCCATTGCCGCAACTGCAGCCAACATCTCCGGCTCGGCCAACGTCAATTTCAACGGCGGCACCCTGAAGGCCAGCGCGGCTTCCACCACCTTCCTTCCTGTCGGGCTCAACAACGCGTATGTGAACGGGGCTTTCGGGACGTTCGCAGGAGGTGCCGTCATCGACACCAATACCTTTGACCTCACCTTTGCCAAAGGCTTGTCGGCACCCACTGGAAACGGTGTTTCCGGCCTGACCGTGGGCAGCGCGGGCAGCGGCTACATCGGCGCTCCCCTTGTGGAAATCACCGGCGGCGGCGGCACCGGGGCCACCGGCTATGCCGTGGTGGATCTCGATCCCGCCAGCGGGACATTCGGCCAGGTCACCAGCGTGGTCCTCACCAATCCGGGCGTGGGCTACACGAGCACCCCGACCATCAACCTCCTCGGTGGTGGCGGCAGCGGCGCGGGCGTTTCTGCCAGCGGGATTGCGGCGAACACCTCGGGCGGCCTCATCAAGAACGGAACCGGCACGCTGACCCTCAGCGCGAACGGCACCTACAGCGGCGGCACGACAATCAATGCCGGATCCGTCCAGGCGACCGCACGCAACGCCATGGGCACGGGGGTCGTCACGGTCACCGGCACGGGAACTTTCCTGTATAACACGGATGCATTCGTCGAAGGCTTGGTCTACAACAAGGCAGGGGGAAGCTCGCTGTTTAATAACAGCCCAACCACGCAATACATCACGATCGGAGCCTCCGGCATTGTCAATCAATCGGGTGCCGGGCAGCTTACGATCGCCAACACCAGCAACCGCCCGGTTTCCGTGATTCTGGGATCTTCGCAAACCTGGACGAATAACGGGACCAAGATCCTGATGAATGGATGCGCCACCGCCACTGTCAACACACTCGACCTGGGCGCAAATACGCTCACGCTGGTCGGCACGGGATCGGGCGGCTACGAGATCGATGCGCCGATCATCGGCACGGGAAATATCGTCAAAAATAGCACGGGCAACCTGACGGTGACCAAGTCGAACACCTACAACGGCACGACGACGATCAACTCAGGCACGTTGAATGTCGGCACAGGCACGGATGCGGGCTCGATCGCCAACACGAGCGCGATCACGAACAATGGCTCGCTGGTCTATAACGTGGGTTCGGGCGTGCGGACGCTCGCGGCACCGATCAGCGGCACCGGTTCGCTGACGCAGAACAGCACGGGCGGCACCCTGACCCTCACGGGCACAAACACCTACACCGGGGCCACGGTCATTACCACAGGCAGCACGCTGCAGGTCGGCGCGGGCACGGATGCGGGCTCGATCGCCAACACCAGCGCCGTCACGAACAACGGCGCCCTGGTTTACAATGTCGGCAACGGCACCCGCACGCTGGGCGCGGTCATCAGCGGCTCTGGCTCCGTCACCCAAAGCAGCTCGGGCGGCACACTCACCCTATCGAACACGAACACCTACGGCGGCTCGACCCTGGTCACCGCCGGCACGCTGGTTGTGAGCGGCACGATCAACAACACGAGCGGTGTGCAGGTGGATGGCGGGACGTTCAACTACACGGGTGCAACCGGCCTCAGCAGAAATGTTGTCGTAAACAGCGGGGGCACATTCCGCTACAATTCGGCTGCCGCGATGACCAGCGTCATTACCTTGAACGCTGGCGCGACATTGGGTGGTTCCGGCTCGATCGGCGCGATCAGCGGTGCGGGTTCGGTCGAACCCGGCAACAGCCCTGGAATCCTCACGGCGACCACCGCAGACTTCAGCGGCGGGCTTGGATTCAAATTCGAGTTTGGTGCAACCGGGAATCCCACTTGGAGCGATGCTTCGTCAAGTGTCAATGATGTGTTGCACCTGACCAACACGTCGACTCCGTTTTTGAATTCTGCAACGGCGTCAAACGTGTTCGATATCTACTTCGGCGTTGCCAGCATCACAGTCGGAAACAAGTTCAACGGCGGCTTCTTTGCCGGCACGGCAGACTTTTCCACCACCGTTGACAACGGGTCCTACAACTACTACGTCTTCGGAGACGGGGCCGGATTACACGACAACAACGGAACCAAATACTACACGCTGTCTGAATATAATGTCGTGGCAGGCACCTCGTGGACGGTTGACCACGGGACGTTTGCGGTAAACGGCGCGAACTTTACAGACGCCACTGTGAACGGCTACGTGCAGCAGTTCAACGTCGTTCCCGAGCCCGCCGCCTGGATCCTCGCCGCCTTCGGCCTCACGACAGCCGTCGTCTTCCGCCGCCGTCGCAGGGATTGATCTTCCTTTGAGGGTTTGAAACAGGGCGGCACTTGGAAACAGGTGGCGCCCTGTTTGTTTTTACTCGCAGGAGGAAGAGGCTCCGACCGATGTCATACCGTTTTGACACCGAAACGGGTGGAATCAACGGACGCCTCGGCGAGCCATCCCCACCGTTGAGGGGTAGGGCGGTTTCGCCGAAACCGCCGTGATATTTTACCCGTCAGACCGTGCGTTTGGTAGAAATCCTGTAAATCTTGTCAAAGTTCTTCAATCGGCGGATCCGGTTGAATTCCGGATTGACCGACAGGCCTGAACCGGCGAGATTTTGAACTCTCAAAAGTGGGGGGCATAGCTCAGTTGGTAGAGCGCGTCGTTCGCAATGACGAGGTCAGGGGTTCGACCCCCCTTGCCTCCACCACTTTCCCAGCCAGTCCAAATCTCGTCATTTTTGCATTTGGCATCCGCTTTGCCCTGTGGCAATAATTCAGGTTCTTACGCCGAAGTAGCACAGTGGTAGTGCAATCGATTCGTAATCGATAGGTCACGGGTTCGAGTCCCGTCTTCGGCTTTTCTTTTATTTTCACAGCGGAGGAAACGCCCGCGCGTCAACTCGATCATTGCTGGCCCGACGCCCGGTGGGATAATATTTCGATTGAAACCCCTCCTATTCTGGTGGAATAGAAATGCAGATCAATGACACAGAAAATCCAGCACCTCAGCCAAGTGCGCTTGAGTCAGCCATCCAGGCCATCGAGCGAAGCCTACGCGCAGATGGAGCGGGCGATGGCGGTATCCCGGATGGCGAACTCTCCGGCTTCGCGTGGCGGGCGCTTTTCCGCTGGGCAGAGCGCGAAAACCGGGTTTCCTCACCGGAAATAACTCCCGAGCGCCAAGGTGGCAGGGAGCATGATTTGACATTCCTGCCGGAGGAACGCCGCTGGCGAAAATTCACCAAGCAGGACGGATGCGGCTTCACAGTGGATTTTATGAGCGACAATCCGCTCCTTCTCCCAGGGACCCCGCTGCAATACCTCAAACGCCTCCTCCTCCAAAATACCTTCTGGGGAGACGACACGCAGCTTGTCGGCGTTCAGGTTCAAACACCGGGAGCAAGAATCATCACCACCCAACCGGACGTAAAGGGAGAAGCCCCTCTGCCGGACGTCCTCCACGATTACCTGTGCCGGGAATTCGGATTCCGCCGGTTGAACAACACGCCGATGGGCTACTACAAATCACTTTCCTACCTTCAGGGGCATTTCGCCATGTTCGACGTTCACCCGGCGAACTTCGTCCAAGTCGCCTCCGGTCAAATTCTCCCAATTGATGTTATCATGATCGAATTCCACGGGAAGGAACTGGTGGCATTGCAGCAGCGCTTGGAATAGACACGCATCCGATTGGATTTCTGTTCGCTCTTTTTGCAAGATTATTTGCTCTGACTTTCGCTTGGCTCCTTGAGCCAAGCATTTCCCTTCTCACCAAGCGCTTTCGCTCTGGTTTTACTCCGTGTCCTTCCATAACCGTAAAAATCCCAGCCACTGAACAATCCCAAGGAGAACAGCGGGTGTCGGGGGCAGCATCCCTATGCATTTGCGCTTCCGCGTGATTGGCATATCGTTCGATCAGACTGGAAAACGTGATGATCACTGGAAAATCTTTATTGGCGACGGCCTTGGTGGCTTTGGGATATTTGGCAGTGCCGGATGTCGGATGCCTTGCTGCCCGCCCGGATGCATCCGTGCAGGATCCGGATCTGTCGCAGTCGGGCACTGAAGAAGGCCGGGAGATCGCATTTGTGTTCGAAGACGGCCCTCTGCCCCACACAACCCCCATTTTGCTGGATGCACTCAAAAAGCTGGGCATGAAGGCGACCTTCGCCGTTACGGGGGAAAATGTGGAATCCAATCCGGGGCTCGCCCGCCGGATTGTTGCGGAGGGGCATGAATTGGCGAACCATACGTATTCGAATCCCGACCTCAAGCGCTTGGATCTACAAGACATTATCTGGCAGATGCGGGTTGCCGGGGAGGCAATCACGCGCGTGACCGGCGTGAAGCCAAGGTATTTTCGCTCAACCAACGGTGAGTTGAGCGAGTCACTGCGGGCACTGGTCGAGCAGGAAGGCTATGAAGTGCTGGACTCCACGCTGGATTCCGGCGATTGGAGAAACCCCTCTTCTGAAAAACTTCGACAGACGGTTCTGACAAAAGTGGCGCCGGGTTCTGTGGTTCTTGCCCACGACAGCTTTCCCAAAACGGTCAAAGAGATGCCGGCCGTATTAGAAGCGCTGGTCAAACGCGGGTTTCGTTTATGCACGGTCAGCGAACTGCATCCCGGGGCTTTGCACGAGGCACCTTCGGCATCACTTCCCCTCGATTCTACACCGGCTGAGAGCCCGCAGGCTCCGCTCGAAGTCATTCAGCCACGGTAAGAACGACGACTTAATTGTAGGACCTGTCCTGTAATCGGTTGATGGTCGTGTCGAGGCTCTCATCGAGGCGCTTCACCCCCTCAACGGGATCAAACTTGCTCCCCTTAGGTGTGCTCACACAACCCGCCAGGGGCATGAACGCGAGGATAAGGAGCAGCAGGGCTGATGTCGGGAGTTTCGTCACGTCCATTTTCCTGCCAGCAAAGGCTTTCGGGGTCAAATCATCTTCAGTGATTGCTTTGAGGGGGTCAAAGAGTTGGTGTTCCTGTGCATCATCCCCTCCGTGCAAAACGGCTTTTTCCTATCGCCGTTTTCGGGTTGAATGCTTACGACCTGAAGTCGCGGGTGAAAACATGGTGGAAAACGGCGGAGTGTGGTAGGTGTGGCGTCTTATATGTTTGAGATCAGACCCCGGGACAAGATGGTGGAGCGCGCGCTGCTGGTCGGCGCGTTTGTCGATCCCACCGGCCGGGTCGATGCGGAGGATTTGCTTGCGGAGTTGGAGGAACTCGTCCGCACGCTGGGGATTCCGGTTGTCGAAAAGCTGGCCGTCCACACGAGGGAGACGCACGCGAGGTATTTCATCGGATCGGGCAAGGCGGAGGAGATCTGCGAGCGGGCGCGCGAGTTGGAGTGCGACGTGCTGGTCTTCGACAACGAGCTGACTCCCGCGCAGCAGCGGAACTGGGAGGCGATCGCGAAGGTGCTCGTGATCGACCGGCAGGAGGTCATTTTGGATATTTTCGGGGCGCGCGCGCAGACCCGAGAGGCGCGGATCCAGGTCGATCTCGCCCGCATGGCGTATTCGCTGCCGCGCCTCACCCGCGCCTGGGGGCACCTCGGCAAGCAGGGCGGCGGGATCGGGGCCAAGGGTGAGGGCGAGAGCCAGCTCGAGCAGGACCGGCGAAAAATCCGAGGCCAGATCGACCGGCTCAAGCGCGAGCTGGCGGGCGTCCGCAGCTCGCGGGCGACCCAGCGCAAGGACCGCAAACGCGCCCCTGTGCCGAACGCCGCAATCGTCGGCTACACGAACGTCGGTAAGTCGTCGCTCCTGCGCCGCATGACCGGGGCCGACGTGCTGGTCGAGAACAAGCTTTTCGCCACGCTCGACACCACGACGCGCAAGATCGCCCTCCCGAACAGGCAGCCGCTCCTGCTCACCGACACGGTCGGCTTCATCCGCAAGCTCCCTCACGGGCTCGTCGAGTCGTTCAATGCCACGCTTGAGGAGGCCGCGCTCTCGGACTTCCTGATCCACGTCCTCGATGCCTCGCATCCGCGGGTTCTGGAGTTCTACGACACCACGAAGAGTGTCCTTGAAGAACTCGGAGCCGATACGAGCCAGGCCCTGATCGTTTTTAACAAGATGGATCGAGTGAACGACGAGACGACACGCATCTGGCTGCGCGGGCGCTTCCCGGAAGCGATCTTCATATCGGTGCATTCCGGACAGGGGCTCGACGAACTCGTCGCCCGACTCTCGGAACTCGTCGCCCGCCAAGCGCGCTCGGTCGAAATGCTCCTCCCCCTCGAACGCCCGGAACTCCTCGCCCGCCTTCACCGCGAGGGGACCGTCCACTCCATCGCCTACGAGGAAAGCGGCGCCCGCGTCCTGGCCACCGTGCCTCCGCGGCTCCACGACGCGCTTGCGGGGTTCATGGTGCCTTCTCTCCATCCCGCGCGCTGATTTTCTGCAGCCGTATCCTGTGCGATGAGCGGCGGGTGCGTCAGATTCTGTTCTACCATCTCACTTTTTTCCAACCGCATCTTTCTGGTTTGATTTGAGGTCCAAAAATCGAAGCGAGCGAATCGCGGATGACGGTGCGGAGCGAGGGGAAAGAAATAGTCATCAGCTGTCGCTTCAACGTGCCGAGCAGGATCGTTTTCGATCTCTTTCTATCTGGTATGATTCTCGTCACAGGGTTCCGGAAAGCCTGGTGGTTTGAAGGTTGGGACCGTTCAAAGCCGGCTGTTTCGAGTTCGTCCCGCCGTTGAGGTGCCCGGGCGCTTTTCACGCCATCGATACTGGCCCAAGAAACAGAAGACATCTTCTCTTCCACGGCGCGGATGCGAGGGCGTGTTTCTCCACGGCACTGGTTCCTTTTGTGGCAGTCACCTGTTGAGTCAAAAGCAGATGACACCGAAGCTGTGCGAACAGGAGGGGTTTCTATTTTTACCAGCATCTCATGACAGTATCGATTAACATCCTGAATATTCACAATACCGTGTTGTTGGTATATTATGCTTGGGGGGATCAGGGAATATGACCTCCGCGCTCTTTGCTTCTCTGCGTGGACCTTCTTCCAAACGTCATGGACACAGGAAGCCACTCTGGTAAAACAGCGCGACTATGGACTGGATCATGAACCCCGAGCTGTGGATCGCGTTTCTGACGCTGTGTGCACTGGAGATCGTGCTGGGCATCGACAACGTCATTTTCATTTCGATTCTGGCCGGCAAGCTGCCTAGTCACCAGCAGGACAAGGCGCGGGTGATCGGGCTCGGTCTGGCGATGATCATGCGGATCCTCCTGCTGCTGACGATTTCGTGGATGGCGGGGCTGACGAATCCATGGATCACGGTGTTCGGGCACGGGCTGAGCGGGCGGGATTTGATCCTGGTGGTCGGCGGGCTGTTCCTTGTGGCGAAGAGCACGAGCGAGATCCATGGGAAGCTCGAAGGCGAGGAGGGGCACGGGCCGGGAGCGGCCGCCGCATCGTTCGCGGCGGTGCTGATCCAGATCATGCTGCTCGATATCGTGTTTTCGCTCGACTCTGTGATCACCGCGGTCGGCATGGTGAACAACATCCCGGTCATGATCGGAGCGGTGGTGATCTCGGTGATTTTCATGATGTTCTTTTCCGGACCGATCAGCCGGTTCGTCGAGGCGCACCCGACGATCAAGATGCTGGCGCTGAGTTTCCTGCTGCTGATCGGGGTGACGCTGATCGCGGACGGTTTCGGCCAGCACGTCTCGAAGGGGTATATCTATTTTGCGATGGGCTTCTCGGTGTTCGTCGAGATGCTCAACCTCAAACTGATCAAGAAATCGCAGAAGCCCGTGCATCTCCACCAACCCTACAGCGAGGACGTCTGAGCCGTGTCAGTTTTTTTCCGCGTCCTTCCCTACGTGCGGCGGTATCCGCTGCTGGCGTTTGCCACGCTGGGCTGCGCGATCCTGAGCACCTTGATGGTGGTGATCTTCCCTGCGGTGACGCAGCGGATCGTGGACGACGTGATCCGGGGGAACCAGCCGGGGCTCCTGCCGCCGCTTCTGGCGACGGGGTTCGCCGCATTTTTTCTTCAGGAGCTGCTCGACAGCCTGAGGATCATTTTCAACAACCACTTCGAGCAGAAGGTGATCTTCGACCTGCGCAGCGAGCTCTACGGTCATATCCAGAAACTTCCGCTGCCATGGTTCGACAGCCGCGCGACCGGGGACATCATGACCCGTCTCATCGAGGATGTGACGAGCGTCGAGCGGGTCCTGATCGACGGAATCGAGCAGGGGACGGTGGCCGTGCTCCAAATCGTGATCGTGAGCGGGGTGATGATCGCCTACAGTCCGGCGCTGACCGTGGCCGCGCTGCTTCCCATCCCGTTTCTCGCGGCGGGGGCGGTGATTTATACGATGACCGCGCGGTCCCGTTACAAATTCCAGCGCAAGTCGGTGTCGGCGCTGAATTCCCTTCTCCACGACAACATCGCCGGCATCTGGCAGATCAAAACCTACACGAGCGAGGATCGCGAGCAGGTGCGGTTCGATTCCGCGAGCAATGCGGTGAGGAAGGCCACGCTCGTCGTGATGCGGGCGTGGGCGATCTACCAGCCGAGCATGGGATTTCTGACATCCTGCGGGATGCTTCTTATCGCCGGTTACGGCGCGCGCGAGGTGCTCGATGGGAGGATGGATGTCGGCAAGCTTGTCGCATTCTTCGTGCTGGCGCGCTTTCTCTACGAGCCGGTCGGCCGGCTCCACATGCTCAACCAGATTTTCCAGGCCGGACGCGCTGCAGGCGACCGGGTGTTTGAGATCATGGACTCCGATTCCGAGAGCCCGGATGCCGGGGATGTGATTACGAAGCCGGTGGCGGGAGCTGTCGAATACCGCGATGTGTCGTTTTCGTATTCTCCCGAGCTGCCCGTTCTTTCAAATATCGAATTGTCCGTCCTAGCCGGCGAGACGGTGGCCCTGGTCGGTCCGACCGGGGCGGGAAAGTCGACCCTCGTGAACCTGCTTGTCCGGTTCTACGAATTCACCGGCGGGGAGATTCTCATCGATGGAATCCCGTTGCGGCAGATTCCGAGAAGCCACCTCCGCGCGAACATTGCCGTCGTTACCCAGGAAAGTTTTCTATTCAACGGCACCACCGCCGAAAACCTGCGGGTCGGCAGGGAGGAGGCCACCGAGGACGAAATGTGGCAGGCGCTGGAGGCGGCGAACGCGGCGGATTTCGTGCGGAGGCTTCCGGAGGGGCTGCACTCGCCGGTCGGCGAGCGAGGGATCCGGCTCAGCGTCGGCGAAAAGCAGCGGATATCGATCGCGCGTGCCCTGCTCAAGAATCCCCCGATCCTGATCCTCGATGAGGCGACTGCGAGCGTGGATACCGCCACCGAGCTTCTCATCCAGCAGGCGCTCGACCGTCTCATGGAACACCGCACCAGCTTCGTCATCGCCCACAGGCTTTCCACGGTCCGTCATGCCTCCCAGATTCTCGTGCTCGACCGGGGCTGTATCGTCGAGCGCGGACGGCATGGCGAACTGGTCGCGAAAGACGGGCTTTACGCCAGGCTCTGCAAAAACAGTTTCATGGAAACCGGCGGCCATTGAGGTTGCGAAAAGCCTGTTTTTGTGGCAGTATTACTTTTTCTAATACCGCCATGGCCAAACCCACTCCGCCCTTCACCTTTCAGAAACCGTTTCCCCTCGGCAAGGACACGACGGAATACAAGAAGCTGACCGACGAATTTGTTTCGCTCGCCGAGTTCGATGGCAAGCCGGTTTTGAAAGTCGAGCCCGAGGGGTTGACCTACCTCGCGCAGGCGGCGATGAGGGATGTTTCGTTCATGTTGCGTCCGGCGCATCTTGCGCAGGTTTCGGCGATCCTCGATGATCCGGCCGCGAGCGAAAATGACCGGACCGTGGCCCTGACGTTGCTCCGTAATGCGGAGGTCGCGGCGCACGGAGTTCTTCCTTTTTGCCAGGATACCGGCACGGCAACGGTGGTCGCCAAGAAAGGCCAGCAGGTCTGGACCGGCGCCAACGATGAGGAGGCGGTTTCGCACGGGATCTACAACACCTACACCGGAGAGAACCTCCGCTATTCCCAGACGGCGGCGCTCAACATGTATGACGAGGTCAACACCGGGACCAACCTCCCCGCTCAGATCGACATTCTCGCCACCGAAGGAATGTCGTATGATTTTCTTTTTGTCGCCAAGGGCGGGGGATCCGCGAACAAGACCTATCTTTTTCAGGAAACCAAGGCGCTCCTCAACCCGGCGAGCCTGGAGAAGTTTCTCATCGAGAAAATGCAGTCGCTCGGCACGGCGGCCTGCCCTCCCTACCACCTGGTCTTTGTCATCGGGGGCACCTCGGCCGAGACCTGCCTGAAGACGGTCAAGCTTGCGAGCACGAAGTATCTCGACGCGCTCCCGACCGAGGGCAATGAACTCGGTCGCGCATTCCGCGATGTCGAGCTTGAGAACAAGATATTGAAGGCCGCGCAGACGTGCGGGATCGGCGCGCAGTTCGGTGGAAAATATTTCGCCCTCGACGTGCGGATTGTCCGCCTGCCCCGCCACGGCGCCTCGTGCCCGGTCGGCATGGGAGTCTCCTGTTCGGCCGACCGCAACATCAAGGGGCGGATCGACAAGGACGGGCTCTGGCTTGAGGTGCTCGAGACGAACCCCGGGCGATTCATTCCGGACCGGTTCCGCAAGGCGTCCGCGAAGCACAGCGTGAGGATCGATCTCAACCGTCCGATGTCCGAGATCCTTGCCGAACTTTCCAAACACCCGGTCACCACCCAGCTCGAGCTCACCGGCACGATCGTCGTCGCGCGTGACATCGCCCACGCGAAGTTGAAAGAACGCCTCGACCGCGGAGAGGGGCTTCCCCAGTATTTCAAGGATCACCCGGTCTACTACGCCGGTCCCGCCAAGACCCCGAAAGGCCTTCCCTCCGGCTCGTTCGGTCCCACCACCGCCGGGCGGATGGACAGCTACGTGGACCTTTTCCAATCCAACGGAGGATCCATGATCATGATCGCCAAGGGGAACCGCAGCAAGCAGGTCACCGATGCCTGCAACAAACACGGCGGGTTCTACCTCGGATCCATCGGCGGTCCAGCCGCGATCCTCGCCCAGGACAACATCCGGAAAGTCGAAATGCTCGAATACCCGGAGCTCGGCATGGAGGCGGTCTGGAAAATCGATGTCGTCGATTTTCCGGCGTTCATCCTTGTGGACGACAAGGGGAACGACTTCTTCCAGCAGATCAAACCCTGCGAGGACTGCGCGCTCGGCAGGCACTGACAAGCTTCCGACCTTCAAAAAATATCATCGCTTGAATCCTGCCGCATGTGCAGGATTCGGTAAGTCGCGCCCCTAGCATGCTGAAAAAAGTCGTCCTGACCAACATCTATACTTCCAAGTCCACCGAGGTCATCGTGGACACGGATGACGATGCCAAGGCGGTATTGGGAGCCGGAAAGGCTCCGAATGAGACAGCGGTCGTTACCGACATCACAGGACTGGACGAGACCCTCCAGCGCGGGACGGGAAAAAAGCCGAATTTGGACGAGGCGGTGACTTTGTTCGGCGGCCTGGCCCGCTGCCTGGAGCGGAATATTTCGACCATCAAGAGCCTCGAGCTGATGGCGGCCCGTCTGAAGTCTCCCCGCTATCGCGGCGCGGTCGCCGACATCTCGCATCGCATCCTCACCGGCGACAAGCTGAGCGATTGCTTCGCGATGCACCCGGATCTTTTCACCGAGGACGTCATCGCTTTGATCCGTGCCGGAGAGGAGTCCGGCCAGATCCATGCGGTCTTCAAGCAGATCTCCGCCGGCCGGAGCAAGTCGGCAAGGATCCTCCGCAAGCTGAAGTCCGGCCTGATCTATCCGGTCATCGTTCTCATCCTTGCCCTGGTGGTGGTGATCGTCATGGCCTTCACCCTCATCCCCGCGATTTCGAAGCTCTACATCGCGATGAATGCCCAGCTTCCGCTCCCGACACAGATCCTGATGGCGTTCTCGGACATTCTGCTCAAGCAGCCGTATCTGCTTGCCCTGCCGGTTATTGCCATTGTGGTGTTCTTTAAATACTGGCCGAAAATTTACCGCCAGCCCCCGGTTCAGATTGCCATCACCCACCTGCCGACCATCGGAAACATCATCCGGAAATCCGCGGCGATGGTGAGCTTCCGCACGCTGGCTCTCCTGCTCCATGCCAACGTGCGAATTTCCACCGCGCTCGAGATCGCGGCCAAGTCATCGAACCATGTCGAGTTCGACAGGTTCTACATCGCCGTGCGCGACCACATCACCGACGGACTCTCGCTTCCCGAGAGCTTTCTCATGGAGTCCCACCGCCTCGGCCCCGACGGGCGCACGATTGCGGCCGTCGTTCAGATGGCCGGGGAGACCGGCGGGGTGAACGAGATGCTTGATGAGATCGCGACAGATTACGAGGAGGAACTGGATGTCGTCGCAAGCCAGATCGACAAGATTCTGGAGCCGATCGTTCTGGTGATGCTGGGCTGCATCGTCGGCGGTCTGGTCTATGCGATCTACGGTCCGATCTTCAACCTCAGCAAAGTGATCCTGCCACAAAAAAAAGCTCCTGCGGCTGCGGTGGCTCCGCACTGAACGGCATGGAGGAAAGCTCCGGAGCATTCAGTGCCCCCAGGACGGATGGCGGCAACGGCCTGCTTGCGAGGATTCTGAGGCTTCCAAGCCAGAGCGTCTATTCGAAGGCCCTGACGCTCTTCGTGATTTTTTCACTCCTTCTTGGCATGGCGGTTGTTCTGCTGACCAGCGAGATCATCCTGCGGGAGTTCGAAGATACCGAACGCCAGGAGATGATCGCGACGCTTCAGCGGTTCAAGCTCATGCTGGCCCGGGAGACGCGCCCGCTCGAGATCTCCCTGGCCGATTGGCTTCAACGGAGCGAGTCCATGGAAAACGGGCTCTTCGTCCTGCCCCAGGGTGCTTCGCTCGCGGCCCTTCAATTTGATTTTCTTTCCCTTGCGGATGTGGACGGCCGGATCCGGAGCACGGTTTTCCGCGATGCCACCGCGCGTAGGATTTTTTCAGAAGCCCCCGCCTGGACCCAGTGGTTGTCGGGAGCCGGAGGGGTCCGGCTTCCTGTGGCGGGATTCATCCTTCTCGGCGATTCCCTGACGGCGATTGCCTGCCAGAAGCATGGCGATGGGAGCATGGTTGTGGGCGGGCGGATCATTGACAACGAGTCGCTGGCATTTCTCGAGGGAATGTTCGGAGTGCGTGTGGCATTTGAGCCGCTCCGCGCGGTGAATGTCAGCGGCGAGCGCAGCGAACCCCTGCTGACCATGCTTGCCCGGAATGAATTTTTTGTGCAGGCCGAGGGGCCGAATCTGCTTCTCGGGCATATCCTGATCCGGGGGATCAACGGAATCCCGATCGGCCAGATCCGCCTCTCCCAGGGCAGGCCTCTCTACGCCGAGGGCTTGCAGGCGGTTCAGATTTTTCTCACCGTGCTGACGCTTGCCGGAGGAACGCTTTTTCTCGTGATGTGGATCCTGCTCGACCGGACGATTCTGGCCCGCATCCGCGAGCTGACCGGAAAGGTCGAGAGTGAGCGGGACATCCTTCCCCTTCAGCTGGATTTCCGGGGCAGCGACGAGCTCGCCACTCTGGCGAGACGAATCGAGGATTTGGCGCTCCAGCTCGACCGTGCCCGCTGGAGCTACCGAGCGGTGGTTGAGGACCAGAATGAGATCATCTGCCGGTTCACCCCGGGGTTCGAACTCACATTTGCCAACGGAATCTTCCAGCGGACATTCCGCCAGAGTTCCGGTCACGGCGGATTTCTTCAGCGGTGCCTCCCCGCGGTGACGTTCGATTTTCTCTCCAAAAAATTCCAGGCGCTGGATCCGGATCACCCGTTGGACACGTTCATCCATCAGATTCTGGATGAGAATTCCTCGGCGCTCTGGTTCCGGAGCACGCTGCGCGCGAATTTTCTACCGGATGGATCCAGAGCTGATGGGCAGTGGGTTGCCGCGGATATTACTCCGCAGGTTCAGGCCCAGCAGCAGCTTCAAAATTCCGAGCGCGAACTCCGCACCCTCTCGAACCGGCTGATGCGTCTGCAGGATGACGAGAGGCGCAAGATCGCCAGAGAACTGCACGACTCCACCGCCCAGAGCCTTTCGGCTCTTGAGATGAACATGAGCCTCCTCGAGCCGGTGGCCGGCGACGAAACCACCCGGCGGATCGTCGCCGAGACCCGGCAGATCGCCCGCGATTGCTGCATGGAGTTGCGCACCATTTCGTATCTTCTGCATCCTCCGCTCCTCGACGAGGTCGGCCTGTCGTTTGCCTTGGAATGGTTTGCGGACGGCTTTACGAAGCGCACGGCGATTCCGGTGACTCTTGATGTGGCCGAGGGATTTCCCCGGATGGATTCGGATATCGAGACGACGCTGTTCCGCATCGTGCAGGAATCGATGGGAAACATCTACCGCCATTCCGGTGCCGGCCATGCCTGGATCTCGCTCGAACTTCTGGGCGGTGGGATACGCTTGGAGATCCGGGACAACGGAAACGGGATTCCGGAGGGCACAACACCCACCGCCGGTGGCGGGGTGGGGCTGGCCGGGATGAGGGAAAGGCTTGCCCAACTCGGCGGAGAGTTGGAGATTCGTTCATCGATCTACGGCGTGAGTATCGTCGCAAACATTCGTAGCCATGTCGCAGAAAAAGAAAAAAATCCTGATTGCTGACGACCACGAAATCGTCCGCCACGGCGTTCGCAACCTGATTGCGTCCGTGGCAGACTACGAGTGCTGCGCGGAGGCGACGACCGGAAGGGATGCGGTGCGTCTCTGCGGGGAATTGCAGCCGGACGTGGCGATCCTCGACATCAGCATGCCCGAGCTCAATGGAATCGAGGCGGCACGGCAGATTCTGAAGCTCTGTCCGGAAACAAAGGTTCTGATTTTCACCGTTCATGACGCGGAGCGTCTGGTCTACGAAGTCTTCAACGCCGGGGCCCACGGTTATATTCTGAAGTCTGACGCCGGACGGCACCTGCTTTCCGCTGTGGAGAGCATCCTGGAGGGGCGTCACTACTTCAGCTCGCAGGTCTCCGAGGTTCTTTTTGAAAGCTTTCAGCGGAAGGACATGCCTCATGCCCCTGCGGATGACGGGGCGAAACCCTCTTCGCGGGAGCGTGAAATCATTCAGCTTCTGGCCGAGGGTCGCAGCAACAAGGAAGTCGCATCCGCGCTCGGCATCAGCGTCAAAACCGCCGAAACCCACCGCGCCGCGGTCATGCGCAAGCTCGGTCTCCACTCGATCGGCGAACTGGTCCGCTACGCGATCCGCAACCAGATCATCGAGGCCTGACCGGGAATTTTCGATCGGTTTCGACCTTCTGGCTTTCATAGCCCCCGGCAACAAGAATCGTCCCGGCAAGAATCGTCCCTGCCAAGAGGTCGTCGCAACCGCCGGGGGAGAGGTTGCGCTGGATGAATATCCTGTGGAGTTCCTCCGCGCGCGGAAGCCAGCCCTCGGAATAACATCCTCCAGCCGCGAGAAACTCGGCCGCGGACCGGCGGACAAAATCCGCCGCTTCAGTTCCTCCGCGGTAAATGACATTGCTGTCCTCCGCCGACTCCATGAGTGCGAAAAGGGTTTGGATGCGGGCGGCGGCTGGATGGAGCCACGAAGCCAGCGCTTTGGAATAAACGGGTGCGCCGGTCTCGAAGATGCCCGGAACCCCCCGGGCCGCTTCAGCTCTTGCTCCGCCGGCACCGGTGGATTGGCGGACCAGAGCGCCGTGGCTGGGGCCGGAGACTTCTGCAGCAGCGTGCGCTCGGAGGGCCTCGCCCCATGTTTCGAGGAGCACCGATCGAATGCCAGCCGGCACAGTTGGCCTTGAGATGGACTCCGCCCGAGCCATGGCGGCGAGGATCATTCCAAGGGTGAAAATGGCACCGCGGTGGGTGTTGATTCCGCCGGTGGCGCGCAGCATTTCCCGTTCGGCAGCAAGGCCGAGCGGGACGAGTGAGAGCTCAAACGGGCCACCCTCCCGACCAGCCGCAGCGATGGATGCGAACGGGCGCTGCAACGCGTTTGCTGAGCGGCACATCAGATCGCGGTCCATGTCGGCGTGCGCTCCGGAATCCTTCCTGCTCACAAGTCCGGGCTTGGGATAGGCTTCGAGTTCCTGCAACAGCGCCAAAACTGCGGATTTGGCCAGGCAAACGTCCGGAGGTCCTATTTCCACAGGTCGTCCCTTCTGATCATGCGAACCGTTGCGATGGATTTTATGAGAAGTTCAGGGCCGCCAGTCAGGTATTCCCGCCAGTGAACTTCCCCCTTTCCTGAAATAGAGAACTCCCCATCGACCCTGAGAGGGGAGTCCGCCGATGCCGTCTGGAGAAGCGCCGCCGCGCGATCGGCCTCGGCGGCCGTGGACACATCGATGAGTAAATCCAAGTCGGAATCCGAGGAGACATGTGGATCGCCTGTGAGCGTTTGCCACATCCAACTTCCAAAAACCCGGATATCCAGTCCGGCGTTCGCTGCTGCAGCCGAGAGCTGCGCAAGCGCGCCGGCATGATCCCGACAACCTGCCGCGGCCTGTTCAGGATTCCTCCGGGCTGCGGCAATCTCCTTCAGCGATGGCGGGCGGGCGATGCGCGCGATGTGATCATGGATGGACTGCGCGGCGATGCGGCGTGGTCGCAGGCTGGGAGTTGCTAGGCAGAATCCGATCGCGAGATCATCTTCTGCTCCGCGCTGACGGCAGACAACAAACGGATTTCCCCCCGCGTGCCATCGGTCAACAGCGGGAGCATCCGCGGACAGGTCCGGCTGCGGAGCATGAGACAGCCAAACCAGCATATGGCGGCGGAGAGGGGTCACTTCGGCGTGATCTCCCCCATGCCGTCACTTGGCTGTTTCGGCGAGGACGCGGTTCCTGACGTCGAGGGCGAGCTTGCGTCCGCCACGTTTTTTTCCGAGTGCGGCGCGGTTGTCGTCCGTGGTGGCGGAGGCGATGGCGGAGGCGAGCTTCGTGGCGAAGTCGTCCTTCTCCGACCAGACCTCCTCAACGCCGCCGAGCAGGGCGAATGGCTTGGCGCCGAATTCGAGCGAGGGCATCGTCTTGGAAAGTTTTTCGAGCGTGGAGGCGGGGATCTTGGTGACGGCCGACATCGCCTCGATCGGCATAAGGCCGACGCTGGCGGAGTCGAGCGCGTCGATGCGGTCGCCGAACATGCCATAGCAGATGAATGCTCCGCCAATCGCTTTTCCGGTGGCGACGGTGATGAGCTTGTGCCCGTTTTGCCGCGCGAGTTGGAGGCAGCTCAGGAGGTGGCCGAAATAGCTGGCCAGGCCAAGCATTTCGGCGGTCCTGTTCGGTTCCTGCCCGGCGCTGTCCACGAGCATGACGATCGGTGACTTGCGGTGGTTTTCGATGCAGTCGATCACGTGCGCCGCCAGCCGGAGCGCGGCGGCGTTGTCGATGTAGGTGCCGTCGCAGGTTCCGAACACGCAGACTTCCCGACCGGCGACCTCGGCGTATCCGGTCATCAGTTTGCCTTCGACGGCGATTCCTTTCGCCGATTTGCCGAAAAATTTCTCCAGAAGGTTTTTCATTTCCTTTTAGCGAGGGCGGTAAATTCGGTTGCGGTGGCGAGCGAGGCTTCAGCGACATTCTTGATGCCGAGCACCTTCCAGATCGCATCCGGGTCCGTGGTTTTCCCGAAAGTTTTCAAACGCTTTTCAAGCTCCTGCTGGCGGGCTTTCACGCTTTTGATGGTGAGCGGGGCGGATTTTGAGAGGAGCTTTTTGATCGCGGCCCCCACCGAAGCGGCGTCGTCGTCGGCGAGGAGATCGGCGTCTCCGAGGAGAAACTTTGTTTTTCCCCCGCTGGTCTTCCAGACGAGCGCGCGGTTTGAGGAATCGTAAGCCTGTTTGCCCATCCATTTTTCAATAACGATCGGTCCCGAGATCCCGAGCCGTCCGTGCTCGGTCATGATGCGGAAATCGCAGCAGGTCGAGAGGATACCCATGCCGCCGTAGGCGCCGATGTCAGCGCCGATCACGGCGATCGTCGGCACGCGCTTGGCCCGGCATTCGAAGACAGCGCGCATCGCTTCGGAGATCGCGATTTCCCCCGACGAGCCCTCGTGCAGGCGGACCCCTCCACTCTCGGCGATGAAGACGCAGGGGATGCTGTCGCGGGCTGAGGCTTTAATGATGCCGGTGAGCTTGGCCCCGTGGACCTCGCCGACCGCACCGCCGACAAATTGTCCGACCTGGGCGGCGAGATAGAGCGGCGTCCCGCCGAGCTTCGCACGCCCGATGACAATGCCATCGTCAAACGAGACAGGGATGTCGAGCTGGGGAAGATACGGGCTCATGACGCGAGCCGGAGGCGGTAGAAACTCTGTGAACGACCCTGGATCGACAAGCGAGGCGATGCGCTGCCGGGCGGTTTGTTCGTGGAAAAGGTTCGAGCAGCTCATGTCGTCTTTTTGAGAAGGTGGTCGTAGGCCTGCCGCAGGCGGAAGGTCACGACGATCGGATCTGCTCCCTGATCGTGGATCGTCACCTTCGTGCCGCCGACCGGATAATTCGATGCGAAGTCGCCGAGGGCCGCGAGCCACGAGTCTTTGTATCCCGGAATCGAGGATTCCACATGGCAGTCCATCTGATCCGTGGTCTTGGGATTGCGCTCGAAGAGGACCTCCAGATTGCCCGAGCCGACGACCCCGGCAAGCGCCCACTGTTTGCCACGCGGCCAGGTGAGAGGTTTCGAGGGAAAGGCTTTTACAAATTTTTCCATGGGAATCCTTGGTTACCAGTCCACAAACTGTGCGGGCGGATCATAAAGCCCGCCCGACCAGCGGACGAGGCCTTTGATATCCTGTGCGGCAAGGAGGCTGCGGCTCACGTCGGAGGGCGAAACGCCGAGATCCTCCGGAAGTTGGATGATCCCGCGCGAGCGAAGTTCCCGGGTTTCGCTCCTCTTGCGTTTGAGGCCGACCGGGGTGTAGCCCGCGACACCCCGGATCGCGGCCCGGCGTTCCTCGATCGTTCGGCAGGCCATGAGATTAGCGATCCCCTCCTCGGTGACAACATGCGTGACATCGTCACCGTAGATCATGACCGGCGCGACCCCGTGCAGAGCTTTTTTGATGGCCGGATCCTGCGCGTCGAGCTCCTCGACAAATGTCGGCACGCGTCCGGACTGGAATGTTTCCGCGAGTTGGACGACGAGCTTGCGTCCGGGGATCGAGCCCGGTCCGGGGTTCGACTCGGCACCAGCCTGAAGCCACGCTTTCGTCGGATGCCGGCGGCCCATCGGCTGGCATCCCATGTTCGGCGCTCCGCCGAATCCGGTGATCCGCTTTTTGGAAACCGTCGAGGAATTTCCGTTCACGTCGATCTGGAGCGTGGCGCCGATGAACATATCGACGCCATAGTGTCCGGCGAGCTGGCCCATCGCCCGGTTCGAGTGAAAGCTTCCATCGCGGCCCGTGTAGAAAATATCCGAGCGGGCGGCGGTGTAGCGTTCCATTCCGACTTCGCCGCCAACCGAGAACACGCCTTCGACCCACCCCGACTCGATCGCCGGGATCATCGTCGGCAGCGGGTTCACCATCCAGTATTTGCAGATCTTGCCCTTGAGGCCGAGCTGCTCGCCATACGTCGGCAGCAGGAGCTCGATCGCGGCGGTGTTGAACCCAACGCCGTGGTTGAGCGACTGGACCTCATATTTCTGATAGATCCCGCGGAGCGCGATCATGGCCATGAGGATCTGAACGTCCGTGATCGCTGCCGGATCCCGCGTGAAGAGCGCGGTGAGGTGCATCGGATAAGGGGCCTCGACGATCAGATCCACCTGGTCGGCGGGAATGTCGATGCGCGGGAGCTTGTCCACGATCTCGTTGACCTGCGCGAACACAATGCCGTCGGAGAACGCCGTCGGCTCGACGATCGCGGGCGTGTCCTCGGTGTTGGCCGCAAGATACAAATTCCCCTGACGGTCGGCCTGAACGGCCGCGATGAGGGCGACGCGCGGGGTCAGATCCACATAATACCGGGCGTAAATTTCGTTGTAGGTGTGAATCGCCCCCAGCGGAAATTTTCCATCCGCCAGAAGCTGCGCGACCGCCTGCCCCTGCGGTCCCGCGTAGCAGAAATCCACCTGGCTGATGAGGCCTTTCTTGAAGAGCTCAATGTGAGCGGGGAGCGTGAGGCAGGACATCACAAGATGAATGTCGCGAAGGTCCTTCTTTGTGAGTGTCGCCAGCTGGTTTGCCAAAAAGTCCGCCTGCTTCTGGTTGTCTCCCTCGAGGCAGAGGATGTCCCCCGTCTCGATGATGAGCTTGAGAACTTCGGGCACGGATTTTGCGGAAACGAATTTGCCGCTGGCGAGCTTGCCTACGCGGCGCATGCGTTCCGCTTTGTTTCGACGGCGGGTGTCCTTCGGAGCCGGTGACATTGAGGACATCATTCAACCGGTTGTTCCGCGCGGCAAGATTTTTCACGTGAAACTTCCACGCAATCGCGGACAGCGCCCGCCTCCATGGTGAGGATTCATCAAAGATGCGCGCCCCTTCGCTCGGGCACTTCAGCGAGAGTGGCCGACGGGAGGGTTGGAGGCCCTCTGCCTTCTTCTCGCCGTGGTCTTCCCGGCGGATTATAACAATTCGGCGATCTGGACGGCGTTGAGCGCGGCGCCTTTGAGGAGCTGGTCTCCGCAGACCCAGAAGGCGAGCCCGTTTTCCATGGCGCAGTCGAGTCGCATCCGCCCGACGAAGCAGTCATCCTGCCCGGCGGCCTGAAGAGGCATGGGGTATCCCTCGGCGGGCATCTTTACGCCGGGGGCTTGGGCGATCGCCTCGGCCGCTTCGCTGAGGACAACGGGACGCTCGAATTCGGCGCTCACCGCAACCGAGTGGGCGCGGTAAACAGGTACTCTCACGCAGGTCACGGAGGCCTTGAATGTCGGCAGGTGCATGATCCGGCGCCCTTCGTTTTGCATCTTCATCTCCTCCTTCGTGTAGCCGCTGTCGAGGAACGAGTCGACCTGCGGGATCACATTGAATGCGATCTGATGAGGGAAGACCTCCGGCGAAAACTTCTTTCCGCGGGCGAGCGAATCCACCTGGTGGCGGAGTTCCTCGATCGCGCGGGCTCCGGCACCCGAGACCGCCTGGTAGCTCGAGGCAAAAATCCTCTTCACCCGGAATTTCTTGTGGAGCGGGTGGAGGGCGACGAGCGTGATGGCGGTCGTGCAATTCGGGTTGGCGATGATCCCGCAGTGGTTTTTGACGTCGCCGCCGTTGATCTCGGGAACGACGAGCGGAACATTTTCCGACATGCGGAATGCCGAGGAATTGTCGATGACCACGGCACCGGAGTCCGCGGCCACCGGTGCGAATTCTTTTGAGATCCCGGAGCCCGCGCTGAAAAGTGCCAGATCGATCCCCTCGAACGAATTCATGCCCAGCGGCTCGATGACGAGTTCTTCCCCGCGGAATTCCAGGGTGCGTCCTGCCGAGCGAGGGGAGGCGAGCAGGCGGAGGCTGGAAACCGGGAAGTTGCGGCGCTCCATGACGCGGAGCATTTCGACACCAACGGCGCCGGATGCGCCAACGATTGCGATTCGATGAGATTTTGACATAGGATAACGATATGGAAGCCGAACCCATCCCGAATTCGTGTCTCCGGGTTGACGTCGCTCGACAGACCCTCCATTTTCTACTGAATGGGGTTTCGGTCAAGTCCTGGCCTGTCTCGACCTCAAAATTCGGCCTGGGAGCGGAGCCGGGAAGCATGAAAACCCCGCTCGGGAAATTCCGGATCTGTGAAAAAATCGGAGGTGATGCGCCTGCCTGGGCGGTCTTCAAGAGCCGCCGGCCCACCGGAGAAATTGCGGCTCCCGGCGGCGACGGGGACGGGATTCTCTCCCGGATTCTCTGGCTGGAAGGCTTGGAGGAAGCGAATCGCAATACAAAAGACCGCTACATCTACATCCATGGAACCAACCAGGAGCATCTGGTCGGGGAGCCGGCCAGCCACGGCTGCATCCGGCTGAGAAATGAGGATGTCATCGAACTCTTCGGACTCGTCCCGTCCGGCACGGAGGTGGAGATCGCCTGAGAATTCGCGGCGAAATATTGTTGTCAGCCGGTCAGGATATGACACAGTCCCTATCGGCTACATGCCAGGAAAGGAGGGGAAACCAATCGTGAAATTCGTCAAAATCGCAGCAGTCGTTGCTTTCGCCGCCGCCGCTCTCGGCCTCGGCGCCTGCGCCAGCAAACCGAAGCCGGCTCCGGCTCCGAGCAGCGTCGGAATGTCCAAATAAGGACACAACAGTTTGGGCCGGGCAGGGAGAAATTCCTGCCCGGCCTTCTCATTTGTCATAATGGATTTTAATCAGAAAACCGGATGCCTGAAGCTGGGGGCCAGGCTGGATGCCGGTGAGGTTTCCGCCCTGTGGTCTGCCGTCGGCGGGCGTGTCCGTCATGTCGATGCCTCCCCGCTGGAAACATGCGACGGGGCCGGGCTCGCTCTGATCTGGTATGTGCAGAAAGGCGGGGCCACGGTTACCGGTCTGCGGCCGGAAATCGCCGCCCTTCTGCGACCGTTTGATCATCTTCCCGTGGATCCCGCAGATGCTCCCCCGCGGGACAACTCGCTTTTCGGCCAACTCGGCCGCGCGGCCAGCCAGATATGGAACGACACGCGGGATCAGGTGGCCTTTATCGGGGAGTTCACGGTGACGGCCCTGCGCTGTGCGGTCAGCCCGGGACAGGTGAGGTGGGGTGACATGTGGGTGATTGCCCAGCGAGCCGGGGTGGATGCGCTCATCGTGGCCGGAATGGTTTCGCTGCTGACCGGGATGATCATGGCCTTCCAGTCGTCGGTGCCGCTCAAGCAGTTCGGCGTGGACATTTTTGTGGTCAACCTTGTGGCGCTTGCGATCCTGCGGGAGCTCGGGCCGATCATGACCGCCGTGGTGCTGGCTGGCCGCTCGGGGTCCGCGTTTGCCGCGGAGATCGGGACGATGAAGGTCAACGAGGAGATCGATGCGCTTGTGACCATGGGGATCGAGCCGATGAGGTTTCTGGTGGTACCGCGCGTGCTTGCGGGATTTCTGGTGACCCCGGTGCTGACGGTTTACGCGAACTTTCTTGGTGTGGCCGGAGGATTTTTTGTGATGATGGCCCTGGGGTTTCCCTTCATGGCGCTCTGGAACCAGCTTGTCAGCGCAGTCGGGGTCACCGATGTGATGACCGGGACGATCAAGTCGTTTGTGTTCGGGATTCTGGTCGCGGGCGTGGGCTGCCTGCGCGGGCTGCAGACCGGCACCGGGGCGAGCGCGGTCGGGGTATCCACGACGCGCGCCGTGGTCAGCGGGATTTTTCTTATCGTCCTTGTGGACGCGGTCTTCGCCGCGATTTTCTATACCATCCAATGGTGAAACCGATCATAGAGGTCTTCGATCTGACTGCCGCCTACGGGGACTTTGTCCTGCTCGACAAGGTGACTTTTGACGTCCGCCGCGGTGAGGTGTTCGTGATTCTCGGGGGTTCCGGTTGCGGGAAGAGCACTCTGATGAAGCACCTGATCGGACTCCTGCGGCCGGCTGCGGGGCGCATCCTGATCGACGGGGGGGATATCAATAACGCTTCCGGACAAGAGCGCGCCGACCTGCTGAAAAAGTTCGGGGTGATGTATCAGAGCGGCGCCCTTTTCGGGTCGTTGACGCTCGAGGAAAATGTCATGCTGCCGATGGAGGAATTCACAAAGTTGCCCCCGGAGGCGAGGCGACTGGTGGCGCGCATGAAGCTCTCGCTGGTCGGGTTGGAACGGTTCTCCGGACATTTTCCGAGCGAGGTGAGCGGGGGGATGCAAAAGCGGGCAGCCATCGCGCGGGCTATGGCGCTTGACCCCGAGGTGCTCTTCCTTGATGAACCGTCCGCCGGACTCGATCCCGTAACCTCCGCCGGGCTCGACGAACTGATCCTCAGGCTCAACAAGAACCTCGGGGTGACCTTTGTGATTGTCAGTCACGAACTGGCCAGTATTTATGCTGTGGCGGACCGCGTGATCATGCTCGACCAAACAAAAAAGGGAATCCTCGCAGAGGGTGCGCCCGGAGAACTGCGGGATCATGATTCGAACCCGTTCGTTCACGCGTTTTTTCACCGGGAAACCGCGGAGGTTGCCGGATGAGTGCCAAGCCGGAATATTTCCGCATCGGAGTTTTTGTCGCCGGGGGAATCGCAATCCTTGTTGCTGCTCTCCTGGTTTTCGGTGCCGGTCAGTTTTTTCGTCCGAAAATCACCGTGGAGACTTATATCAAGGGCACGATTCAGGGAATCGATGTCGGGTCGCCGGTCAAATTCCGCGGTGTGCTGATCGGAAAAGTCACAAAGATCGGGCTGGCTTTCACGGAATACGACCTCAAGGAAACCGACGGACTCTACAATTACGTCGTGCTTTTCATGGAGATCAACCGCGAGGTGTTTCCCCACATGTTCACCGAGGATCTCACTCCTCTGCTCAACCGCGGAATCGAGCAGGGTCTCCGGGTGCGGATCGAGCCACAGGGGATCACCGGGCTGAATTACCTCGAGGTGGATTACTACAATCCCACCCGCTTCCCTGCCCTCTGGCCGCCGTGGAAACCGCACGATTACTACATTCCCTCGGCACCCGGGGAACTCACCAGCTTCCTCGATTCGATCAACGGGATTCTCCATGAGGTCGAGAAGCTCAACATCGGCGGGATCAGTGAAAGCGGGACGGAATTGCTGCAAAATCTGAACAAGGCCGTCGTCGGGGCCCAGGTGGACAAGGTGAGCTCCGACCTTCAGGCGCTCATCCATGACGCCAACGGGATCCTTCAAAAATCCGACATCCCCGCGCTTTCCACCGATGCAAAAAAATTTCTCGGGCAGCTCGAAGCGACGAACTGCGAACTGCGCAAAATCCTTGAAAACATCGAGCCCGCCACGAAGTTGAATCCCACGCAGGTCCGCGAGTTGATGAACGGTTTGACGGCCACGGCCACGAACCTTGAACAACTCAGCACCGAGGTGAGGAAGCGTCCCTCCCTCCTGCTTTGGGGGGCTCCTTCCACAAAACCAACCCCAAAATCAACGCCAGCCAGAAGTCGTTGACGGGGCTTGTTGACCGGGGTCGATGCCGGCAATCTTTCCAATCGGTCGGGCAGGCTAGTCCAGGCGTTTATCTTGACTTTTGCTGTCGCATGGCAAGGCTGTGAATCATGCTCTTCGTCACTGTCGGGCGATTTCATTGTCAGCTGCATCACTCTTTTCCTGACAATGACCAAACGTCCCGTCTGGACCTCTCCTCCGCTTTGCGCCCGGAGCAGAGCACTCGAGGACTGTTTCAGAACGCAACGGGAACTTTCGCGACATCCGAAGCGCACTTTCCTGTTGCCTCGCCGCTATGAGTGCTTCCTCTGCTATCTCCGGCTCCCCGGGTGAGCTCGGGCCTGAGGAACAAATTTTGCGGAAGGTATGGGAGCTGTCCCCGTTAGCCATCATCGTGACGGATCCCTCTGGAGACATCGAATACGTCAACCCGATGTTTGAGGAGATCACCGGCTACAGCGCCGGAGAGGTCGTTGGAAGAAATCCGCGGATTTTGAAGTCCGGCTCCCAGGGCCCGGAGGTTTATGCGGACCTCTGGCGGACGATCACCTCCGGCGGCATCTGGGCCGGTCGGCTGCAGAACCGCCGCAAGGACGGGGCGCTCTATTGGGAATCGCTCACGATCTCCCCGATCTTTGACGATGAAAAAAAGATCCTCCACTTCGTTGCCCTGAAGAAAAACGTGACGGCAGAGGAGGAGTTGCAGCTGGCGAGCAACCAGCTCTATGCCTTGACTCTTGAAGCGGTGAACGATGCCGTCTGGGATTGGAACCTGGCGACGAAGACCGCCTTTTTCAGCCCGAAATACTATTCCATGCTCGGGTATGAAGTCGGGGAATTTCCGGCCACTTACGAATCGTGGCGCGCGTTGGTCCACCCGGAAGATATCGACCGGGTCGAAGAGGAGCTGCTGCGGAACATGGAATCCGGCAAAGGCACTTCTGCAGATATCCGGATGAAGTCGAAATCCGGAGAGTGGATCTGGATCTCGACGCGCGGAAATGTTGTTGAACACGATGCGCAGGGGAAGCCTCTCCGGATGCTGGGGACGCACACCGACATCACCCATCGCAAGCGGGCGGAGGAGGCGATGTTGAAAAGCAACGAGGAGTTCACAGCCATGTTTGAATTGGCGTCCATCGGCATGGCCCAGTGCGACCCGCAGACCGGGCAGTGGCTGCGAGTGAACCGGAAGATGTGCC
This sequence comes from Verrucomicrobiaceae bacterium, assembly GCA_007280915.1. Classification (GTDB taxonomy): domain Bacteria; phylum Verrucomicrobiota; class Verrucomicrobiia; order Chthoniobacterales; family Terrimicrobiaceae; genus QYQL01. The sequence goes on along the minus strand of QYQL01000048.1, from coordinate 22,278 downwards.
AGATCACCGGCTACACTGCCGCCGAGCTGCTCGAAATGAATGTCCCCGAGATCACGCATCCAGAGGACCGGGAGGTGGATTTCGAGAAATTCCAAAGTGTTGTGAGGGGGGAGCTGCCGGCCTACCGCCTGGAGAAGCGCTACGTGCGCAAGGATGGCACTGTGGTCTGGGTGAGCGTGAACATGACCGTCATTCGCGACGCCGCCGGCAAACCGTTGCGCACCATGGCCGCGATCGAGGATCTCACCGATCGCAAGCGGGCGGAGGAGGAGAGGGAGCTGGCCTTCGGTCGACTGTCGCTGGCCACCAAAGCGGGCGGGGTGGGCGTCTGGGATTATGACATTGTCAGCAACAAGCTCGTCTGGGATGAGCAGATGTTTTCCCTCTACGGAATCACGAGAGAATCGTTCCCCGGAGCCTACGAGGCATGGAAGGCGGGGATCCACCCGGAGGATGTGCAGCGGAAGGACCAGGAACTCCAGATGGCCATCAGCGGCGAAAAAGATTTCGACACCGAGTTTCGCGTGATCTGGCCGGACGGGAGCATACACGTCATCCGAGCGCTCGCCATCGTGCAGCGCTCGCCCTCCGGAGAGCCGCTGCGCATGATTGGCACGAACTGGGACATCACCGTGCGCAAGCGGATGGAGGAAGCGTTGCAACTGAGCGAAAGGCGCATGAAAGAGCTGCTGGCGTCAGTGACCGACTATATTTACACCGTGCGCTTTCAAAACGGCACTGTCGGTTCCACAGAGCATGGACCGGGTTGCCTGAGCGTGACCGGCTACAGCTCGGAGGACTATGCCAATGATCCGTATCTATGGTATCGCGTGGTGCATCCGGACGACCGCCCCACAGTCGTCTCCATCGCCGCGAAAATGACCTCCGGCGAAGTTGGCCCGCCTCTCGAGCACCGGATATTTCACCGGGATGGCTCGGTCCGCTGGGTGCGCAACCAGCGGGTTTTCCGGCATACCCCCGATGGCCGGATCGCAGGGTATGATGGACTGATTTCCGACATCACCGATCGCAAAATCGCGGAGGAGGCGTTGCGCAAAGCCCTCACCAATCTTCAAGAATCCCACGAGGAACTCAAGGCCTCCCAAATGCTTTTGATCAACACGGAAAAACTGGAGATCACCGGACGGCTAGCCGCAGGGGTGGCCCATGAAGTGAAGAACCCCCTGGCAATTTTGGCGATGAGCCTGGACTACCTCTCACGCGCCCTGCCCGACAGAAATGAAAACGTGTCGTCTGTCTTGGAGGATATGCGCGCTGCAATCCGGCGGGCTGATAGAATTATCATCGGCCTGCTCGATTTCTCCGCTTCGGAAAAACTCGAACTCCAGCCCGGGGATCTCAATTCCGTGATAGAACAGGCACTCCTGCTGGCCAACCACAGCAGGAAATCGAACCGCGTCGAGCTTGTGAAAAATCTGGCCTGCGACCTGCCACCGGTGTCAATCGACCAGAACAAGGCTGTCCAGGCGCTCGTGAATATATTTTCCAATGCAATCGACGCCATGCCTGACGGAGGCCTCCTGACCGTCAGTAGTCATCATCAACCATCCAACACATCCGGGCAGTTCCCCGGGGAAGGCGCCATGGTCGTCATTGAGATCGAGGATACCGGCAGCGGGATTTCGCCGGATAAACTCTCCAAGATTTTCGACCCCTTTTTCACGACCAAGCTTCCGGGTAAAGGAACCGGACTCGGCCTCACGGTGACCCGTAAAATCATCGAACTGCACGGAGGACGGTTACAGATCACAAACAAGCCGGAGGGAGGGGTCCTCACCTCGCTGCTGTTTCCTGCCCTGAAGGCAAAATAGGGAACCTCTTACAACGGGCCTTGAAATGTTACCGAGTGAGAATTATACTGTGCCTGGAAGGCACCTAAATTTTGAAGCGGAAAATTCTGATTGTTGATGATGAGCCGGGGTTCACGAAGATTGTCAAATTAACTCTGGAAGCTTCAGGAGCCTACGAGGTGAGGGAGTTGAACGATCCGTCGCTGACCCTTTCGGTCGCGCATCAGTTTTTTCCGGAAATCATCCTGTTGGATATCGTCATGCCGGAAATCGATGGTGGGGATGTGCTTTCAAAGCTCAGAGAGGATCCCGTGCTGAAAAATATCCCCGTCCTCTTCGTGACAGCGACAGTCCGCAAGAGCGAAGTCAAAGCACACAACGGGCTCATCTGTGGAGAATTTTTCATCGCAAAACCGGTGAGTGCTGAAGTTTTGATCAGGACAATTGAAGAACACCTCGCGCCCGTCGAGCCGGGCAAGCCCGAAGAAATCCTGTAGTCTTTCGAGCCACATATCTGGATTGACTCCTGGGGGAGGGAACGACAAATGCTTGCGGATTGCCATCGGACAACCGTCCGGCTAATTTTTTCCGCCATGACCAGATTTTCCATGATTTTTCCGGCTCTGTTTTTCGGAGCCTGGATTTCTGAGGTAAATGCAGGCCCGATCCGGGTTGGTGAATTCGCCTCCCTGACGGGTGCGAGCGCGAGTTTCGGGCAGTCCTCCCACAAGGGGACCAAGCTTGCGGTTGAGGAGATCAATGCGGCAGGCGGGGTCCTTGGACGTCCGATCGAGTTGATCACCGAGGATGACCAGTCGCAGGCAGGCCAGCCGGCGACGATCGTGCGGAAGCTGATCTCGCAGGACAAGGTGATTGCCATATTGGGAGAGGTCGCCTCTTCGAAGTCGCTGGAAGCAGCTCCGATCTGCCAGCAGAACAAGATCCCGATGATTTCGCCAGCATCCACCAATCCGAAGGTCACGGAAGTCGGCGACTGTATTTTCCGCGTGTGTTTCATCGACCCGTTTCAGGGCACCGTGATGTCGAAGTTTGCGCGCGAGAACGGTTGGAAGAAGATCGCGGTCCTCACGGATGTGAAGCAGGACTACAGCGTCGGGCTCGCGGAGTTTTTCATCAAGGACTTCCTGGCGAACGGCGGGCAGATCGTGCGCGAACAGAAGTATTCGACCGGCGACAAGGACTTCAAACCGCAGCTCACTTCGATCAAGGCCTCGCAGCCGGACGCGGTCTTCGTGCCCGGCTATTACGCCGAGGTCTCGCTCATCGCCAAGCAGGCCAAGCTTCTCGGACTCAAGGTTCCGCTCCTCGGCGGGGATGGATGGGTCGGGGACTCGCTCCTCAAGGTGGCCGGCAAGTCGCTCGACGGATCGTTCTTCTCCAGCCACTTTTCCTCCGACGACGCTTCCCTGATGGTTCGGAATTTTGTGGAAAAGTTCAAAGCGAAATACGGCGAGGTTCCTGACGACATGGCGGCCCTCGGCTACGACAGCGCCATGATCCTCGCCGATGCGATCCGCACCGCGGGAACGACTGATTCCGGTCCGCTGCGGCAAGCCATCGCTTCCACCGCCTCCCATGCCGGGGTGACCGGCAAGATCACGCTGGATCCGCAGAGGAACGCATCCAAGTCCGCCGTGATCCTGACCATCGGTGACGGCGGGTTCCACTTCGTGAAAAAAGTCGAGCCGTAGGCTTCGAACAAACCGTGCGGCTTTGATAGAATTTCTTCAACAGCTCATCAACGGCTTGTCACAGGGAGCGATCTATGCCCTGATCGCACTCGGCTACACGATGGTGTTTGGTGTGCTGAGATTCATCAACTTTGCCCATGGTGACATCTACATGCTCGGGGCCTTCGCCGGATTTTACACCGCTCCGAAGCTTCTTTCGCTGACCGGAGGCGGTCCTTCCTATGGGGGAGCGGCGCTGGTTCTTGTCGCCGCGATGGCGCTTTGTGCCGCTGCCGGGGTGATCATCGAGCGCCTCTGCTATCGTCCGCTCCGTGCGCAGCCGCGCCTCACCGTCCTCATCGCCGCCATCGGGGTATCCCTCTTTCTCGAAAACGGCGGACAGTTTTTTTTCGGGGCCGACCCGCAGGCCTTTCCGGAGATCATTGCCGACTCGGCCATCGAGCTTCCGGCTTCCTGGGGCGAGTTTGCATCGCTCACACTCACGATCGGCCAGTTGATCGTCATCGGATCGACAATTGTTCTGCTGGCCGCCCTGAGGACTATCGTCAAGTATACCCGCACAGGGATGGCGATGCGCGCCCTCTCGTTGAACCCGCTAGCCGCCTCCCTCATGGGGGTGAATACAGATGCTGTGATTTCATTCACATTTGCGATCGGTTCCGCGCTGGCTGGGGCCGCCGGCATCCTGACTTCGATTCAGCAGCCGAGCATTGATCCGCTGATGGGGATCAACGCCGGGCTCAAAGCCTTCGTCGCAGCGGTTCTTGGCGGGATCGGAAATATTCCCGGCGCGGCCCTCGGCGGGGTGATCATCGGAGTTCTGGAGGCGCTTGTGGTCGGCTACATCAACCCGACCTACCGCGACCCGCTGGTGTTTGCCGTGTTGATCCTTGTCCTGCTTTTCAAACCCTCCGGGCTGCTCGGGAAAGCGGAGCGCGAAAAGGTATGAAGAAACCGAAGACGCTTCTGTTGATCGCGATCGCTCTTTGCGCGGCGGCTTCATTTTTCACCGGCGGGATCAATCCCTACTATTACGACATTCTGATCACGATCGGGATCAACATCATTCTGGCGGTGAGCCTGAACCTGGTGACCGGATATACCGGGCAGTTTTCCCTCGGGCACGCAGGATTCATGGCGGTCGGGGCGTATTCTTCTGCGTGGATGACGCTCACGTTTGGTTTTGTCCTCGGGACATCGCTGCCCGCCACCGGCGGCGTGTATCTGATTGCGCTGTTCGGAGGCGGCCTCGCCGCGGCGGCCGCCGGGCTGCTTGTCGGGGTGCCCTCGCTGCGGCTGCGGGGGGATTATCTTGCGATCGTGACGCTCGGATTCAGCGAGATCATCAAGGGTGTCATCCAGAATGCCGAACCGCTCGGTGCCCAGCGTGGGCTCGGCGGCATGGTCCAGCACACAAATTTCTTCTGGACGTATGCTGTCGTCGCGCTCGCGATTTACGGCATCCTGACTCTTGTCCATTCGACCTACGGGAGCGGATTTCTGGCGGTGAGAGACGACGAGATTGCCGCCGAGGCGATGGGGATCAACACCACGAAATACAAGGTGCTGGCATTTGTCATCGGCGCATTTCTTGCAGGAGTTGCCGGCGGCCTTTATGCGCATTTCAAGCAGTTCATCCACCCCGAGGGATTCAATTTCCTGAAGTCCGTCGACATCGTCGTCATGGTGATCCTGGGAGGAATGGGAAGCACGGCCGGAGTTTGTCTGGCGGCTGTGATCCTCACGATTCTTCCCGAATTCTTGCGGACGGTTTCCGACTATACGTGGCTGCCGGGTCCCGTGCGGGATCTGGCCGAGAACCGGATGATCCTGTATTCGCTCCTGCTCATCATCCTCATGCTCACCCGTCCGCAGGGGCTTTTCGGCAAAATGGCTTTCATCAGGGGCAAAAAGTCATGAGCCTGCTCGAGGTCAGCAATACAACGATGCAGTTCGGCGGATTGAAGTGCGTGAACGATCTGACGTTCCGCATGGAGGAGAACGAACTGGTCGGGCTGATCGGGCCGAACGGCGCGGGCAAAACAACCGTCTTCAATCTTGTGACCGGCGTTTACCGGCAGACGGCGGGCACGATCCGCTTCCGGGGAAAAAGCGTTACCGGGCACCGGCCCTACAAGATCACCGGGAGGGGGATTGCTCGCACGTTCCAGAACATCCGGCTCTTCGGCTCGCTGAGCGTGTTCGACAACGTCCGCACCGCCTGCAATATGCATCTGCGACACGGGATTTCCCACGCGCTTTTCCGGGGGAGGGGATTCCATGCGGAGGAGCAGGAAATTGAAAATTCCGTCATGGAACTTCTTGAGATATTCGGACTCTCGGAACTGCGCGACCGGCCGGGAAACTCGCTTCCCTACGGCGACCAGCGCCGCCTGGAAATCGTGAGGGCCTTGGCCACCCGCCCGAAGCTCCTTCTCCTCGACGAGCCCGCTGCCGGAATGAACTCCTCCGAGAAGGCGCGTCTGATGCAACTCATCCGGTTCACGAAAGACAAATTCCGCCTGTCGATTCTCCTGGTCGAACACGACATGAAAGTGGTGATGGGAATCTGCGAGCGGATCATTGTCCTCGATTACGGGAGCAAGATCGCCGAGGGACTGCCTGAGGAAATCCGGCACAACCCGCAGGTGATCGCCGCCTACCTCGGCAAGGAGGCGGCATGAGCGCGATTCTTTCGATCCGGGACCTCGTGGTTTGCTACGGCTCGATCAAGGCGCTTCAGGGGATTTCAGTTGAGATCCCGAAGGGGCAGATCATCACGCTTGTCGGAGCCAACGGTGCCGGGAAGACGACAACGTTGCGCACGATTTCGGGAATTCTCAAGCCGACCGCCGGAAGCATCGAATTCAAGGGTGAAAATATCGGGGGGCTCCCCGCTCATAAGATCGTAGCTCGCGGCATCGCACACTCCCCCGAGGGGCGCATGATTTTTTCCAATCTGACCGTCCTCGAGAACCTGCGCATGGGAGCATATCTGCGCCGGGACAAGGCCGGTATCGCGGAGGATATCCGGAGGATGTGCGGGATTTTTCCGCGCCTCGCCGAGCGCGAATCCCAGGCCGCCGGAACGCTGAGCGGCGGCGAGCAGCAGATGCTTGCGATCGCCCGCGCCCTGATGAGCCGTCCGGAATGCCTCCTGCTCGACGAGCCTTCGCTCGGGATCGCCCCGATCCTCGTCCAAGCGATCTTTGAAAAAATTGTTGAGATCAACCGGGAACTCGGGCTCACGATCCTTCTGGTCGAGCAGAACGCGAACCTCGCCCTCGAGGTCTCCCATTACGGCTACGTCATGGAAACCGGGCGGATCATCCTCTCCGATACATCCTCCGCCCTCCGCGAAAACCCATCCGTCCGCGCCGCCTATCTCGGCGGGTGACCAGCCCCTGCGGCCATCAGCAGGCCAGCTGCTTTGTCGAGTGTTTCCTGCCACTCCTTTTCCGGAAGGGAGTCCGCGACGATGCCGGCTCCGACGTGGAATGAAGCGGAGTCGCTTTCGAAAACCGCCGTCCGGATCGCGATTGAGAACTGGCTTTCGCCGTTGTAGCCGAAATACCCGATCGCGCCCGTGTAGAGCCGCCGTGGCGAGGGCTCAAGTTCCCGGATGATTTCAAGGGCGCGCTTCTTTGGTGCCCCGGAGATCGAGCCTCCGGGAAAGCATTCCCGAAGCGCGCGCACATGGCTTACATCTTCACGGAGACGCCCCTGCACCGTCGAGACCAGATGGAATACCTGTTCGTAGCTTTCGAGGCGGAGGAGGTCGGGGACTGTGACGCTGCCGAATTCGCAGACCCGGCCGAGATCGTTGCGCTCGAGGTCCGTGATCATGATGAGTTCAGCGATTTCTTTCGGAGACGTGATTAGGTCGTAGGCGCTGCGCTGGTCGTGTTGGGGATCCCGTTTTCGAGGACGGGTCCCTTTGATCGGCCTCGTGGAAACCTCCCGGCCGCTCAGGCGCAGGAAACATTCCGGCGATGCCGAGGCGATTTGAAATCCGCCCAGATCGAGGAATGCCGAGTAAGGGGACGGGGAGAAATGCCGCAGCCGCTCAAAAAAATTCCATCCGGAATCGGCTCCGGCGGGTGCGTCGAACGCGTGGGAGAGGCAGACTTGGTAAATATCTCCGGCCGCGATGTATTCCTTCGCCTTTGCCACCATCCCGAGAAAATGGCTTTGGGAAATCCGCGGACGGAACGCGAGCGATTCGCGGCTATCTCCGGAAGCGTGAAATGCTTCCGGCGGGTTTTCCCAGCGATCCTGCTCATGGAAATAGAGATGAAGGCGGTCGTAGAATCCGAAGTGGAACGTGCCATCGAAGTTCACGCATCCCACTGCAGCCCCATCGGGGCAGCCGAGATCCGGTCCGGTTCTCCTCCTGGCCTCCAGTTCGCGCTCCAGTCGGTCCCAGTCGGTTCCACAAAGGACAAGGTCCGGCGCCGCGCCCAACAGGGAAATTCCGGCGTTTCCCGGCATCGCGGAATCCAGAAAAACCGCCCCATTTGAGCCGCGCAACGCACGCGCCGCCTCCATCGGGCCGTTTTTCTGTTCCGTGGCTTGATTCATGGTCTTGCCAAGAGTGGACAAAATTGCTGTGATTTCAAGTTCGCCGCATCCGCCGCACAAACGATGTATTTTATTCTGTTCATTTTATTGACCGTTCCGCTCCTGGCGCAGGAGGTGTCCACGCCCGCCACTCCGACTCCGACGCCGGAAGCCACAGCAACTCCGGCGGTGGAGCCGACACCGGCCGCCACGACCGACTCCGTGCCTTCTCCGACTGCCACACCCGAGAAGGCTTCCGCTGAACCCGCGACCCCGTCGGAGAAAAAAACTGAAACGGAAGATGTGATCCCCCTGCCTCCGGAATCCGGTGGGGCCGAGACGCCGATGGTTTCTGAAACGGATGTGGCGCCTGTCGCCAAGCCGGGAACCGACCAGGCACTTCCCGATTCCGCCTTTGCAGACCCGAATTCCGTGATCCCGGATGGCTCTCCGGCAATTCCTCCGGCCCCCGCTGGGCCCAGCGCCACAGAGATCGAGCGGAAGCTCAAGGTCCGCTACAAGGAAGTCCGCACGGAAGTCGAAAAAGACCCGGCGGTTCGTTCGCTCTGGGAGCAGGCCCGGTCGGCCAAGTCGTTCGAGGACGAGCGCGCCGCCCTCCGCGAGTATTACCGGCTGCTGTTCAAAAAAATGAAGAAGGTGGATAAGGACCTGACCGCCCGGTGCGAGGTGATGGAGAATGCTTACATTGCCCGCCTCGCCCAATCCAGGGTCGAGCCCACGATCCCGTTGAACCCGCCTCCCACTCCCGAGCCGCTGGCCAACTGAAGCCGGTTTCCTTATCCCTTTTCATCATGATTGTTCCTAGCAACCTGGAGATGAAAATCTTCACCGGCAACGCGCATCCGGCTCTTGCGCGTGATATCTGCGATTACCTCAAAGTCGGTCTCGCCGATGCGTCGGTGAGTTCGTTTCCAGACGGGGAGACCTACGTCAAAATCAACGACAACATCCGCGGCCGGGACGTGTTCATCATTCAGCCGACGTGTCCTCCAACGAACCAGAACCTGATGGAGCTGCTTATTCTGGTCGATGCCGCCCGGCGTGCGAGCGCCGCCCGCATCACCTCGGTGCTGCCTTTCTTCGGCTACGCCCGACAGGACCGCAAGGATCAGCCCCGCGTGCCGATTACCGCGAAGCTTGTGGCCAACCTTCTCGTCGCGGCCGGTGTCAACCGTGTCCTGACGATGGACCTCCACGCGCAGCAGTTGCAGGGATTTTTCGACATTCCCGTCGACCACCTGCATGCCCGTCCGGTCATGGTTCAGCATCTTCACAAACTCGACATCGGGAACCTGGTGGTCGTCTCGCCGGATGTCGGCGGCGTCAAAATGGCCTCCGCCTACGCGCAAGCCCTCGGTGCCGGGCTCGCCATCGTCGTCAAGCGCCGCAAAAGCGCGATCGAGACCGAGGCGTCTCATGTCATCGGCGAGGTCGCCGGAAAAAATGTACTCATCGTGGATGACCTCACCGAAACCGCCGGCACGCTCACCAGCGCCGCGAAGATGTTGAGAAAACACGGGGCGCTCGATATTTATGCTGGTGTTTCACACGCAGTCTTGACAGATTTGGCGGTTGAGCGATTAAAAGACTCCGAAATCAAGGAGTTGATCACGACGGACAGCGTTCCAGTCCGCCCAACAACCGACCAGCGTGTCAAAGTGCTGTCGGTGGCCGAGTTACTCGGCGAGGGCATCCGACGCATCCACGACGACGAGTCGGTGAGTTCGCTTTTTGAATTAAAAACCACTTAGAATATTTATGGCCAAGCAAGTAAAACTCTCCGCACGCCCCCGCTCAGAAAGCGGCCGCAACGCGGTTAAAGCAGTCCGCGCACGCGGCGGCGTCCCCGCTGTCATCTATGGCTCGAAAAGCGAGCCCGCCAACCTCGAGGTTTCCCGCCGCGAGATCGAGGCGCTCCTCTCCCATGCCGTCGGCGAGAACATTCTCGTCGATCTGGAAATCGAGGAGGGAGGAAAGAAGACAAACCGCCTCTCGCTCATCCAGGAGGTCCAGCACCACCCGCTCCGCGGCGACGTTCTCCACGTGGATTTTCATGCCGTTTCGATGACCGAGGAAATCTCGGCGGATGTCGTCATTGAATCCACCGGCGAGCCCGACGGAGTGAAAAATTTCGGCGGTCTTCTCGAGCAGAGCATGCGCTCGGTTTCCATCAAGTGCCTGCCTCAGAATCTTCCCGAGATCATCAGGGTGGACGTTTCGCCTCTCAAGATCGGCGACTCGATCCACGTCCGGGATCTCCCGCTTCCGGCTGGCGTTACGGCGACCGACGACGCGGACCTGACCGTTTTTATCGTGGCCGAACCCACCGTGGTGGAGGAGCCGGTTGCCGCAGCCGCGCCCGAATCCCCGGAGGTCATCAAGGAGAAGAAGCCGGAAGCCGGCGCCTCCGAGGAGAAGAAGTAGCCATCTCCAGCTCGTGGAATCGTCCCCGGTTTTTCGTCTGGTTGCCGGTCTGGGAAACCCGGGACGCGAATATGCGGGCACCCGGCACAACGTCGGGTTTCTGGTCGCGGACGAACTCGCACGGAGGTCGGCCTGCAAGTTTGCTTTCGATGCGAAGTGGAACTCCGAGATCGCCCAGTGCGGCGGCCGTTCGATCATGAAGCCCCAGACGTTCATGAACCTGAGCGGCGAGGCGGTTGGCGGTTACGCCCGATATTTCAAACTGCAGCGCGAGGAAATTCTCATCATCATCGATGATGCCGCGCTTCCGCTGGGAACTCTGCGTCTCCGTCGTGGCGGCACAGCGGGAGGGCACAATGGATTGGAATCCGTCCTCATCCATCTGGGCAGTGAATCCGTGCCGCGCCTTCGCGTCGGCATCGGGGCTCCGGAGGGAATGGCGCTCCATGACCACGTGCTCGGACGGTTTGAAGACGCCGACCAGCCCGCCCTGGCGGAGGCCTTGTCCCGGGCTGCGGATACTTTCGAATATTCCAACGCCCACGGCCTGGAAGCCGCCATGAATCAATTCAACCAAAAACAACCATGAAACGATACGAAGCACTGCTGGCCCTCGACACCCGGGGGAAGGAAGACACCGCCAAAGAAACCATCGAACGCCTTGAAAAAGTCCTCGCTGCCGAAGGCGCGAAAATCGAACAGGTCCAGCGCCTCGAAAAGCGCGAGCTGGCCTACGAGTCGAAACACACGAAAAGCGCGTATTACGTGAATTTTATCTTCGAGGCCGATCCGGCCACGATTGACAAGCTCCAGAAGAAGTTGAAACTGGACGAGGATGTTCTTCTGCAGAACTACCTGCAGCTCCCAGAGAAGAAGGCACCCGCAACCGCATAACAGCCATGGCCAACGTCAACAAAGTCATTCTGATCGGCAATGTCACGCGCGATCCGGAGGTCAAATTCACTCCCAAGGGCAGTGCCGTGACGGATATTGGCCTTGCCATCAACCGCAACTACACGCTGGACAACGGCGACAAGCGCGAGGAGGTGACCTTCCTTGAAGTCACGTTCTGGGGACGTCAGGCGGAGACCATCGGCGAATATGTCAAGAAGGGCCGTTCCATCTACGTTGAGGGACGCCTCCAGCTTGATACCTGGGATGACAAGCAGAGCGGTCAGAAGCGCAGTAAGCTCCGCGTCGTGGGTGAGAATTTCCAGTTTCTCGGGGCCAAGCCCGGCGGATCATCCTCCGGCGGCGGGGATCACGAAGGCGGAGGGCATTCCGAGCAGCGCCCGCAGCAGCGTGCGTCACGCCCGGCGCCTCCCCCGCAGGCATCGGCCGAGCCGGACGACGATATTCCGTTTTAACCGCGGGTCTGGATCAGTCGCTCGATCGTTCCGGTGGTTGACCGGCCTTCGACCATGTCGGCCAGGACGACCCGGCCTCCGTGGGATTCCACAACATCCCGGCCGCTGACATAGTGTGCCCAGTCCTTCCCCTTCACCAGCACCCGGGGTAGGATTTTTGCGATGAGTTCTTTTGGTTCGTCCTCATCAAAGATCACCACAAAGTCCACGGCGCGGAGGGAGCCGAGAACAAATGCCCGGTCCTCCTGGCAGTTGACCGGCCGCGAGGGACCCTTGCTGCGGCGCACGGACGCATCGCTGTTCAATCCGACGCAGAGTGCGTCACCCTGCGATCTGGCGAAGGCGAGATACTCGGCGTGCCCGCGGTGCAGGATGTCGAAACAACCGTTTGTAAAGACGAGTTCCCGGCCGGAGGCGACCAGACGGTCACGCTCGGAGCGTGCTTCTTCGGCGGTGAGGACGCGGGGTCTCATGCCATGGCCTTTCCCAGCTTTTCCAGGTTCGCTTTCAGCGATTCGAGTTCCGGAGCATCGGGTTTTTTGAACGCGAGATAGGTTTTGAGGGCGGCGGTATAATACGCCCGGGCTTTCTCGAAATTCGAACTGGAGTGATAAACGACCGCGAGGTTGGAGAGCGACTGTGCGACATCGGGATGCATGGCCCCGAAGACCTGCTCCCGGATCCCCAGTGCCCTCATATGAAGGTTTTCGGCCTGGACCCAGTCTCCTTCCTCGGTATAGGCGACCCCCAGGTTGTTGCAGACGACCGCCACTTGCGGGTGGATCTCTCCGTGCAGACGCACGGCCGTGTCCAGTGCCTGCTTGTAGTGCCGTTCGCAGGCCGCAAAATTGCCCGCCCGCTTTTCCAGTCCGGCCAGATTGCTGGAGAGGAGGCAATCCTGGGAATGGTCGTGGGCGGTTTCAAAAAGCTCGAGCGCCTGCTTGTAGTGCCGGACGGCATCGGCTTCCTCTCCCAGATGATCGAGGAGCAGGGCGAGCTTTGCGGCCACACGGGCGGCTGACGGGATGCTTCCCAGCGCAAGATTCCGGGCCAGGGCGTTCTTGAAATCGCCCGCCGCATCGCTCAGGAATCCGGATGCCTGACAGACATCGCCCGAGATCTCGAGCGCGTCACAGAGGCGCGGGCTGCTGGCCGGAAAAACCTGCAACGCGGTGTCCTTGAAATTTATTGCAGCAACATGGTGCTGCTCTTTTGAGGGATGATTCCTTTGGGTTTCCAAGTCCCGGCAGAGAACCTCCCAGAGATTTGCGGTCGTCTGCATCGCGGATTTCATAACCCGCGCGGCCCCTCCAGACGAGAGGAAAATTTATTTACGGAGCAGGTCGAGCGCCATTTGGCGGGAGGCGGGGATCCGTCCGCAATACGTCTCCAGAGAAGCGAGCGAATGGTGGATGCCGGACAGGCGGCAGAGCTCGGATTCAAAATGTTCAAGGGCCCGCACGCTGGCGGGGCGGGCCCTCAAAAAACCGATGGCCCTGTCCAAAAGATCATACACCGGCTCCACCGGATCGCCCGGCTGGGTGATCAGGTCGGTTAGCTCCGCGAAATACCCCGCGACGAAGACGTTCGCGCAGGAGGTCGCCGAAGCATCGAAGGGCTCGACCACATGGAGTTCCCGAAGTGTGTGGAGAGGGGACTTGCGCGAAACCGCATAGGAGATCTCCGCCTTGTAAAAAAGATCCAGTTTTCCCGCGTGCGGACTCGATGCCCGCCGGGCTCCCCGCGCCATCGTCGAAATCTTCCCATGGTCGCGCGTCAGCCAGGTCACGATCCAGCTTGTCTCACTCCACCGGTTCCGGCGGATGAGGATGGCGTGGGATTCTTCCATGTAAGCCAGAATCCCGGTCAGGCGGCCGGATGGGACGGGTCAGGCAGAGAGCCATACTTGGAGAGCAGTTCCAAGCTCAGAAGAAAAACCGGGCTGAAATCTGCCGGGCATCGCGCAGCCCAATCAGACACCTGATCCAACGGAAAGTATGCGGCTGTTTCCACCTCCAAAGGTGCCGGAAAAACCTCCCCTTCATGCACTCCTGTATAAACTTCGATAAACTCCCAGCCGGTTTGCTTGCAGGGAGTCAGCTTTCCGATCCGCTTCAGGGGAGGGGAGGAAATTCCTAGTTCTTCGCGAAGTTCGCGTAAAGCGGCATCCTGGTAGGTTTCGCCGCTGTCGACATGTCCCGCGGCAGAGGAATCCCAGAGCCCGGGGTTCCGGTCTTTCCAGATCGAGCGTTTTTGAAGGAGGATGTGATTTTTGGAGTTGACAAGAATCATGTGAACCGCCCGGTGGAGGAAGTTATTCACATGGACAGTGTCCCGGGGTTCGGCCCGGAGGACGATGTCCTGATCATCCACGACATCGAACATTTCAGCTCCGGACTGTGCGGATGCCGGGAAGCAGATTCTGGCGAGGGACTCCCACTGGGCGAGGGAAAGCTCCTCGGCCCGGACAGTTTCAGGGACGTGCAACTTCGCAACGATGGAGGGCCAGTTGTTTTTACATTCTGGGATCGTGTTGCGGAGCTGCTTGCGGCGTTCAGAAAATCCCCTGCGCACGAGGGAGTCGAAGACGGAATCGTCGAGCGGGCAAACATCGTGAGCGGGCCTACGGTCGAGTGAGATGACGGCGGAGTCGACTTTCGGTGCCGGGAAAAAGACCGATGCGGGGAGCTTGCGCAGGAAGGTCGCTTTCCAACGTCTGTTGACGCAGACGGTCATGGCCCCGAAATCCTTGGTTTTCGGTTCGGCGTTGAGGCGTCTGGCGAGTTCGAGTTGCAGCGTGAAAACAAGGCGCGATGCGGGTGAGAGGGGGGATGTGAATTTTGCGATGAGCGGAGTGGAGACGTAGTAGGGGAGGTTTCCCACAACTTTCACCGGGCCGTGTCCCCAGAGCCCGCGCAGGTCGAAATCGAGGGCGTCGCCGTGGAAGACAGAGGTTGTCGCGGATTGAAACCTCTCCTTCAGGTAGGCGGCCAGACGTCCGTCTTTTTCAATCAGGGTGAGCCGGATATCGTGGTCTGCCAGATATTCGGTGAGTGCGCCGAGTCCCGGGCCGATTTCAACGATGTGGTCACCGGGTTGAATGTCGAGGCTGCTAACGATCCATTGGGCGAGGTTTTGATCATGCAGGAAGTTCTGTCCGAGGCTTCTGGTCGGTTCGGTGTCGAGCTCTTGCAGGAGGCGTTGGATATCGCTGAATTTCATTTTGTTCCGCTACGGTATTCCGATTGGATTCACAAAACAGCTGTGAATAAATTCAAGCGTCGGGAGGAACTTTTTCGCAAGTTACTCACAGGCCTATGATCTCGCTTCATCATCCTGCAACTGTTGCCTGTTCCAGCAGGGCTTTGAGCGTTGGAATGGTGACTTCCGAGGAAAACTTTTCCAGTGCGAGCCTGCGTCCGGCCGCCCCGAAGCGTCGAGCGAGTTCCGGTTTCAAGAGGAGTTCTTCGATCGCCTCCGCGAGGCGGGCGGGCTGCCTCTCGCCAACCAGCAGCCCCGTTGCGCCGTGCCCCACCATTTCCGGGATCGCGGCGAGATTTGTGGAGATCACCGGCAGACCCGCGGCCATGGCCTCAACGATGACCGTTGGCAGCGTGTCCATCCCGCCATCGGCTTCGGTCACGCACGGCAGAACAAAAAGCGATGCCGAGGAGAGCTCGCGCCGGACATCCTCCTGGGGACGGGGACCGGTAAGGACGACGGTGTTTTCCAGTCCCAGCTTTGCGACCCGGGCTTTCAGTTCGGTTTCCAGCGGCCCGCCGCCGATGATGATGCACTCGAAATCCAGATCCCTGCCGCGCAGGATGGCGCAGGCGTCGATCAGGTCCGAAAACCCCTTTTTTTCGATGTAGCGACCGACGGCGACCATACGGGGCCGGCTGGCTGGCGGGCCGGCTTCCGGGAAGCCCGCGATGTTCATTCCGTTGTAAATCCTGTGAATCTTCGCATCGTGACCTGGCACGTTTTTGATGAGCCAGTCGCGCGAGAAGTCCGAGACAGCGACGACGAATGAGGCGCCCTGAACGAGATCCGCCAGCGAGAGGGGCGAATCGGATTTACAGAACATGTCGTTCGCATGTCCGGTGAAACTGTAGGTGATGCCGTAAAACTTTTTCATCCACCAGGCGGTCCGGGCGGCGATCCCCGCGAAGTGGGCATGGACGTGTCGGACTCCCATGGCGCGGAGCTTCGGACCAAGCCACGCTGCTTCCAGCAGCCGCGCCTTGGCGGGGCGCTTCCCCCAGCTGCGGATCTGCCAGACGATGGGAAGCGGGTATTTTCCCAGCATCCCGAGGGTTTTCATTTCTGTGCCGAGGGCGTTCGGATCGGGGAGGTAGCGGACATCGCGGGCCAGAACTTCCGGACAGTCCCGTGGGATATCATCCGGGCGCCGGATCGAAAAAACCGGCGCATTCACTCCCTGCCGCCGCATGTCCGACACTTCCCGGTAGCAGAATGTCTGCGTGAACGAGGGGAAGCGCTCGAAGAGGTAGGCAACCATGTCTGATTTTTGAACCGGCGGACTCAACTCCGCAAGCCAGAGGGTGAAGGTTTTCCGAGCGAGATCGCCTCATCGTAAATCTCCTCGAGTTTTCCGATCGTCCGAGATTGTTCGAATTCCTCGCGCACCGATTGCGATGCGCGGCGGCCCATTTCTCCCATCGCCACCGGATCGGACACCATGCGGACCAGCGCATCCGCCAGAGCATCCGGGCTTTTTTCGGAGACCAGAAACCCAGAAACGCCATCCTTGACCGCCTCCGGGATGCCGCCGTGAAATGTTGCCGCGACTGGCAGACCGCTCGCCATCGCTTCGAGCATCGAGTTCGGGACTCCCTCCTGGTCCTGCTTCTCTGTGGTTTCGCTGGGGTGGAGAAAAATATGCGCGTCGGCGTAGAGTTTCCGGAGCTCCGGTTCGCGGAGGAAGCCGGGCAATGTCACCGCATCTCCGAGCCTCATGTCGTTGATGGCCAGTTCGAGTTCCTTTCGCATCGGCCCTTCGCCGGCTATAGTGAGTGTTGCCTTCGGAAAGAGTGTCCGGAATTTTGCAAATGCCAGCAGGGTCGTGTGGAGCCCCTTCTTCTTGATCAGCCGGCTGGCCTGCAAAAGCCTCCAAGCTCCATCCTGCGGGTGTTCGCGGGCGATGAATGGATAGTCGTCCAGCGGGATGCCGGTCCGGTTCAGGCGGATTTTTTCCGGCGGACAGCCTGCGGATTCCAGCCGTTCCGCCAGCGATCGGGAGCGGGCCAGCACCAGCGGGACAATCCCGAAGAGTTCGAGCATGTGAACCGCATACTCGGGCCGGTGCTCGCGGAGCATGATGTCGGCACCGTGGAAGGAAACCACCGACGGCCGCTCCCACTCCTTCAAAAATGATCGGAGGTGGACTCCGGTGTGACCGAAATATACGTGCATCAGGTCCGCATGACGGCGCGCAAAGAGCCCGGCGAGTTGCTCCGCCTCACCTCGGTAATGCAGCGCATCCGTGCGCTTGATGAATTTCAGATACATCCGGCGCGGGATCGGTTGGACCGGCGTCGGAAGCGCCTCGATGTTTTCAAGTGGAAACCGGTCCGCGCACATCAACTCCCGCGTGATCACAAACGTGTCGTAACGCCTCAGGCCGCTCACCTGGCGGTAAATGTGCAGCATCTCGGGCTTGAGAAACGTGGTGCAGTAGCTGGCGACAATCGGGCGGATCATGGAACGGAATGAGAAAACCCAATGCAACCCCGCTCGGCGAGAGGAATTTCGCGAGCCATCCGTCGTGGTTCGTGGTTTAATCCCCGGACTCGCGCCGATGACAGACGCTCCCCGCCCCGATGATGAAGTGCAGCCGGACGATATCGCCCTCATGCTTGATGTGAAGCAGGGCGACGAGCAGGCATTTGAGACGTTGGTTTTGCGACACCAGTCGCGGATTGTAGGCACTGTCGCCAAAATGCTCGGCAGCGAGGCGGATGCCGAGGACATAGCCCAGCAGGTCTTCGTCCGGGTCTGGCAAAGCGCTCCGCGTTACAACCCATCCGCAAAATTCACCACATGGCTTCTCACCATCACCCGCAACCTGGTTTTCAATGAAATGCGGCGCAACCGCCGTGCCCGGTTCGTGCCGTTGGATCCCGATGATCCGGAATGCACTCCGCGCGGGCACGCCGATGCCTCCGCCCGGTCGGCATCCGAGGAAATGTCGGAATCCGAGCTTCAACAGGCGATCGACCGCGCGATTGCGTCTCTTCCCGAGGCGCAGCGCACGGCTGTGATCCTGCGCCGTTACGAGGACATGCCCTACGAGGAAATCGCCAAGGTCCTCCGCACCACCGTCCCCGCGGTCAAGAGCCTCCTCTTCCGCGCCCGGGGCGATCTCAAGGACCGGCTCAAAGGTTTTCTTTAGAGAACAAGAAGAGGGAAGTTTTTGAATATCGCGATCGTGGCATATCAACGCTGGTTCCGAACGTACCGTTCTACCCGCGTTCTTTGCCCCGGATTCCGAACCAAGCGGCAACGTAGGTCGAGATCGTCCAGGCCAGCAGTGCCGCCAATCCTTCCACAGCGGGCCGGGGGTTCTGGTAGATCTGTCCGTTCCGCAGGCTTTTGTCGTGGTTCAGATTGGAAAATGCGGTCGGGAAATCCACGCGCATGCTGCCCGTGATTTTCTTTCCCCAGAAGAGACTGGTGTCCATCACCGCCTGCGTGGATGCGCTCGGCATCAAGCGCGACACGAAATACGGACCCGGTTTCATGTCGCCGGCCGGAGGAGTGAATCCGGAAAAAAGAATCTGCGGGATCAGGACAAGCGGGACCAGCATCACCGCTTGAAGGATGGTCCGGGATAGCGCAGAAATGGCGAGCCCGAGTCCGACTGACGCCAGCGATGTTGCGACGAGCGCGCCGATTTGCCATCCGGGCGAGCCGCCAATGCCGGACGCACACAACTGCATGACCCCGTAGAGCAGAAGGCTCTGGACGACGGTGATGCGGGAGAGAGTCAGGAATTTCGAGAGGAGATACTCGTGTCGTCCGAGCCCGATGAGCCGCTCGCGGCGGAACATGGGAAGTTCCTTCACGATCTCCTGTGCGGCATTGCCACATCCGAACCAGAGCGTTGAAATCATCGCAAAGAACAGGATCAGCGCGGGGTCGCGTGTGACCCATGTCACCATCAGCCCGATCAGCGCCGGCTGGCCGAGAACGAGGAGCAGATTTTTCCAGTCAGCGCGCAGGATCGCCCACTGGCGGAGAAGCAGGATTCGCAGAGCGGGGGCGCGGCGGGGAGATGGATGCTGTTCCGGCTCGCGTGGTTTTGGAGGTGCTCCGGCGGCATCCGGCAATCGCGGTGCATGTGGAATCCGCTCGTAGAGCTGGGTCATCCGTTCGATTCCGAATGCCCCGCGCGCGGACCCCGGCTCATCGAAAAATACGAGCCTCCCTTCGCTCAGGACCGCCAGCCGGTCCATGAGGTGCACGTTTTCCATCACGTGCGTCGTGCAGATGACCGTGCAGCCTCCGGCAGCCAGCAGGCGAAGCGATTCCATGAGCTTGAACTCCGCGGAGGGGTCGAGCCCGGAAGTCGGTTCATCCAGAAAAAGAAGCCGCGGCCGTCCGAGCAGTTCGGCTCCCACGCTGACCCGCTTGCGCTGCCCGCCGGAGAGGCTTCCCACACGTGTTCCGGCACGCTCGGTCAGCCCGAGTTGTGAGATGGTTCTTGCCACGACTTTGCGGATTTCCGCAAGCGGAGTCTCTGCGGGAAACCTGAGACGCGCGCTGTAATACAATGCCTCTTCGACGGGGAGTTCGAGGGGAACGATGTCATCCTGCGGAACGTATCCCAGCGAATCGCGGAGAAATTCGTAATGCCGGTAAATGTCCACTCCATCCACGGTGACCTGCCCGCTGTCCGCCGGACGCAGCGCACAGAGCGCGTCGAGGAGAGTGGATTTTCCGGCCCCGCTGGGTCCGATCACTCCCACGAACTGGCAGGCTTCGATACGCAGGGTCACCGCATCCAGGATTTTTGTTCCACCTGCGGTCTTCGACAACTCCCAGGCCTCGAGGACCGCGCCGGTGGTTCCGAATGTCCCGACGAAGCGAAGCCCGTCGAATCGGAAACCGAACGGCCCGATTTTCAGGATGTCGCCAAGAACGAGCTCCTCGCGCTGGAAAAGGCGGCCGTTCAGATACGAGCCCGAGCGGCTGCCCGCATCCTCGATCACCCACTTGCCAGGGGAGCCGGAGATCACGGCATGCCGGCGGGATACCGACGGGTCGGGCAGAATGGTTGAAGCCGTCTCACCCCGTCCGAACACCCAGCCATCCCGCAACGGGAGCGGTCCGATTCCTGCCACCGTGCCGGGCCCGGGGTTCAAGGCAGGACGACCCAGACCTCGACGACACGGTTCTTGTCGAGGGCGGCGGAGTCAAAAATTTCAGAGCCGCCCATGCCGACCGCGCGGACGATGTTCACGACGCCGGCCTTGTCCTTCAGAACGCTGGCTACCGCTTCTGCGCGCTGCAGGGAAATGACCTTGTTCAGTTTCGGGTCGCCTTTTTTGTCGGCGAATCCAAGCACCACAAAAACGACCGTCGGATCCTCTGAATATTTCAGCACCTGCGGCAGCGTCAGGGCTTTGGAAATTCCGGCCACTGCCTCCGCCGGCACCGTGCGCGCGCCGGATGCGAACGGGATCGTAATGACTTTGCCCATCGCCTGCGCCCGTTCGACCTGGACATAGAGCTTGTCTTTTTCCTCCCCGCCGAGATTCGGCATCACATCGATCCGTTTCAGAACTTCCGCGCGAACCGCACGGTTTCCGGCATCCTCGGCCCTCGTATTGATTTCCTGAGGAGTGCTGACCTGTTCGACCGGTGGCGTCGCTGTGGCGCTCGGGGTGGGGGTGGGAATCCCAGCAAACCCGGGCTCCGGCGTCGCGGGCGGTGCCTGCGGGGCCGGGGCTGTCGCGCGCTTTTCGCAGGCGATCAAAAGGAATCCCGCTGCGGCGAGGCAGAGGACGTGCATGACGGGACGCGGGCTCATGATGAAGCGAGTGGATTTTTTATGCCGTTTTTCCGGCAATACTTTTCAAATTCGGGCGCGTGTCCTTCGAAGACCGCGCGCAGGACCGTCGCATCGTCAGTGAGTCCTCCCGCCGTATTGTCCGGGATGATATCCACTCCCTTGGCGAGATAGCGGAGGGCGAAGATCGCCTCAGGAAGCGCCGCGAAATCATCCGACACATAGACGTCGTCCAGCACGTCCTCGATGAACCGCAGAAGAAACGAGGCCTGATCCCGGAGCGCCTGCTGGCCGGCCGCCCCCAAAGTTTCCGCCTTCAGTTTATAGGCTGCAAGATGACTGCGGAACGTAGCCACTTCGCCCGCTGTAACCGCCTGGCCGCCCCGGACAACGAAATCAGAAATTATCGACATGACGTTCCTGTGATTAAACATCCTCTCCGCGGCAGCATTCAAGGCGAATCGGGGGTTTGTCAAAACGCGGCGGTTCTGCGACAATCCCCGCATGAAAAGGTTTCTTCCCGCCGCGGTCCTGTTGGTTGCGGTCGCCAGTGCCGCATCGCCCATCATCCGCGAACCCGGGGCGGTCTATCTTTCGGATTTCGGCATCAAACCACTGCGACTGAAACTGCTCCAGGCGGCCCGGGCATATTTCGACACCGCCCAGACCCGGTATGCGGGGACATTGCGTTTTCCCCAGCTTGTCCAAACCGAGGCGCTCGACGCCAGCGGACTCCTTCGCGTCCGCGGCAATGCCCAGCAGGGAGGGATCGTCGCATGGGTGAACCCTCAATTCCTCGAACCGCTTCCCGAGAAGTTCGTTGAAAACCTCCGGAAGAGCGAGGAGCGGCGGATCCAGGTCGAGGCCCTCATTTCGCAGAACGAGGTCGCTATCGGAATGACCCCCGAAGAAGTTTCCCGCAGCCTCGGAAAACCCCAGAAAAAAACCAGCCGTGCCGACAAATCCGGAACCCAGCAGATCTGGGAATACGTCAAATACCAACTCATTCCACAGACGACATACATCCCGGGAAACAACCAGACCATCATCACGTATCGTCCGACCCCCAACGGCCCGGGAGGCGCGCTGATCCAGAATTGCCCCGGATACTCCGCCAGCACGATCTACGTGAAAGTTCCCATCGGCACGCTCACCGTCACATTCAAGGACAACGTCGTCGAATCGCTCGACCAATCCGAAGGAACCACCACCGGTGGCCAAGTATCAGTTGTCATCCCCCCGCTGAATGTGTATTGGTAAGAATCTTCTCACGGCGGGGTAGCCAAGTGGTAAGGCAGAGCTCTGCAAAAGCTCTATGCGTCGGTTCGATTCCGACCCTCGCCTCATCT
>QYQL01000155.1 GCA_007280915.1 Verrucomicrobiaceae bacterium | reverse complement strand
GTTAAGGGTCGAGGGGCGGCTCCGCGAGCACGAGCAGATCCTGCGCAGCGGGGCCGGGTTCTTCGCCGACGATAACGAGGTAAACAGGGAGGAGTGGCACGAATACGCGGAGCGCCAGAAACTCGGGCAGAAGCTGCCAGGGATCCAGGGCCTCGGCTTCGCGCTGCTGGTTCCCGGCGAGCGACTGGCACAGCTTACCCAGAAGGTGCGCGCGGAGGGGTTTCCGGACTTCAGGGTCTGGCCGGAGGGCGGGCGGGAAACCTACTCTTCGATTATTTTTCTCGAGCCGTTTTCCGGCCGCAATCTGCGCGCCTTCGGCTATGACATGCTCACAGAGCCGGTCCGGCGGGAGGCGATGGAGCGGGCGCGGGACAGGGATGAGGTGTCGCTCTCGGGGAAGGTCACCCTGGTGCAGGAGACCGACCGGGATGTCCAGCCCGGCACGCTGATGTATGCGCCAGTGTATCGGATGCGGGAGCCTCACGAAACCGTGGCCGAGCGCCGCGCCGCTCTCCTTGGTTGGGTTTACAGCCCCTACCGCATGAACGATCTCATGGAGGGGATTCTCAGCGGCTCGGCGGACCGGGCGAAGGTCGATCTGAAAATTTACGACGGCGAGACCACTTCCCCCGAGTCACTGCTATATGACAGCCGGCGTGGCGCTGCCGACAGTTCGCCCGATGCCACCCAGTTGACTCGACATATCGTGATTGATGCGTCCGGGAGCAAGTGGCTCTTGAATTTCACCCAAGCCTTCACGCCGGATTACCGCGTAGTCTGGCTGACGTTGGCCGGCGGGACGATACTCAGCCTGCTTATCACAGGGATCATTCTCTCGTTTGTCATCACCCGGTTCGCTGCCTGGAGGATCGCCGAAAGGCTGACCTCACAGCTCAGCGAGAGCGAGACGCGCTGGAGGATCGCCGTCGAGGCGACCGGAGACGGGATCTTCGACTGGGATGTGCCGGCCGGCACGGGATTCTATTCCCGCCGGTGGAAGGAAATGCTCGGCTATTCCGAAGCGGAGATCGGCAGCGGCATCGAAGAGTGGGAGAGCCGCATCCATCCCGACGACAAGGAGCAAATCATGGCGGCCGCCCAGGCGCTCCTCGACGGAAAAATCCCTCTGTATTCCCAAGAGCACCGCATGCGCTGCAAGGACGGCAGCTGGAAATGGATCCTCTCGCGGGGAGCCGTCATCAGGCGCGATCCGCAGGGCAAACCGCTGCGCGTCGTCGGCACCCATTCCGACATCACCGAAAAACGGTATACGGCGGAAATCAAAAGCCGCCTGATTTCCATGGCTTCACACGAATTCCGGACCCCGCTCGCCACGATCCGGCTCGCTGCGGACCTCCTGTCAACCCGCCGCGACAGGATGGACGAGGAGGGCATCCAGCGCGCCCTCCAAACCATCCTGAACACCACAGACTACATGACCAGCATCGTCACGGATGTTCTGGATCTCAGCTCCATGACCCGCGACGGGCAGCCGGAGGCAGTGAACGAATTTCCGCTGGGGGACTTCCTGCGCCAGATTGCCGGGGAGTTCCATCGCACGACCACCGCCACGCCCGCGATCACATTCGAATGGGACGGAAAGCCGATCGTTTGCAACGGCATTCCCGTTTTGCTGAAGCGCGCGGTGAACAACCTCCTCGACAACGCCGTGAAATACTCGCCGCCCGGAAAGCCCGTTGTTTTGAAACTTCTGCAGGATGGAGGGTCGGCCCTGATCCAGGTGGAAGACCAGGGCATGGGAATACCCGAAGAGGACAGGGCTTTCCTGCACGACCCGTTTTTCCGGGCCTCCAACACCATCAACATCCCCGGCACCGGGCTCGGCCTGGCCATTGTCACCGAGGCGCTGCAGCGGATGCGCGGGACGCTGGAGCACTCGAACCGTCCGGGTGGCGGCAGCGTTTTCTCCATCCGTCTTCCCCTTGCGGCGTCCGCCGCCGGCACGGTTGCCTGATCGTCACTCCGCCGTGGCGGGCGCGGGCGGGGAGCTCGAGAAGACGACGGTGGGATTTTTTTCTTCGAGGTAGCCGGCGGTCCATGCGCTCGGGAGGAGGACGACCCACTGGCCGGCCGCATCCAGCGCCATCGTGCAGCCGGTGGGGAGCATGAGCCCGGGGCGCTCGGTGAGCTGCCTTCCGGTTTCCTTGTCGAGCGCCCAGCGGACGAGCTGCCACGGGGCGGATTCGACCCGGCAGTCCGCGCTGTATTCGCTTTCGAGCCGGTATTGTATCACCTCGAACTGGAGCGGGCCGACCGCGCCGAGCAGCGGGACGCGCTGGAGCGAGTCGGGCAGCTCGAACGACTGCGCGACGCCTTCCTTCAAAAGCTGGTCAAGGCCCTCGCGGAATCGCTTGAACTTCGCGGTGCTGGAATTCCGCAGGTAGGCGAAGCACTCGGGCGCGAAGCGCGGGATCTCGTGAAATGCAATGGTCGGATCCTCGCTCACGGTGTCGCCGATCAGAAAATCGTAATTCCCGACGATGCCGACCACGTCGCCGGCCCACGCCTCGTCAACGGTCTCGCGATCCTGCGCGAAGAGCCGCTGGGAATTTCCCAGGCGCACAGATTTCCCGAGCCTCACATGGTGGGCGACCATGTCGCGCCGGAAGCAGCCGGAGACGATGCGGATGAATGACACCCGGTCGCGGTGCTTCGGGTTCATGTTCGCCTGGATCTTGAAGACAAATCCCGAGAACGCGGGCGAATCGGGCGCGATCTCGCGGTCGCCACTGATTCGCGAAGCAGGCGGAGGGGCGAGCTCCAGAAACGAATCGAGCAGAAGCTGGACGCCGAAGTTGTTCATCGCGCTTCCGAAAAACACCGGCGTTGCCCGGCCGGCGCGCACGGCCGCCAGATCGAAGTCCGCCCCCGCGCCGTCGAGCAGAGCGAGCTCGTCGCAGACCCGGGAATACACATCCGGCAGCACCGCCTCCTTCACCGCATCGTCGTGGATGTCCTTCACATCAACCGCCGCGCGGTAGGCGCCGCCGGGCGTGCGCTCAAACAGGTGCATCGCATTCTTCGCGCGGTCGTAGACGCCCTTGAACTCCGGCCCGTCGCCGAGCGGCCAATTCATCGGCACCGCATGGATGCCGAGGACGGACTCCAGCTCATCCAGAAGGTCGAGCGCCGGTCGCGCCGGACGGTCGAGCTTGTTCATGAACGTGAAGATCGGGACGCCACGCTGCCGGCAGACCTCGAAAAGCTTCCGCGTCTGGGTCTCGATGCCCTTGCCCGCATCGATCACCATCACCGCCGCATCCACGGCCGTGAGCACGCGGTAGGTGTCCTCGGAAAAATCTTTGTGACCCGGCGTGTCGAGCAGGTTCACGACGCAGTCCTTGTAGTCGAATTGAAGAACCGTGGACGACACCGAGATCCCGCGCTGCTTTTCGAGCTCCATCCAGTCGCTGGTCGTCGCGCGCTGGTTTTTTCTCGACGTCACGCTCCCGGCCAGCTGGACCGCCCCGCCGTAGAGGAGGAACTTTTCTGTCAGCGTCGTCTTGCCGGCATCCGGATGGGAGATGATGGCGAACGTTCGGCGGCGTGAGATTTCGGACATGGTGCGTGGGGCGGAAAAGATAGACCAGCGCGGGCTGCCTCAACAAGCGTGCAATGCGCGGCGGCGTTCGCACGTTCGGGGCACGCCCCACCCTGCGGGCCGGTCGAAAACTATTCGATCCTGATAATTGCCTCGCCTCGGCGCCGGCAATAGTCTTGAATGGTTCCGTCTGCGGGTTCTCCCATGCTCACCTCATTCGGCACCACAATCCGGTTGACCCGGATTTTTTTCGTTGTTGCACTGTTAACCATCCCGGTCACGGCAAGCGCCGAAGCCGCCGCCAAGGAGCCGATCGCGAACGACACATGCCTTGGGTGCCACGAGGACAAGGACCTGACAAAAGACCTTCCCGGCGGTAAACAGAAATCGCTGTTCGTGGATGAAAAAATCCGGCAGTCGTCGGTCCACGCGAAGGTCAATTGTGCGGAATGCCACACGGATCTCACCGCGGAACACCCGGACGATGCGAAAGCGGCCGAGCCCGTGAAGTGCGCGTCATGCCACAAAAAACAGGCAGATAGTTACGCCACCAGCATTCATGGAATCAGCCTCTCGATGGGCTCCTCGGGCGCCGCCACATGCACGAGCTGCCACGGCACGCACGACATGCTGTCGCCCAAGAACCCGAACTCCCCGGTGTTCAAGCTGAACCTCGCCCGCACCTGCGCGAAGTGCCACGACAACAAGGGCATCACCGATGAATACCGCATGCGCTTCCCGCATGTCGCCGCACAATACCGGGACAGCATCCACGGACACGGGGTCCAGAACATGGGGCTCATCGTTGCGCCCTCCTGCAACGACTGCCACGGCGTCCATGACATTAAACGGAGCGTGGACCGCAGCTCTCCGGTCAACAAGGCGAACCTCGCCGCCACCTGCGGCAAGTGCCACCTCGGCATCGAGGAAAAATACAACAAAAGCGTGCATGGGCAGTTGCTGCTCAATGGCGACTCGCGCGGCCCGACCTGCAACGACTGCCACACCGCCCACGAAATTGAAATTCCCGGGAGCGCGCATTTCAAGCAGGTCAGCGACAACCGCTGCGGCAAATGCCATGAGGAAAGTCTCAAGCATTACCGCGATACCTACCACGGCAAGGCGATGGCCCTCGGCCAGCCGAACGTCGCCAGCGATGTGGCCGCCTGCTTCGACTGCCACGGCGACCACGACATCCTGCCGGTCTCCAATCCGGACTCCCATCTTTCCAAACAGAACATCCGGACCACGTGCACGAAATGCCATCCCGGTGCCACCGCCGGCTTCACCGAATACGTCCCGCATGCGAACCCGCTCGACGGGGAAAAATATCCTGTCCTGCACCTCACGTTCGTGCTGATGACCGGGCTTCTGCTCGGGGTGTTCGCGTTCTTCGGCGGGCATACCCTGCTGTGGCTCGCCCGCTCGGTGTGGATCTACCGGCACGACTCGAAGACCTACCGCGAGACGAAGATCGAGATCCAGCGCGACGACGAATGGTTCACCCGCTTCACGCCGTTCGACCGCTTCCTCCACTTCCTGGTGGTCACAAGCTTCCTGCTGCTGGTCATCACCGGGATGCCGCTCAAGTTTTATTACACCGATTGGGCGAAAACCATGTTCGACATCATCGGCGGAGCCCAGACCGCCCGCTCGCTGCACCGTTTCGGCGCGCTGGTCACCTTCCTCTATTTTGCCCTTCACCTGTTCGACCTCATCAAGTCGTCATGGCTCAACCGCGGGGTTCTCCGCGATCCCGGAACCGGCAAGTGGCAGCTCAAACGGTTCTGGGGTGCCGTCTTCGGAGCGGATTCGATGGTGCCGTCGCTCCAGGACTGGCGGGACTTTGTCGCCCACCAGAAATGGTTCTTCGGAAAGGGACCGAAGCCGCAGTTCGACCGCTGGACGTATTGGGAAAAATTCGATTACTTCGCCGTGTTCTGGGGGATTTTTGCGATCGGACTGTCCGGTCTGGTCATGTGGTTCCCGCAGTTCTTCACGCTCTTCCTGCCCGGCTGGATCATCAATATCGCGCTGATCATCCACTCCGACGAAGCGCTGCTGGCCGCCGGATTTATTTTCACCGTGCATTTCTTCAACACCCACTTCCGCCTCGAGAAGTTCCCGATGGACAACGTCATCTTCTCCGGCCGCATCTCGAAAACCGAAATGATCCACGAGCGCAAGCGCTGGTATGACCGCCTGGTTGCCGCAGGCCGTCTTGACGAACACCGCGTCCGCGATGAATGGCAGCGGTGGAAGACCATCGCCCGCCCCATCGGCTTTGCCTTCTTCGGCATCGGCCTGGTTCTGCTGGCCCTCATCATCTACGCCATGGTCACCCGGCTCACCCACTGATCCGGCTGCAGGCGCCGAGATTGTTGCATTTCGAAGCCCGGTCTTGAATGACGGCTGCGGGAGGATAGGGAAGGCTTCAAGTGGGACGCCTCGGCGAGGTGTCCCTACCACGAGAAGCCACGGGCATATATTTCCTATGGTCGGGTTGTCTCGCCGAGCCGACCGACTTTTCTTCTTCACCGAAAGGCGCTCTCCGTTGCCAACTGGCTTTCTTGTGCCTCTCTAGAATGCGAACAGGACGCTGGCTCCACCCCAGAACGTGTCGGGATTCGTTCCGGCGAGCGATGTGAATGCGCGGCTGTAGGCCGCGTAGCCGGACACCGTCAAATGGGTCGTGATTTTTACCGGGATCGAGAGCCCGCACTCGAGGTTGTTAGCACCGTTGAAGGGAACCGTCTCCCCGTCGGAAACCGTCTTCGTGTTGTATTGAAAATTCACTCCGAATGCCCCCCATGGTTCGAGCGCGACGATATCGCGGTAGACCGGAAGGTGTCCGTCCACCTTCAGCAGGAGAAAGCTGGATGAGGCTTTGGAAAACCCCTGTCCGTCCGCGGCATCCGGGCCGATGTTGAAAAAATATCCCAGCGATGGGGTCAGCGTGCACTGGCCAAGCCCGATCTCATAGGCCGCCACCGCGTTGAGTTCGTGGGAGAAGAAATTCTGCGGCGCATACCCGTAGTAGAACGAGTAGCCGCAGGCGAGCGAGAGATTTCCCAGCGAGCGGGTGTAGCTGAAATTGAGGTCGAACTCCCGGTAGGCGTCTCCCTGTGTGGCAAAGCAGTTCCAGAGATCAACGGAGAAGGTGTCCTTCTCACCCGGACTCCATGAAATGTCGGCGTCTGTCCACGCGATTCCATTCCCGTAAGGTCCGCCGCCTCGCAGGGCATTCACTCCGCGGAACATGTAGAGGCTGTCCCATCCGGTGCTGATTCCGACATCGAATGTCCGGCTCACCTCCTGGAGGATAGTGCCGGCCGGGGGTTCCTTGAAAAACGGCTCCACCAGCGGCCACCAGTCATTTTTTGTCTGGTTCAATGTGCCGGTGAAAAACAGGCCGCGCTCCGGCCAGTAATACGCGAAGGAATTCCCGTGACCGTCGTGTCCCCATAATTCTCCCAGCCCATTGTCCAGCTTAACCCTGAAAATTCCCATCCCGTAGGAGATGCTCTCTTCGCCAACCGGAACCGCCGCCTTCCGCATGAGATCGAGAGTATTGTGATTTTTGAACAATCCTCCTGAAGCCATCCCCCGCAAAAGACGCTCGAGATCCCGGGTTGTGCTCATAAGTCCTCCTCCCGCCCAGTCCGCACTCTGTCGCGGAACGGCATGCAGATCTTCTTTTCCTTCGAACCGGTGAGAGGGAGCGATTCCCCGCGGTCCCTCGTGATAGGTGAGCCAGGTATCGTTCATCCCGAGCGGGTCGAAGATCATCTCGCGGAATGCCTGGTGGAGCGGCTGCTTGGTGGCTTGCTCGATGATGAGACCGAGCAGGACGTAGTTCGTGTCGGCGTATCGGAACTTCTTTCCGGGGGGCTTGGCAGGCATCGCTCGCGCATAGGACAGGATGTCGCCGGGTTTCCACATCCGGCCGGGTTCAGCAAGAAACGCCCGCAGGAATCCCCGTGATTTATCAGCCCAGTAGTCGGGCAGCCCGCTCGTGTGGGTGAGCAGTTGTTCGACCGTGATGTTCCCGAAGCCCCTCGCCAGCTCTGCGGGCAGGAGATCCTCCACCCGGGAATCGAGGCGAATTTTTCCCTCCTCGACGAGTTTGAGAACCGTTACAGCGGTAACCATCTTGGTGATGCTGGCGATTTCAAAGGGCGTGTCCGTCTGCATCGGTGCGGAGCCCGGTCCTGCCACGAGCCCGTCCGCCCCCTCC
>QYQL01000085.1 GCA_007280915.1 Verrucomicrobiaceae bacterium | reverse complement strand
TTTCACCACAAGGGACATCGACTTTCCGACTGTCGGACAAAGCCGGATTTTTCACTTCGGCTACCCCCCGCTGATGGAAAAAATGCTGGCTTCCAACGGTGCGGAAATGGTCAGGCTTTTCCGGCGCGTCCGACGTCTTGGCGTGGCGACTTCGCTGGATATGGCATTGCCGGATTCCAGCGGCCCTGGCAGCAATATCGATTGGCAGGAGGTCCTGGCCCGCGTGCTGCCCTGCGTGGACATCTTCGTTCCCAGCATTGAGGAGATCCTTTTCATGCTTGAGCCCAATGAATACAATCGCCTTCTGGCCGCTGCCGCTGGCAATGACATGGTTGACATGGTTCCGCAGGATCTTTTCGACCATCTCGCCGGCCAGATTCTTTCGTTGGGCGTCAGGGTGCTGATGATCAAATCCGGTCATCGGGGGGCGTATATCCGCACCGGCGACATCTCCGGACTCAATGATTCCACCTCCCTGAGGTTACCAGTTGACAACTGGAGCGGTCGCAGCTTGTGGGCCGCTCCTTGTCCGGTCGTTTCCGGGCGGATAAAAAATGCCTGTGGTGCCGGCGACTGTGCCGTGGCCGGATTCCTCTCCGCAGTGCTCAAGGGAGTTGAGATCGAGAAGGCCGCCCGGTATGCGATGCTTGCCGGACGGGACAACCTTTACGGTTCCGACGCAATTTCCGGTTTGAGGGGATGGGAGACGATGACGCGATCCATCGGACATCCCGCTCGGTCGCCGAAGAAGTGAGAATTTCCGTCAAAAATCAACAAGGCTTTGTCAAATCACAAAACGACAGGCCCGGGAAGTGGAGGTAATTTGTCCGCGATGAAGACTCTCATCGGTTGGAACAGTCAGGATATCACGCCGGAGCAGCCGGTCGAACTGATCGGCCAGTATTACCAGCGGATTTCCAGGGGCGTGAGAGATCCCCTGTTTGTAACGGCATTGGCAATCGAACGGGAAACTGACGGAGGCAGACAGCAGGCGGTCATGGTGTCGCTCGACATCATCTACGTCGCGCGCGATTTTCAGGAGGAAGTCCGCCGGGTCGCCTGCTCCCGGGTTTCCGATCTGGATCCCGGCGCCATATTTCTCAACGCCACGCACATCCACAGCGGGCCGTCCTGGTTTGTTCCATTCCGTTGGTGGGTGCCGGCGAAGGGAACTCCGCAGCCGGAGGAGATCCGGGCATTTCTGCTGGAGCGGGCGGTGAATGCAGTGGTGGGTGCCTGGAGTGCGAGGAAGCCTGGCGGGGTCGGCTCCGCGAGCGTTCCGGCATCAGTCGGATTCTGTCGGCGGATGCTCTATTCGGATGGGACAGCCATGATGTATGGGGAAACCGCTCGCAGGGATTTTATTGGCGTGGAGGGAAGCAATGATTCCGAGGTGCGCATGCTTTTCACTTGGGACGAACAGGAGCAATTGACCGGGGTCGTCGTCAACGTCGCCTGCCCGGCCCAGGTGATGGAGTCGCGCTACATGGTGTCCGGCGACTACTTCGGAGAACTCCGCAAACGGGTCCAGGCCGTCCATGGCGCCGGAGTGCAGGTGCTCCCGCAGGTGAGTGCCGCCGGCTGCCAGTCGCCCAGAAATCTTCCGGCACAGGCGAATGACCCGGTCAACTATTGGGATGAGGATGGCGTATCCGCCATTGCCGCACGTCTGAAGAAGGCGGTGGACGAGGGGTTGGCGTCCGTCGGTCGGAGCATCGACCTGGACCCTGTGTTTGAGCACGAGGTCAGCCACCTTGATCTTCCTGTGCGCCGGGTGTCGCTGGAGGAATATCAGATGGCATGCGCCGAGGTGAATCGGCTCGTCGGCGGCTTTGCGGATGTGTCAACGGCATCAAGGGAGTTGTTTGCAAAGTTCGTCGGGGACACCCATGCCGGGGAAGATCGTCGCAGGCACGGTCCGTTCGACAACAAGGAACTCGATTTCGTCCTGCTGGAGAACGCACAGGCGGTCGTCCTGCGCTATGAAACGCAGGGTCACACTCAGGCATTCCAGATGGAGTTGCACGCCCTCCGCCTGGGAGACTGTGCATTCGTGACAAATCCCTTCGAGCTGTTTCTGGATTACGGACAGATGATTTGCGCGCGCAGTCCCGCAAAACGGACCTTCGTGGTACAACTTGCCTGCGATGTGGGGAGGTATCTGCCCACCGCCCGGGCTATTGCCGCGGGAGGTTACAGTGCGCTGATCATCAACGGTTCCGTCGGACCGGAGGGAGGGCGCGTCCTCGTGGACGCCAGCGTGGAAGCGATCGAACGCCAGTGGAAAAATCAAATTTGCGGAAAAATGTGAAACCATGAAAAACCTGAACGTTGGATTTGTCGGCTTTGGCGAGGTCAACACCCCGCGCGAAATCATCGGGAGAAAGTGCGATGCGGCGCGCGGCGTGCTGGAAGGGCTGGGGGTTTCCATCCTGGAGACGCCGCCCGTGAGCGATGATCCCGCGGGGAACGACGTGCGGCGGGCGATCGTCGATTTGTCCGCCAAGCGCATGGATGTGCTCGTGGTCTGCATTGCCGGCTGGATTCCCACTCACGCCGTCATCAGCGTCATCAGCGAGTTCAAGCATCTGCCGATGCTGCTCTGGGGGCTTGCCGGGTATTACGAGGGCGGCCGCCTCATCACCACCGCCGATCAGGCCGGGACTACCGCGCTCCGGAAGACCATGGAAGACCTCGGCTATTGTTTCAGCTTTGTTTACGACTGTCCCGGCCAAGCTCCGAAGACGGAGGCAATCAACAACTTCCTGCTTGCAACAAACGCCTCCCGCACGCTGCAGCGCGCCAGGGTCGGCATGATGGGCTACCGCGACATGAACCTCTACGCGACGCTCTGCGACGGAGTCTCGCTGAAAAAAGCCCTCGGCGTGGAGATCGAGATTTTCGAAATGCTCGACATGGTGCAGCGCGCGGAACGCGTCGCCGCAACCGATGTCCAGGCGGTCGTCGAGAAGGTCAGGCGGTCGTGGAAATTTGAAGCGCCCGCCGAGCCCGGGACGCTCGACAAAAGCGCGCGGTATTATCTCGCGATCAAGACCATCATCGAGGAGAGGCGCTTCGATGCCGTCTCGTTGATCGACGTGGATGGCATGAAAAAACTTCTGCAACTCCCTCCCGCGATGATCCTGATGCTGATCGCAAACGAGCTGAATCTGCCGACCACTCCAGAAAACGATTCGCTCGGTTCGGTGACCCAGCTCATCGTGCGGGCACTCACCGGACAGGCCGCGCCGTATTTTGAATTCTACGAGTTCATGGAGGATCGCCTCCTTGTCGGCGTGCCGGACTACGTTCCCGTAGCCGTGGTGGACGGTGACATCTGCGTGCGGCCGACCCGTTTCGGCAGCTTCAGCGAGGGGGTTCTCAATGTCTCGAAGGTGAAGACCGGTCTGGTGACTCTGTCGCGATTTTTGCCGCATGGCGGAGGCTATGCGATCCACGCGGTGACGGGTGTTGCGGTTGCGCCGCGCGCGTGGGAAGAGGCGGGCTGGCAGCAGCCCGCGCCTCAGTTGCCCGGGCTCGAAATCCTCCTCGATACTCCCGTGGAGGATTTTGCCGAAAAAGTCGCCTGCCAGCATTACATCCTCTCCTATGGAAACACGACGCCCCAATTCAAGGCGTTCTGCCGGCTGAAGGGGTTCGATTTGATTTAGGAATTTCAATGAAAAGACAGCCAACTCTTCCAGTTCTTCTCGCCGCCCTGTTTGTTTTGTCCGGTTGGGCTGCGGGGATGGACCGCGTGGAGGTCCGGCTTCCAGAGAATCCAAGCCCGGTCGTCGAGCGGATTTTCGAGATCTTCAGCCGCGTGATCCATGAGCGCACCGGCATTGCCCCGGCGCGCGGAGAAAATGGCAAAATTGTTTTTGGCCTGCGCGACGGACTCGGTGCGGAGGGATATGAGATCGCCGACGGCAAGAACGGGGAAATCCTGATTGCCGGAAACGACGAGCGCGGCTTGCTCTACGGGGTGGGCGCGTTTCTGCGATCCTCGCGCTATCAGCCGGGCGGATTTGAGCCCGGGGCCTGGCGCGGGAAAAGCGCGCCGGCAAGTCCCTTGCGCATTGCCTACCTCGCCTCGCACACCGGAAACTGGTATGAGAACGCACCTCGCGAAGCCGTCCAGCGGTATATCGAGGAGTTGGGCCTCTGGGGCTACAATACGGTCATGATTTGTTGTGCGACCGAACAATTTGGCAGCTTTTCCGATCCCAGGGCTCAACAGTTGATCACCCACGTGCTTTCGATTCTCGAGGCGAGCAAGCAAATCGGCTTGAAGACCGCTCTCGTCCATTGCGGCAACAACACCTACAAGTCCCTGCCTCCCGAACTCGGAGCCGTGGAGGTTGGCAGCAAGCAGATCACGGCGCTCGGAACCCATGCCTGCCCCGCCAAGCCCGCCGGCCGGGAGCGGCTCATGCGGGAGTGGACGGAAGTCCTGGAGGCATTTCGCCCGGTGGGACTCGATTACGTGTGCTTCTGGCCCTACGACAACGGCGGATGCAACTGCGAAGCCTGCCGCCCGTGGGGCAGCAACGGCTATATTTCCCTGAGTAGAGAAATGGCCGGAAAATTCCGCGAGTTCTACCCCAAGGGAGAAGTGATCCTGTCTTCCTGGCGGTTTCTGGCCGGGGAATGGCACGACCTGTATGATGTGCTGGGGAAAGATCCCGGCTGGGCGCAATACATGCTGGCCAACAGCTGCCGGGGATTCCCGGACGATGTGGCCAAGTCAGACAAGGAAACCATGGAACGGGGATCTCCCGGAAATCTGACACTGATGGTTTTCCCGGAAATCAGCATGCTCGGGATGTGGCCGTGGGGCGGTCGCGGTGCGGCTTTCCGCACCGAAGCGGTGAAACAGGATATCCAGCAGGCGCGGCGGATTGGGGCCGCGAGCATCATGCCGTATTCCGAAGGAAGCTATGAGGATGTGTCCAAGGTTCTCTGGGTGCAGGCGTTCTGGGATCCCAAGCGGAGTGTGGACGGGATTCTGGAGGAATACGTGCGGTATGAATACGCTCCGCAAGCGCTTCCTGAAGCCCTGAACGTGATCAAAACTCTTGGCACGATGCAGGAAATGTCGCTGAAGAGCAAAAAGTTCTCACCACAGGAAGCGGCGGACGGGAAACGGTGCGGCGATTTCGTGGAGCAGATGGAGCCGAAGCTTCCAGCGTATGCGCGGGCGTCGTGGCGATGGAAACTCTTTGCCACCCGCTGCCGCATCGAAGCCTGCCTGCGACAGGGGCGCGCTTTCCAGCCCGACGGGTCATATACCGGGGAAGTCCAGCGCTACATTGACGAACTCAACAGAATCTATTGCGTGGATGACCGGACATTGCCATTTACCCGCCCGGGCATCTTTGACCGCGAGAAATCCGCTGGAAAAAAGAAGCAGGTGGTGGACGACGAAGGCGTCGCTCCGGAAAATCCGGGCGACAAAAGCAAAAAGCGCCAGTGACGCGAAATGATGACTGGTCGTTTTGACATGAATGGGATTCGTCGCTGGATCACCCCGAAGATGCGGCGGCAGCTCACCGGCTTCTTCATCGCGTTCGCGGGCATGCTGCTGCTGTCCTGCAATTACATCACAGCCAAGACCGCGATGCAGGGATTCAATCCCAAGACATTCGCATCCCTCTTTTATATCGCGGGGACCACCTACAGCCTCGTGCTGACATTCGCCACGGGGCAGGGGAGCCGGCTCAGGGTCCGGGGAAGGGATTTGCTGCTGATGATCTGGCTGGGCATGGCGCTGACCTGCTCGGCGCTCTTCGGATGGGCGGCGCTTTCCATGATGGATCCCACGTTCAATTCCTTTCTCGGGCGCCTGACACCGATGATGACGATCCTGCTCGG
>QYQL01000008.1 GCA_007280915.1 Verrucomicrobiaceae bacterium | reverse complement strand
GCGTGTGAGCGCCAGAGCGGCCTTGGGTCTTCGATGGCGGCACCGGTCTTCCTGCCAGGCTGAGGCGTCGCATTTGTGGTGGTTGCGGTTCTCGATGCTCCAGTGTGCTCGCGGGCGGCCCGGGTGAAGCGGGATTTTTCTTCCTGCAAACAGATCCGAAATATACAGGACTTGTTCAAAGTGTGGACGACCGTGTCGGACGGATCGTGGAAAAACGACAAATGATTTGTCGGATGAATTTGTCGAGACCTTCGCCCAGCTAAAAAACGGTCCGCCAATTTTGGGTTTGGACACTGCCCAATAGCCTTGGATTGCTCCGGTTTCACGCACGGTCCCCCGGATTGATGAAATCCGGAAGATTCTGGAAGGCTTCAGAAAATAATTCGCCCCGCGAACAGAAGGAAAATGCTGTGGCAAAAAGAACTGTTGCCAGCGGTGGAATATTCCATTTCGTGAAAGGGGGCAATCGGGAGCCGAACTCAGAAAATGACGTCGCGGGTGGTGAGCCGTTCGTCGTCGGTGCGGAACGGAGATGCGGGGAGCCCGGCCCCATTGTAGAGATTGCACGTTGGGTTGCTCGCCCAAGCGTAGCGGACTGCCACGGGCTGGGGAACTTGATCGGACCAGACAACGACAGAACCCCCATCAATCTTCGCATCCGCCCAGACCCATTTGTGATCGGCGCCGCAAATGGCAAATCCCTCAAGCGCGCTCTTCGGGCTGTTGCGAACCAAAGGTGCCGTGACTCCTGCGTCCGTCTTGACGTCGTAGGTGGCGGGGAGCGGCTTTGCAACCAATCCGCCGTCGGTGTGCGCAAACATCAGGCGGATTTTGCCACCCTCGATCTTCATGGATTGGTAAACCGGACCGCTGAAGGGGATTTTCTTCCCATGGCAATTTGCCAGTGCGATACGTGCCAGCCGGTCTCCGACGTCTTTTTTGTTTTTTGGGTGGATGTCTCCGGCTTCTCCGATGTCGATGAGCACGGCCTGCCCGGTGTTCGGCAGATTGAGCGCCAGCGATTGGGATTCGCGCAGTTCCGCATCGGCGCTCTCATCGGGTGTGGCCAGCTTTGGTTTGAAGTTTGCCAACTGGCAGAAGTAAAATGGCAGATCGGGCTGATTCCATTGCGTCCGCCAGTCTTTGATGAGCATCGGGAAAGCGGACCGGTATTGCCAGGCGCGGGGGACATTGGTTTCTCCCTGATACCAGATCACTCCATTGATCGTGTAGGAGACAAGCGGGTGGATCATTCCGTTGAAGAGACAGGATGGTTCGGTCCGGGAACGGAAAATGGCCTTGGTGGCAGTCAGCCGGGCCTGAATCGAGGCTTCGCGCGCCTGTTTGAGATGGGGGTCGGTTTCGATCGACTGAGGGCTGATCCATGCTTCGCAGGCCGAGCCTCCGATTCCTGTGCTGATGATCCCCACCGGAATTCCGAGTTCCTTGTTGAGCTGCTTCTGGAAAAAATATCCCACTGCGGAAAATTTTCCCGATGTCTCCGGCGATGCAACTGTCCATGTCCCCTGACCATCCTCGGCGGGTTGGGGCGGCTCGGCACGCGTGACTTGGAATTGCCGGAGTGCGGGATTTGCCGGGCTGGCAATCTCCTCCGCAGAACCGGTCTGTTTTTCCAAAAAGAACGCCATGTTGGACTGGCCCGAAGCCAACCAGACTTCGCCCACCAGCACATCATGCACGACCACTTTGTTCTTTCCCTCGACTGTCAGATCGAAAGGACCTGCTTTTGCAGCAGACAAGTCCAACAATGCACTCCACCTTCCGTCGGGTCCCGCAACGGTCTTTGTCGAGTTGTCCCCCAGTGTCACGGTAACAGTCACACCGGGATCTTCCTTGCCCCAGATGCGAATCCCAAGCCCCTTTTTGAGGACCATGTGATCGGAAATAATCGCCGGAAGTTTGACTTCCGCCCACGCCACTCCGGGGAGCATGGCAATAATCATCGCAACACAGGGGAAGACGAGAAATGGTCTCATTTTCCTCGGGGAAAAAACAGGGGTGATGAGAAAATATGGGGAGAAAAGCCGACTATTCATTTTCGTGCAAATGATATGCGAAATCTGCCGAATCGGAATGGAAAACTTGAGTCCTCCAATGATTTCGGAACAAAAGTTCTCAATCCAAAAAAAAGAGAAAAGTGATCGGTAGAGCACGGGTAATTGCCGGCTTATCGTCTGTGCGGAACGGAGAGGCGGAAACCGCAGCGAATTGCGGCAGCCCCGTCCTCGCGATCTCACCCGGCAAAGAGATGGGAATCCAGTCATCCATCGGAACTCCCGGTGCCGCGAAGGAAGCAGGATTGGTACAGCCGGGATCTTTGCATCCATTCTCGCGTAATCGCCTCAGTTCTTCCTCAATCGTAAAGATGCGCGCAAGGGGAATTCAAAAGGGATTTCTCGGCTGGAGGGACACATGGGTTGTGACAAGATTGTCGCACGAAAACCGCTTGCGATATCGACAGACGGAGGGATCGTTTCCCTCCCGGCACCTTACAGCTATGAAATGCACTCGGAAAAAGACACAGCGCAATCCAGTCTTCCGTATTGGCTGTGCTCCAAGGGTCTTGTGCATACCACGCCTCACCAAAAACTCAAAAGCCTCATCGGAAACAGTAAGATCAAAACCCTGCTCCCGGAAGCGTTCCAGTTCCTCGTCAACGACCAGCCGGCCAATTTCTCGCTGGGTTTCTGGACATAGCGGCTTGAAGACAATTTTCTCGTCAAACCGTCCGATGAGTTCCGGACGGAAAACGCGGTGGAGTTCGGCTAGGACCGCTCGTTCCAATGTCGCGAATGGGAGCTTGGTCGGACGAAGAAGCTGCTGTGAACCGATGTTGCTTGCAGACGATGTAGAACCCGGAAAGATCGTAGCTTTAATCCTCATTCTCCCCATTTTCCTCCTGAGCAATTGGCGATCCGACCAACGCGTCGATTAACGCGACTTCCAAACGGGACTCTTCATCGCTGCCAACCGTGGAAAACCGGATTAAGGGAAGGCCTGCCTGTTCCAGAGCTTGGTTCTTAATGGCATCCCGCTCCCGTTGTTTTGGGTTCATCTCATGAAAGCTGCACGACGTCCTCGATGTTGAGCGGCTCGTCTCCCGGACGCGCACCCCAGGCAACGTTGAGTTGAACCGTGTTGAAACCGAGCGCCTTCAATTGCCCGACCGTTTCCCGCGTCCACGGGACTGAAACCGGAACTGAAAACGGGAAATGAGAATTAGGAATGCCGAGGAAACCCACTTTGTATTCCAGCGTCCGACCGTCGGCCAGAGCGGTGGAGGCTCCAGCGGCGTAACCGCCAGCGGCGAGCGCAAGCAGCGCGCCGGAAAGACATCGTTGGAGATTCATTTCAGTGGTGCCTTCGAAGGAGCGCGTGAGCGCTGTTCCGCTTGCGACATAGATTCAGAACAGGCATTTCAATTCCTCCGCGGGCAGGGCGTGGGCGAAATCATCCGGGTGGTTGATCCCGTTGCAGAGGTGAACAAGGTGGGACATGTAGCAGGGCAGGTCGTGGATTTATTGTCCAGCGATGGCTCCTACTGCGCTTTGATGAGCTTTTCTCCGTTGGGCGGAGCCGGAAGCGTGCCGGTTCCGGTCAGGAACCCATGCTCCACAAGGAAGCGGTCGGCTTGGGCGAGCGTGATATCCTGCCACGGCGGCTTGTTGAAAAAACCGTGTCCTTTTCCCTGGGCGAGCCAGAGTTCCGCACTCGTATTTCCTAGCGACTTGAGCTGTTTGAGAGCGGCGTCCGAGCCGGGCTTCCATGAACCGTCCTGATCGCCAAAGAAGAAGATGGCCGGAGGGAACCCGGCCTTGAGGTGGTTCAGCACATGGACCTCAGGATCGGCGCTGTCCGTGCTTTTGAAAGCGGGGTTGAACAGAAGATATGCTACAACGCTGGTGTCGAATTCCTTCGGATCGGCCGGATCGTTCAGTCCGGGA
The DNA here is from genome assembly GCA_007280915.1 of Verrucomicrobiaceae bacterium. Lineage (GTDB taxonomy): Bacteria > Verrucomicrobiota > Verrucomicrobiia > Chthoniobacterales > Terrimicrobiaceae > QYQL01. The sequence continues at coordinate 4,182 of QYQL01000008.1, read as the reverse complement.
TTGGTCGTGGCCAGCACCGAGACATGTCCGCCCGCAGAGCCGCCGCCGGCGATGAGTCGCTTCGGATCGATGCCAAGTTCGGCGGCGTGCTGCTTCATCCAGCGGATGGCGCTTTTTGCATCGGTGATGCAGGTGCGCTTGTTGGTCTCGCCCGCAGGCAGCGCCTTCACCTCGTCGTTCGTGAGCATCCGGTAGTTCACCGTGGCGGCGACGAGCCCGCGGCTGGCCAGGTATTTGCAGGCGTAGCGGAACTGATCGAGCGTTCCGCCTCTCCAACTTCCGCCATGAAAGAAAATCACACCGGGAACCTTGCTGGACTTTGCATCCCACCCGGGCGGAAAATAGACCTCGAGTTCCTGCGGTCTCCCGCCGGATTGCTTGTAAACAAAAACCTTCCCGGGCTCGACGGACACCTCGGCCGTGTCGTCGGGGGCATTGTTCTTGCGGGGCTTTTTTGATTCCGGCGCGGCGGCCCAGGCAGTCAGGGAGGACACACAAGCGATGGTTGCGATCGTGAGGAGGAAGGGTTTCATGGATTTGTGTTATTGAGCGTGGGACGGCCAGGATTCCAGCACCTTGCCGGAGACATCCTGAAGTTTCAGACCCTTGATACGAACCTCTCCGGGAGCGGAGCAGGGATCGAGGCGAAAGCCGTATAGTTTTCCCGGAGTCTCGATCTTCAAGGAGAACTGCTGCCATTCGCCGCCGCCGCGGACATCGAAGGCCTGTCTTGTTCCTTTCGGGAGCTTGGTTTGCGGGTCTGTGGTCCAGAAGATTTGCCCGCTTCCGGCGGACGGGCTTTTGACGCTGAACACCAGTTGGTATGGCCCCCCGGATTCCAATTCGGAGACCTTGTCGATCGAGATACCGGTCTCGTTTCCGGAGCCGGTCAGAACAAGCTCATCGCCCTCGATGCCAAGAGTCGTGCCGGCACGGGCGCGGATTCCCAAGCCTGCAGCCGGGTGCGACTCCACATTTTTTTCCGCCCTCTTTTCTGCTTTTTTCTCAGCCTTTTTTTGCTTTCCGGCATCATGCCTTCCCGCGCTGGCATCGACCGAGGAATAGTCGGTCCACTGGGGGTTTTTTCTCGGATCGCTGGCGGTTGAGGACACCGGTTTGTATTCCTTCTCCGGAGCGTGCAGGACATCCTTTGCCATGTCCGTCCACTGCTTCACCATGCGGTTGACGATGTCGGGGTGTTCCGCGGCGACGTTGTGAAGTTCCGTGCGGTCCTGGGCAATATTGTAGAGCTCCCAAGGCTCACTCTCAAAACTGACGAGCTTCCAGTCGCCGTCGCGCAATCCCCGGTTGCTGGCGAACAGAAGGTGGATCGGCGGCCTGTCCTTGATTTCCTTTCCGGCAAACAAGGGGGCGAGCGAGATGCCGGCCAAGGGAGTCGGCTCGCGACCGGGCCATGTCTCGGGAATTTTTGCGCCGCCGACTTCCGCCAGCGTGGGCAGGACATCCACGAGGTGTGATGGAGAAGCGGAAAACGAACCGGTTTTTGTCTTCAAGCCGGCCGGCCAATGCACGATCGCCGGGGTGGCAATCCCGCCCTCGAACTGGTTCTGCTTGTAATACCGGAAAGGCGTATTCCTCGCCCATGCCCAGCCGGTGCTGTCGCTCCAAGTCGTATCGGGGTTGTAGGGCTCCTCATCATGCCCGATGGTTCTCCTGTCGTAGGGACACGCGCCATTGTCGGAGAAGAAAAGGATGAGCGTGTTGTCGAGCTCACCGTTCTTTTTGAGGTCGTCCAAAAGACGTCCCATCTCCTGATCGATCCGGTCGATGAGCCCGGCATAGGCGGCCATCCGGCGGGCTTCCCACGACTTCATCTCCGGGGCCAGAGAATCCCACGCCGGAATGTGATCCGGACGGGGAGACGGCTCGACGCCCTTGTCAAAGAGGCCGAGTTCCTTCTGCTTTGCCACCCGCGCTCCGCGCATGACATCCCAGCCGGCATCGTATTTGCCCAGGTATTTTTTGTAATCGGCCTCGAGCGGCTGGAGCGGTCCGTGGGGAGCGTTGAAGGCCAGGTAGAGGAACCACGGTTTTTTCGTTTCGCGAGCCTCGCCCAAAAACTTCAGGGCGTAATCCACATTGGCCACCGTGGTATAGAATCCTTTCTCCGGCACCTTCCACGGCTGGCCGTTGAGGCGGAATGACTCGTCACCTTTGTAATAATTCGTCGCCCCTGAGAGGTGGCCGAAATAACGATCGAATCCGAAATCCGTAGGCTGCTTGTCAAGGTGCCACTTGCCGGCCATGGCGGTGAAATACCCGGCCTTACCGAGCACCTCGGGAACGATCACGGCACGGGCCAGGCTGGTATCGGCCGCCTGATGGCACCACCTCCCGGAGAGCAGGCTCACGCGCGAGGAGTGACACTTCGCGGTGTTGTAGCACTGGGTGAGCCTCAGCCCTTCTCTTGCAAGCCGGTCAAGGTTGGGCGTTTCAATTTCACTTCCGTAACAGCCGAGGTCGGAAAATCCCATGTCGTCCACGAGAACGAGAAGAATATTGGGCTTGGCAGGAGCAGAGGACTTTTCAGCGGCCAAACAGTGACCGCCGAGGAGCAGTGCGAGGAGGAGTGGGATGTTTTTCATATTGGGGACGGAGAGTGGTTACTTGGGCTCAAAACCGGCGCGGATCGTTCCGTCGGCGCCGATGAGCGGTTGCGGATCGGTCACGCGACCGAGCGGACGGACGCCGGGGCCGCTGCCCTTGGTGCCCAGGTCGTCGTCCATCGAGGCGGCAAATGCCTTGAGGCGGCTCACCTCGTCGGGATTGGCGGCGACGACGTTGTTGGATTCGCCCGGATCGTTTGCGAGGTTATAAAGTTCGTTCTTCGCAAGGTGCAATTTCCACACCCCGCTGCGGACGGCCTCGAGGTCGAAGCCTTTGAAATAGTAGAACACTTCGTGGGGCGATTTCGCGCCCGGCTCGCCGGCAATCAGCGGCCAAATGTCGCCGCCGTCGATCTTCCGGTCGGTCGGCACCTTGCCACCCGCGAGTTTCACGAACGTGGGAAGAATATCGAACATGCCGGTGATGGCGTCGGTTTCGGTGCCGGCGGGGATTTTTCCCGGACACCAAGCAATCGTCGGCACACGGATGCCCCCCTCCCAGGTGCTGCCTTTGTTGCCACGCAGCGGAGTATTCAACCCGCGGGTGGTGCCGCCGTTGTCGGAGGTGAAGATCACGATGGTCTTTCCCTCCAGCTTCAGCTCGCGCACGGCGTCCAACACCTGTCCGACGCTCCAGTCCACCTCTTCCACCCAGTCTCCATACGTGCCATTGGTGGATTGTTTCTGAAACTTCTTGCCGGGGTAGAGCGGAAAGTGAACCGCGTTGTGCGGGAGGTAGAGGAAGAACGGTTTGTCACGGTTCTCTTTGATAAACTTCACGGCCGCTTCGGTGTAGCGCTGCACGCTGACCTGCTGTTCGTCCTGCCGCACACGCGCGATAACGGTTTCGTTTTCCACCAGGGGCAGAGGCGGTTGGGCAGCACCTCCAAGGCCGATTTCTTTGATGGACTGATCACCGGCCTTGCCTTTCGCCGTTTTCTGCTTGGGAAGCGGATCTCCGAGACTGCTCTTCGACCCGTCCTCCGCAGTCCCCATGTCGTTGGAATATGGCGTGCCGAGGTAATAATCAAATCCGCGCCGGTGCGGCAAAAACTCCGGCTGGTCACCGAGGTGCCACTTGCCGATGCACGCGGTCGCGTAGCCGGCCTGCTTCAACAGCTCCGCCACGGTGTGCTCCTCCGGGTTGAGGCCGACGGCGGCACTGGGAAACAGCACGCCCTGAATTGGCAGCACGCGCTTGGGATAACATCCGGTCATCAACGCTGCACGCGACGGAGAGCAGACCGGCGCCGCATAGAAACTCGTCAGCTTGCGACCTTCCGCAGCCATTCGGTCAAGGTTGGGCGTGCGGTTCAGCTTGGAGCCGAACGGCCCGATGTCGGCATATCCGAGATCGTCAATGTTGATGACGATGAAGTTCGGCTTTTCGACCGCGTGAAGCACTGCCAGCGGCGCCAGCAGCAGGGCAAGAATTACAACGGGGTGTTTCATGGTTTGGCTTTCTTCCTGTTTTTCGACTTGGGAGCATCGGTTTGTGACGTTGTGTCCGACGACCCGGCTTCCTGTTCCGGCTTCAGGATCGGTGGAACCGCCT
>QYQL01000071.1 GCA_007280915.1 Verrucomicrobiaceae bacterium | reverse complement strand
CTTGGATGGTTCAGCATCGCCGTTTGGTCCGCGACTACGAACGCTCCCCTGTGTGCGCAGCTGCGTGGGTGTTTCTCGCCATGATCCGTATCATGATCAATCGCTATTCCTAATTTTCCCATTTTTCAGACAGCCTCTTAATGGAAGCTCCGGCCTGTGTCACCGCAAGCCATGTGGCGATGTAGGTGTTTGACGGGACGATCACCTCGTCGCCAGGACCGACTTCCAAGGCCAGAAGCGCCAGGTGGAGCGCGTCCAGTCCATGGCCGACTCCCACACAATGGGCGGCCTGACAGTAGGCCGCATATTCTTCTTCAAACGCTTCGACTTCTTTTCCCAATACATACCAACCCGACGCCATGAATCGGGCATATGCCGCATCAAGCTCCGCTTTCAGTTCCTGATACGGCGAGGCAAAGTCGTTGAAGGGGATTTTCATGGTTTGGTTTTTACAGCTGCCAGGAACTCCTCGTAATCCCTGATGTAGTCTTTGGAATCGTAGGAGTGGGACGCAAACACCGCGAGCACGGCATTGCTCGAATACTTGTATTGGGATGCCCACGTCATGGGATGAATATGCAGGCCGACATGCGGGCGATCCAACACCCATTCTTCGCGGGAGCTCCCGTTGTCTGCTGCAACCGTAACCGACCCCTGCAGGCAGACGAGGAGCTGATGGCATTCCTTGTGAGCGTGTTCCCCGCGCACATGATGCGAAGGGACATTCATCACAAAAAACAGCCGTTTGACCGGAAAGGGAATGTGTTGCTCGAGCTCCGCGACAAGCAGGTCGCCGCGCAAATCCGAGGCGTTCGCCAGCTTGACAAAGCCAACTCCGGACATTTTCGGCTCCGGTATCGCCGTCTGTTGCACGACCGGCGGAGCCGCCTTGCGGTCCTGAACGTAGCCTGTGATGCGCGCCGGATTCCCTTTGACGATCGCATATGCGGGAACGTCGCGGGTGACAACCGCTCCGGCCGCAATCATGGCTTTCCGTCCTATGGATAAACCAGGCAGAACCGTGGCATTGGCTCCGATGGAGGCTCCGCTGTGAACCACGGTCCGGGCAAATTTATCCGGTTGCTGCCGCGAGCGTGGAAACCGGTCGTTTGTAAACGTAACGTTCGGACCGACGAAGACGTCATCCTCCAGTGTGATCCCATCCCAAAGCTGGACCCCCGACTTGACCGTGACCCGCGAGCCGACGACCACATCGTTTTCAATAAGGCTGTTTGCGCAGATGTTGCAGTCCGCGCCAATGACGGCTCCAGGCAATACCACGCAAAACTGCCAGACGCGGGTGCCTTTGCCGATTGTGGCTCCCGGCTCTACGGAGGCCAAATCGTGGATGAATGCAGGGGAGGAGGGAGTGCTCATGGAGGTGGAATGTGGGGAGGGAATGGTTAGGAAGAAAAAGAGGTAAATTGAAAGTGGAAAGCTGAAACTTGAAAAGGAGGAGAGCGGAGAACGGATGCTACTTGGAGCGTCTGAATTCCGTGGAACGGATCAAGCTGACGAGGATGCTGCCGGCTCGCATGGCGGTTCAGTCGAACTCAATCTCGAGGTAACCGTAAGACGGAAGGGATTGAACTGCTGCCAGGACAAGCGAGGCGGAATTGCGAATTCTTGGCCAGGAGGTTGTTTTGAGGACGACAACTCCGATTTTTCTGTCAGTGAGGTTTTGCTGATACTTCAAGTTTTGATCTGTGGTAATGATCAGATCAAATCCTTCCCGCTCGGCTGCAGAAATGAGGTCTCCATTTGTTAAAGTTGACCAGCCCAATTCAGCGGCTGTATCGACGGGATGCGGATGTAAAAAGCCGCGAAGCGGAACCGGCGTTCCCTGATCAAAAAGGATCCTCACGCCGGCACGACGTCCATGAGGCTATCCGATGCAAATTCCAGAATCGCCTCAATCTGCTGCCTTGTGACACCTGGAAACCATTCCATAAACTCATCGACCGAGGCCCCATCCTCCAGATTCTCAAAAAGCGCTCTCACGGGGACTCGAGTTCCCGTGAAAACGAGTGTTCCACTCACTTTCTGTGGATCTTGCTCCACTCCTTCGCAAGTGATCCAGCTTTTCATGGTAAGAGAATAGAATTTTTCATCACAAGATGCAAGCGGCAGCCGCGGTGCCAGCAGCGGTTGACGTCGTGCGCGAGCAAACCGGTGCCAACCTCGCCAAGGTGGTAGAGTTTGGAGAGGTTTTCGACCTTTATGACGGTGGACATGGTTAGGCAGAAATGTGAAATGTGAACACGTGCTGACTGGGATCAGCCGGGTAGCCTGCCGAAGGCAGCCCGGAGGGTGACATGAGCGAGAGCGATGGAGGCAAATGTGGAATGGGGGATGGCGGAGACTTGAAAGCTGAAAACAGAGAGCAATTAAAATTTTCCTGGGATGGCTTTGATGGCCGGGAGGGCTCGGGTGAGGAACTTGTGCCAGTTCATGACCTGATTGATGCGGCCGCGTTGGAAAGATTCCCGTTCCGGAACGGCTCCAACCATCCCCTCCAGATTGATCAGGCGGTTCTGTCCGTTGGCGAGGTGTGGCTCGATGCGATCCCGGATATAGCCCTCCGCGATGCGGCGCAAACTCGTTTCCGCCGTGAAATGCTCCTTCCTTCTCCCGGGAACAGACACTTTCCGGACGGCCCCGATGATTCTCAGCCAGCGCAGCCGTTCGTGCGTCAAGCCGCGACTGCTCTTCAGGCGTGCCATGACGTCATCGAGGGAGAGTGGTTCCTCGGTGCTGAAGAGGAGGCCGTAAATCTCCCCCACGGAGCGCGGAAGGGAAAGGCTCGACGCTGCGTTCATAAAGAGGTCCACGCACTCGCGCTGGAAGTCATCCAAGGAATCCGTGGCCTCAGGAGTTTTCGTATTCTTCATAACCGCAGGATTTTGCACAAGCTGCCGCCTTTGGTAAAAATGAGGTTTTTACCAAGACTGGGGATGAAAATGGAACTTTCCCGAATGATGTCCCGAAAAGTTTCCAAAACAATCGCACACCATGAAATGTGTTCAAGAAGAATCGAACGTTAGAAATAGGCAGATGGGATCTGGTTTGCGGAGACATGCGCAAAAAGATACGGGCTACAGATCGTCTTCCGGGGACTCTTCGCTGTGGGATTTGATGATCGCATCGAGCGGATCCGGAGCGTTCAGAATTTCGTCCGGCAGGGAAAGCAACCTGCTCCAAAGGCGGAGTTTTTCGTCTTCCGGTTCGGGGTTGGCCTTTTCGCGCAAGTGCCACTGCCAAGTTTTAAGGCTACTCATGAGTCCCCGGAACTTGCCCCGCCAGCGAACGGTCTCCCTCTGTGAGTCCGCGAGCCATCCGACAAGGTCGAGCCTGTCGGTTTCACGCAGCTTGCGCTCGGCCTCGCCGGCATCAAGCTCAACAGCGGCGAGGACCGAGTGCCAGATCACAAGATAGAGGGGGTGTTCAGACTGCCGATCGGCATCCTGGCAGGCCCCGCACCAGAACCGGTCCCGGACGATGCCCAAGTAGCAGGAGGTTGCGACGACCGACCCGATGCGGTAATACGACATCTGGCATTCAAATTCTTTTGTCTGGTGGCTGGTCGCCAATGCACCGCATTCCGGGCAACGGATTGCCGGATCAAGCGCGATGGTGTCGAACATTCCCATATCTCGAAGTGTAGTCGGCCGGAGGCTGGGAAAAAGAAAATATCAATGCCGCCTGCCTCTGCCGTGCGACTCAGTGATTGAAATGTTCGGGCATTTCGCCACTTCATCCAGCCAATGACTTTGGCTCCATTCAACCCGCTCTTGCGCGTCCCCCACAACGATCCCCTTCAAAAGGAAGCCTGGCTTGAAGCCTGCCGGATTGTCGCTTGGCTCCGGGTGGAACAACCGGGTTGCAGAGTCCGCGCATTCGGCGCGTTGGTCAGACCTGGCGCATGGCACCCGCGTTCCGATATCGATCTTGCCATGGAAGGAACTGCGGATAGCCCATTGAAGCTGCAATCAAAAGCACAGCGGAAATTTGTCCGGTGCCGGGTTCAGATCGTTTCCTCGGCTGCTGGGAAAGGCGAACCATCCCCGGAAAGATCGGCGTTCCTTGAGGAGGTCCAGAGAACGGGGGTTGAACTTCCGGCCGACATGCCGACAGTTCATCGCGAACCCGAATTGCCCGTCATTGCACGGAGGCTGTTGCAGGCGGGCGAAAGAATGCAGGACGAACTGCAGAAAATCCTCGCTCCACCCCAATCAGAAACACCCTCCCAAGTTCGACACGGCGCGATGATGCTCCATGTGAACCGCTACAGGGTGCGCCTCGAAGACGCGCTCCAAAGAGTGATGGGATTCGTTGACCGTCTGGAACGGCTTCTTCCCGACGGAGACGACCGAATCCTTCTCTACCAAACTGCCTCAAAAGACGTTCCCGGACTCAGACCGGCGCTGATCACGCGGGAAGTTGCCGACTGGCACTGCGAGTTTGTTGAAAGGGAATATGGGCTGATGGCGACGGAGGAGGAAGAGGAGGTGACCCGACGCCATCGTGTTGAACTCCCCCAAATCCACCATGCCACGGTCGAAGCGTTCGAGCGTTTTCGGGCGTTTCTGTTACACGGCGTGTGATATTGACCCCACCATGAGACACTTCCTCGCCATCATCCGGGCCTCAGCCGCCAGCCGGAAAGTCAATTTGCAGCAGGCTGTTGCACTGAGCGGCGGTTGACGACCAGCCACTGCCGCTTGCGCTGGCCTTCGCGGGCATGGGAGGCAATGCGTTGAATATTGCATCCCATCTGTAGCGCAAGGCGCTCCTTGACCGCACGCACCTGGGTAATAACCGTATCAGCAGGGGTTTCAGTTTTCAGGTTCGTTGCCATCGCCAATAAATTCCTCCGGTGTGCAGATAACAGGAATGTCGACCGAATATGACAAAAAGCAAGCTCGGCCCCGACATAAAAAATGAATAGAGTGAATGGAGAGCAGAATGCTGAAAGTGGAACACTGAAAACTCCTCATCCGTGTTTGCTTGGGGAGGGATCCGGAGATAGGGTGCGGGGATGACGAAGTTCGCTCCCCCTCTCGCTTTTTGGAGCGGGAGATTTGCTGCCCTGCTGGCGCTGGGTGTGGTGTGGGTGCTGGCGGTGAGGGTGGCCTGGCCGGAGTGGGAGATGAATCCGCAGTATCAATACGGGCTCGCGGTGCCGTTTCTGTGCGCCGTCTTTTTTGTGATGCGGTGGAGGGACCGGCCTGATCCGGAGCCCGGGAGAGGCGGGGCGGCATTGATTGCCGCGCTGGTGCTCGGAGTTTCGACGTTGTTGCTCGGCGCGATCCAGTCGGTGTTCGAGGCGAATCCAAGCTGGCGGGTGCTGGTGGCGCTTTCACTTTTTGCGGCGGTGGTGTGGACGTTGTGCGTTGTCTTTTTTGCGGGCGGGATGCCGTGGGTCCGCCACTTTGTGTTTCCAGCGGCCCTGCTGCTTGCGGGGATTCCCTGGCCGCATGAGCTGGAGTCGGCGGTGATGGGCATGCTGATCCAGATGAATTCCGGAATTGTTGTGGAGCTGCTGCAGTGGTGCGGATATGCGGCGCAGAGGCAGGGGAATCTCATTCTGCTTCCGGGCGGTCTTCTGGGGGTGGAGGAGGCGTGCAGCGGGATCCGCTCGCTGCAGACCGGGATCGTGGCGGCGCTGGCGTATGGAGAGCTTCTGCGGTTGAGCGTCGCGCGCCGGTGGGTGCTTGTCGGAATCGGGCTGGCTGCGCCGCTGGTTGGAAACACGCTGCGGCTCATCCTGCTTTCGCTGGTGGCGACAAGCCGGGGATTCGACGCCGAGCTGGTCTGGCATGGTCCGGCGGGCGTGGTGGTGCTGGCCGGGACGATCATCTCCATCGGCATCGCGGGGTCGTTTCTGGCCCGCGGGCAGGCCGTTCCCGCGCCGGGTGAGGCCGTTTCGGATTTGTCGGGACTTTCCCGGTGGAATCCGCTCCTGCTGGTCTCGGCGGGAGTGCTTGCGTTTTCCTGGGCGGGGACGGAGGCATGGTATCGTTCACATGAGCGGGCGGATGAATCCCCGGTGGAATGGACCCTTGCGCGCCAATCGACATCGGGAAAAGCCAAGGATCTGAAGGTCTCGGAACAGACTCTCGACATCCTTCGGTTTCCAGAGGGATTTTCCGAGAGCTGGGTGGATGACGGCGGGCTGCGATGGCAGGCGTATTATTTCCGGTGGATGCCCGGCAAGGTGGGGTCTCAGGTCACCTACATACACACACCGGCAACCTGCCTTGCCTCAACGGGCATGGTCCTGGAGGAGACCTACCCGCCTCTGCTTTATGAAAAAGGCGGCCTGCGCATGGTGATTGATTCCTACAGGTTCCGGGACAAGGGGCGGTCGCTCTATGTTTTTCACTCGATCACAGAGGATTTTCCCACGGCCGGTGAAGAAGCGCCTTCGGGCGGCGCAGGCATCAAGGGGCGTTTTGATGCGGTCCGCGAGGGTCGGCGTAACCGCGGGCAGCGGCTGCTCGAGCTCGCCGCCTGGAATGCTGGAAGCTTCCAGGATGCCGAGCGCGGGCTGAGGGCGACGCTTGATGCCAACATCCAAGTCAAGGGAGCCTCCGGCCGGTGATGCGGAAAATGTGTCCTTCCATCTGTGAAAATCTTGTTAATCTGCGGTTAAACCTGCTGCGGTTTTTAGAATGATAGACCCTGAAAAAAAACCGAATGAGGCCGCTGCGCCATCCGGCTCCCGGGAACCAGCGAAGCCGGACGAACTCCCCTCGTATTTCGAGGAGCCCGAACCTGAGCCCGCGTGGAAGCGTTTTGTACGCGGTCGGGCATTTCGCGCGGGGGTTGTCGTGGTGCTGCTGGCGGGGGCGGTGGTTGTGGCCGGCCCCCGGCTTTACCGGGAAATCAAGGCCCGGCGGGCGCTGTCAATTCTTGCCGCAGCCGAGGAGGCGATGAGGCTGGGCGATGTGGCGGTGGCGCGGGAGAAAGTGCGTGCGGCATTTTCTCTCGCTCCAAGCGACCCGCGGGTCGCCCGAACTCTCACCCGCTACAGGGCGGAGGCCGGGGAGCGGGAGGCGTATCAAACCCTGGCCGGCTGGGTTGCCGAGGGATCGGCGACCCCGGCGGAGCAGCTGGCATTTGCAGGGATCGCCATCAAGAGGAAAGATGCTGCCGCGGCCCGAAAATCGCTTGATGCCCTGCCCTCGAATCTTCCTCCCGATCTTGAAACGGGCAGAATCCTCGCGCTGGCGAACCTGCTTGCAAACGAGGGGCGTCTCACGGAGGCGGCGCGGATGTTGCGCGATGCCCGCGTGCCCGACGATCAGATGCGCCGCATCCGGCTGGTCCTCGGCACACTGCTCCTCACGACATCACCGGCGACGGAGGAGGAGGGCCGGAATATTCTCCACGAGCTCGGAAAGAGCGATTCCGGCGAAGGGCTTGCCGCACTGCGCCAGCTCGCCGCACGGCATCTTGGCACAAGCTCCGCCGGTGAGTGGGCCGAAAGCGACCGCCTGATCAGTCATCCGCAGCACACGTTCTCGGATATTTTGCTCTGCAACCAGATCCGGATCGCGCAGTCTGGCTCGGATCGCGGAAAGCTGATCGGTGACCTGATCGCTGCAGCAGGAAAGCGGGATATCAAAGACCGGTGCGCGCTCGCACAGTGGTTGCTGGCGATGCAGTCCCCGGACCGGGTGGAGGAAGTATTTTCCCGCGATGATCTGACAACCAGCGAGCCCGCCCTCCTGGCCGTTGCCGATGCCCTGGCGGCGCAGGGCCGGTGGAAGGATATCCGAGCGCTTCTCACCGGCGAGAAGCGCCCGCAGCTCGACGAGGCGCTCCGGCAGCTGTTTCTCGCCAAGGTGGCCCAGCAGCTTGGAGAAGAAGAGAACACCGATATGCACTGGCAGGCGGTCCGGCGCGAACTCGCGTTTTCTCCGGTCCCGACAATCCGACAGGCCGCCGCGTATGCCTTGAATGTCGGACGCGGGGACAGCGCCAGGCAGGCTCTTGAGCTGCTTGTGGAGTCGAAGGAAGCCGCGCCGGGGGACTTTGCCGAGCTGGTCCGGATGATTCCCCCGGCCGCATCCGCCGAAGAGGTGCTCTCTGTTCTGGACAAGTTTCACGCGGCGTATCCACAGATTCCCGAGGTGCGAAGCGACATCGCCTACCTTTCCCTGCTGACCGGCCGGGACCCGGAGGCCTCGTATGCAACCGCCCGTGAGCTTTTCGCACGATATCCGGATTATTTATCCTACCTCTCGGTGCTCGCGCTCGCCGAAATCCTGCGTGGACATCCTGAGGAGGCGGCCCGGCTTTATGATGGCCGCGAAATTGCGTGGAACGATGCCCTCCCGCAATTCAAGCTCGTCCGGATCGCGGTCTTGAAGGCGAACGGGCGCTCCAAGGAGGCCGAAGCACTTCGGGCGACACTGAATCCCGCCATGCTCCGGCCGGAGGAACTGGAACTCCTCGAGAAGGCGGATTCCGCTTCGAGCAGCACCCCGCAGGTTCCCGCTACTTTGAAATAGCGGACGCGCCTCCCATCTGTGGCTCGGCCCTGACGTCTAATCCCGCAGGAAATTTGCAAAAGTCTTTCGCTCCGAGGCCGTCATCGGGTGGAGCCCATGTTTGCGCATGATGCGTTCCGATTCCCGAACGGACATCGTGCCCCGCACCGCCTTGACATCCACGAAGCGGGGATCAATGCGCGAGGAAGTCAGCGGGGTAGCTTTCGACATTTTTTGTGCACTCGTGGATGGCATAACGAAAAACTGATGGTCATCAGCGAAGCCGGTCGTAGTCCGCATGAGTGCCGATCCAGTCCCAAACAAAGACATTGTTTTGAAACATGCCGACAGCCATATAGTGAATGCCGAGCCGCACACTCCATTTCCCGCAGCCAATTTTCTTGAAATGCAGCGAGGGGTGAAAAGGGGCCTTGCGCCAAAGGTGGTAATTCTTCCGGGCCACAATGCGGACCTCGACCGGCAAGGCGCGATAAATTTCCCAGAACTCAGGAGTTCCCCGGCTCGGAAAGTTCAATTCTCCTCCAAGATGCCCTCCAGCGGGACCTGGGTTCCATTCCGGCACGAGGCTTCGACATGGCGGTCAACGAAGTCGAGTTTCCCCGATGAGGCGTCCGCCTTCATCTGCAAATCCCACTGGTCATCGACAGAAGGTTGCAGATCCGCCATCAACTCGCAGTATTCCTGCGGAGAGAGCTGCGCAATAGCCTCCTTGATCTCGACAACCGTGCTCATGGGGGGGAATATGGCGCGCGAAAGCCGGAAATGCAAGACTGGGAGCGGAACTCTCAACGCGACGACCTTTAGATTTCCGTAAAAACAGGCATCCGACCGCTTCAGTCGCGCGGGTCGCAATGAGGGAAAAAATCGGGGCGACAGCATTGTCGCGTGAACGCGACCTGCGGTATGGCTCGGCGGGGCCTCGCGGTAGGGGGTTGTCCTGCAGTGCAGGACTGGCAGTCGAACGGCGTTCGAACCCGTCGCAAAAAAAATCGGGGCGACAGGATTGTCGCGTGAACGCGACCTGCATTATGGCTCGGCGGAGCCTCGCGGTAAGGGTTTGTCCTGCTGGGGCAGGACGGGCAGTCGAACGGTGTTCGAACCTGTCGCAAAAAATCGGGGCGACAGGATTCGAACCTGCGACCTCCTGGTCCCAAACCAGGCGCTCTACCAAGCTAAGCTACACCCCGATATACGTTGCAAACAGTGACCACTATGAGTCGGGAGGACAGGGTGGCAAACAAATTCGCCCGGTGACGGGCGTGGAGGAGGATGGTATTGTCAGGTTCAGGTGGCCACCTACTGAGCAGGCCTTGTGGATAATCGAGTCATTGTCGGCTTCCTTCTGATGTGGTAGCTTTCCTGCATGAGCACCGTTCAAGAAATTGAAAGAGCGATTGATCAACTCCCCAAGCGGGATGTGTTCATGCTTGCCGATTGGATTTCTTCGAAGGTTTCGAACGAATGGGATCAGGAGATCGAGGAGGACATCAAGGCCGGGCGGTTGGATCACCTTGCACAAGAGGCGATTTCCGAATTCCGTGCGGGCAAGACATCTCCCTTTCCTCCTCGTGAAGAGTAGGGCTGCAAGTTCCTTTTGGAGAAGTTACAACCTCCTCCCGGGGAATATTCAGAAGACGGCGGAAAAACAATACCTGCTCTGGCTGGATGATCCTCGTCAGGCATCGGTTCAATTCAAGAAAGTCCAAGGCTTCTGGTCTGCCCGGATCACTGATCACTACCGGGCGCTGGGGATTATGGACGGCTACACGGTGATTTTGTTTTGGGTCGACCCGCATGGCGACTACGAAAAATTGATTCGGCGCAGGGAATAATTCCCCTTGTCGTGACTCGTTCGGTTTCGTGCCGAACAACCGCCCTCGCAGTTCAACCTTGCTCTTCGGTGGGTCGAGTTCCAACCCGGAGTTGATTTCGGATCACAGGAGTGACATTCTGGACGCCTTATGAAAACGCTTCCGGGCGGCTGTGAACTCTGGGTGCAACCATCAATCCGGAGGGCGCTCATGGGAACATGTGTTTTCCTGATCGGAATCACCGGCTTTGCCGGATCCTGCCGGGCGGAACAGGCGGCGGACACCGGGATTTACATCGAGAAAAATGTTGCGATCCCGGCGCGTGACGGGGTGATCCTGCGCGCGGATGTGCGCCGGCCGAAGAAGGATGGCAGGTATCCGGTGCTTATTTTCCGGACGCCTTATGACAAGTGCGAGGGCGACGAGGACAACGAGAAGACGTTTTCAGAAGCCGTGAAGCGCGGGTATGCGATGGTCGTCTGTGACGTGCGCGGCCGCTTTGCGTCGGACGGGGAGTTTGTCGCCTACGTGAACGAGGGAAGAGACGGCTACGATACGATCGAGTGGGCGGCAAAGCAGCCATGGTCGGACGGAAACGTCGGGACGTTCGGGCTGTCGTATCCGTGCGCTGTCCAGTGGCTCGCCGCTGTGGAGAGTCCGCCTCACCTGAAGGCGATGGTGCCGGCGATGGGGCCTTCGAGTATCGGCCCGCAGGCGATCTATTTCGGCGGCGTTTTTGAGACAGGATGGGCGAACTGGTGCTATGTCAACATGACGCCGGACAGACGCGTCAGAAAGAACCTGCCGGGTCCGAAGACTTACGACGAGGCCAAGGCCGAGTGGAAGAAGCTCGGCGGCGCCGACGCGATCCAGGGCTGGATTCCCACCCTCGAAATGCCCTACCTGAGAGATACCGAGCCCTATTATTACACATGGCTCGAACACGGGCCCTACGATCCGTGGTGGGAGTGGGGGAACATGCGGACCAAATACGGAAACGTGAAGGCCGCTGTCCTGGACCTCTCCGGCTGGCACGACGAGCCCTACGGCAGCGAGGGGGCGATCACGAATTTTGTCGGCCTCACCAAGGCACGCGCGGGCGAGGCGGACATGAGAAACAAATTGATCCTCGGACCGTGGGTCCACGGCGTCTATGCCACCGGCAAGGATGTTGCGGGCAACCGGACATTCGGCCCTGCGGCAAAGATCAACTACCACCAGGTCGTGCTCGACTGGATGGACCGCTATGTGCGCGACATCGACAACGGGGTGAAGAATTGGCCGAACGTGCAGGCCTATGTCATGGGTTCGGATACCTGGAAGACAGGCGATACGTGGCCGCTCCCGGGTTCGTCGGCAGAAACGATGTTTCTGGCTTCGACCGCAGAACCCGGTGGAAAGCCGGGAGCGTTGTCCAGGCAGGAAACGAAGGACTCCGGCTTCAGTTCATTTGTGTCTGACCCGGCCCGCCCGGTCCGCGATGAAGTGGACACGACCTGGGGAGCATTTGATCTGCGTAACTTGGCCAACGACCCCGCGGTCCTCACGTTTGAAACGGAGCCCTTTGCCGAGGACACGATCGTCCTCGGGAACCTCCCGGCGGAAATCTACGCATCGAGCGATGCGCCGGATTTTGACCTCTACCTCCGGATCCTCGACGTTGCCCCGGACGGCACCGCCTTTAATCTCGAAGCTGCCGGCCACGAGGTCATCCGCGCCAGCCTGCGCGACAAAACGCCTGAACCAAAGTTGCTGAAAGCCGGCGATATCGTGAAACTGGACTTCGACAATCTGATCACCGGAAACTGCTTCAAAAAAGGCCACCGGCTGCGGGTATACATCCATGCCTCGTGGTTCCCGACCTACTCTCGGAACCTGCAGACAGGAAAATCGGAGACCTCGGGTTCGGAAACGCGGAAGGCAACGATCAAAGTTCACTTCGGGCCGGATACTCCCTCGAAGATCGTGCTGCCTGTGTTTCCCCCGACGGCAGGACGGTAGCGCGACTGCCGACAGCCAAAATTCCGCATTTGAACCACTAAACTCCACTAAAAGTCACTAATTGACAGCATGTCGCAAGTTAATTGACCATTCACCTGTGGAGTGAATGGTTCGGAACGTCCGTTCCTGTTGCATGTCCTTCTATCTGTGTGAATCTTGTTAATCTGCGGTTAAACCTTCTGCGGTTTTAAGGTAGTTTATCGCGCCGTCCTCACAAACGGGGCCACGACGCAGGAGAGTCCGAGCAGTGAGAGGAGAGCGAAAGCGATGAACGGGAGGATCATGGTGGATTCACGCTGCCGGGGTTCAAATGGCAGTCGCTACAGGATTCGACATTCTGAAAATCCAGACGTTCAGTATTCGCCGACATCCATCGGCTCTTCGTTTCCAATGGTGCGGAGCCGGGCCGCCCATGCCTCGAGGCTGGCCAAGCGTTCATCCTCCGAGAGCCGGACAGGTCCGTAGACGATGTTGGGTATCAACACATCCCAGCCTGTGAATCTCAGCATTCCGCGATGGATCGGACGGAGAATGGAGTTGATGTCGCCGTTGAAGCCTCCAGGCCGATACGCCTCCGCCGGACCGCCGGTGGTGACCGAAAGCAGGGCTCGCTTGCCTTTGAATACCCCATTCTCGTAGAAGCGGTCGCCGCCGTAGGTGCGCCCCATGGCAAAGACCCGATCCACCCAACCCTTCAGGATTGCCGGGACGCCGAACCACCAAAGGGGGAACTGCCAGATCATGAGATCGCACGACTCGGCTTTGCGAAGTTCGGCTTCGATGTCCGGGGCGAATCCTCCGACTTCGGTCGCGTGCATTTCCTCGATCTGCTGTTTGAAGTAGTCGGCATTCTTTACCGTCGTGAAATTGCGCCGGTCGGACACCGGATCAAACTTCATCGCGTAGAGGTCGGAGACTTGGACTGAGTGCCCGGCGGCGGACATTGTCTCCTCCGCGGTGCGGAACATGGCCCCATTGAAACTTTTTGGCTCGGGGTGGGCGTTGATGATGAAGACATTCATGTCGGAGAGAAGTTATCACCGAATTTCACCAACGGGCAACCAAATGAAGCGACGGCAGCGGCGTGTCACGGATGAAGTCCGCTTGCCAGGCGGTCCGGATGAGTTAGTTTGTCCAATGCATTCTCTGCTTATTCGAAGCATCCGGCCGGGAGCTCTCATTTTGTTTTGCGCGGTTGTGGCCGGCTGCGCGATGGAGCTTGCTCCCTACGGCCAGTCGCAATCCGTGGAATCCTCCGTGCAAATTGTGCTTTCGAAGCAGGGGTATTATCAGGGTCCGATTGATGGAAGTGTCGGGCCGGCGACCAGCCGGGCGATCCGCAACTACCAGCGCGACCACCACTTGACGCCGACCGGCACGATCAACTCGGCACTTCTGATCAGCATGGGGCTGGCCGGGCAGGGGAACTCCGCAAGTTACTACACAGGGTATCCGGCTTACTACTCGGTTCCCTATGTGGCACCCGCCTGGTATGCGCCATCGACGGTCATAGGT
>QYQL01000133.1 GCA_007280915.1 Verrucomicrobiaceae bacterium | reverse complement strand
GTTTTCACCTTTGATCTGTCAGCGGCTTCGCTGGCGAGCGGAGCCACTTTCCGGCTCACAGAGGAGTGCGGAAACGACCTCTTGGTCGGGCACCTCGCCGCCGGTGTTGCCGTTGCCGCCGTGCCCGAAACCAGCACCTGGGTGATGGGCTTCCTCGCCTTGGGAGCTGTCGCCTTCATGGTCCGGCGCAGCAGCCTCGTCAAGGCAGCGGTCTGATTTTCAGGCGAACCCTTGATCTGGCACCAACGGTGCCTCAATTCAACCCGGGTCCGGCGATTGAAGAATTTTGACAAGATTAACAAGATTTACAGGATTGATTTACTGCGGATGCGCGGCGGACAAAATATTTCCAAGCCATTTCTGCAACAACCTTTCTGAGAACACCCATGCGACAGCGCTCCTCTCTGAAAAGGGAAAGTTGGACGTGTGGCCGGGATGACAATCTTGTCCATCTTGTTAATCCTGTCTAAAAACAGCTTTCGGGTTGAGCGGTAGGGATGGCTCGCCGAGCCGTCCGTCGTATTGGATCAAAAAGTGGGGCACCCCGGCGGTGCGCCCCTACCCTGCAAATCCCGACGAAGTTGCTAATCCTCGCGGCGCTCCTCGGCGCGCTCCTCGAACCGGGTGTAGTCCTCGAGGAATGTGAGCGCGACATCGCCGGTCGGGCCGTTGCGCTGCTTGGCGATGATGAGCGTCGCCTTGCCTTCGGCCTCCTTGCGGGCCTCCTCGTCCTCGGCGTAATACTTTTCGCGCACGAGAAGCCCGACGACGTCGGCGTCCTGCTCGATGCTTCCGGATTCGCGCAGGTCGCTCAGGCGCGGGCGCCCCTTGGAGTCGCCGGTGCGGGATTCGGGATTTCGGTTCAGCTGCGCGAGGACGATGACCGGGATTTTCAGCTCCTTGGCGAGCGCCTTGACCCCGGAGGAAATTTCCATGATTTCGATCTGCCGGTTGTCCTGCGCCCGGCGCGACGGGGAGCGGAGGAGCTGGAGGTAGTCGATGACGACGAGCTCGATGCCCTCGCGGTTTTTCAGCCGCCGCGCCTTCGCGCGCAGCTCGAGGATGCTGAGCCCGGGCGTGTCGTCCACGAAGATCTTCGCCTTGGAGAGCAGGCCCGCCGCGGAAATGATGTTGCCCAATTCCTGCTTTCCGATGAACCCGTCGCGGAGCTTTTTGGAATCGACCCGCGCGCGGGAGCAGAGGAGCCGCTGGACGAGCTGCTGGGAGCTCATTTCCAGGCTGAAGACGGCGACCGGCTTGTCGGCATCGAGCGCCACGTGCTCGGCGATGTTCATCGCGAGCGCGGTCTTGCCCATCGAGGGGCGCGCCGCGATAACGAACATCTCGCCGCCGTGCAGCCCGCTCGTCATGTTGTCCAGGGCCCGGAATCCGGTCGAAAGTCCGGTGATGCCGCCCTTGTTTTTCACAAGTTGCTCGATGCTGGTGATCGCCTCGTTGACCATCTCCTTCATCGTCGGCATGGCGGATTTGAACCGCTCGTCGCCGATGTTGAGGACATTCGCCTCCACCTCGTCCAGCAGGGTCTTGACGTCGCCCTGCTCCTCGTAGGAACGGGCCGCGTATTCCGTGCAGACGGTGATCACTTTTCTGAGCAGATACTTCTCGCGGAGGATCTCGCGGTAGTAGTCGGCGTTCGCCGCCGTCGGCACAAAGGTCAGCAGGTCGGTGACGACCGAGGCTCCGCCCACCTCGTCCAGCAGCTTCCTGTCCTCGAGAAGCTGGGTGACCGAGATCAGGTCGATCGGACGCCCGGCATTCCGCATCTCGACCAGAAGCTCAAAAATCTTCTGGTGCGAGGGAAGGTGGAAATGGTCGCCGGTGATCTGCGCGATCGTGTCGTCGAGCACGTTGCCCGACAGGAGGATGGATCCGAGCAGGCCCTTTTCCGCATCGAGGCTCTGAGGCAGCGCCCGGTGAATATCCGGCAAATAACTCGCCGGCTTTTGGGGATAACTGCCCTTCCGGCCCCGGCCCTTGGTCGAGCCGGTCCCGTTGGCTGCAGCGGGATTCTCCTCAGCGCGAGCCGGAGAATCGGAGGGCATCAGGCCTTCGTGGTGGTGCGACGGCGCGGCTTCCGGTCGTAATCCGACGATTCCTCTTCCTCAGCCCTTTTCTCAACGACGG
Organism: Verrucomicrobiaceae bacterium; assembly: GCA_007280915.1. Lineage (GTDB taxonomy): Bacteria > Verrucomicrobiota > Verrucomicrobiia > Chthoniobacterales > Terrimicrobiaceae > QYQL01. The sequence goes on along the minus strand of QYQL01000133.1, from coordinate 8,227 downwards.
GAGCCGCCACTTTGAGGTGGAGGGTCGCCGTGACATCCGGGTGAAGCTTGACGCTCACCTCGTGCTCGCCGGTCTCCTTGATCGCCTTGTCGAGGACGACGGCGTGCTTGGAAAGGTCTTCGAGCTTGAGCTCGGCAACGATCCGGTCGTGGATGTCCTTCGCGGTCACCGAGCCGAACGCCTTGCCGGTCTCGCCGGTCTCGAGCGTGAAAGTCAGCTTGAGCTTGTTGATCTTGGTGGCAACCTCCTCGGCGGCCGTGACTTCACGGGCCTCGCGCTCCGCGCGCTTTGCCTTCAGGTGGTTGATCTGGCGCAGCGAGCTCTTCGTCACCTCGAGCGCCTTGCCATGGGGAAGAAGAAAGTTGCGGGCATATCCGCGGCGGACTTTGACGATGTCGGCTTCCGCGCCGAGCGACGGGATATTGGCGGTGAGAATGATTTCGGTGTGGGCCATGGCTTTGTTTATTTGGCGGGAGGGAGAAAGTAGCAACTTCGCCAAAGGTGTCAATCCTGAGGATTAAAGAAATCCGATTGCCCAAGCTTGGCGGCATCGTGTAGGCACGGGGCTGTGATTCACATCAACCGCAACCGTCAGTCTCTCGGACAATTCACCGAACAGGAGGTGGCCGACGGGCTTCAGAGCGGGAGGTTCTTCGCCGACGACCTCGCCTGGCGGCAGGGGATGGATTCCTGGCAGCCGCTTTCGAATTTTGCGGATCTGGTGTCGGTTGCGGTCGTGGTTGAGGAATCGCCCGAGGCGGTATCGGAGATCCTCCCGACATGGGAAAGGCCGGAGCCGCGGGGAGTATTTTCTTCCGTGCTCGAGTCGGTGAAAGAAATCCTCGGGGCGCCGGGGGAGACATTCCGGGCGATGCCCGCGACCGGCGGCTTCGGCAGGCCGTTGAAATTTTATCTACTCGTCTCCTGGCTGACGAGCGCGGTGGCGATTTTGGTCCAGCTGGCGGCCGCCTTGGTGAATCCGGCCATGTTTGTCCAGGAGGGCGGGCCCGCCATTCCCCGGGAGATGCTGCCATGGATCTTTGTGGCCGCGATCGTGCTGATGCCGCTGATCCTGCTGGTCGGGATCTTCGTTTCCTCCGCGCTCCTGCACGGGGCGCTCCTGCTTGTGGGCGGAGCAAAAAAACCGTTCGAGACCACCCTGCGGACGCTCTGTTACGCGGTCGGGGCGACTTCGGTGATCCAGATGATCCCGCTTTGCGGCGGATGGATCTCCATGATCGCCTGGATATTTTATTCCGCCGTGGCGCTCAAGGAGGCTCATCGCACCGACCTGTGGAGGCCGGTGGTCGCGGTCGGGCTGGTATTTCTCCTGTTTTGCGGAGCCATTTTCGGCACGGCCTTTCTTTTTGTGGCGCTCGCGGGAGCGGCTGCGGGGATCGCTCCGAAATAGTTGGGCTTCCGCGTTCATCTGGTAGCGACCGGATGAGGGATTCCTGATAGAATCCTCTCATGCTGGAATCCGGGCTCATCCAAAATCTGGGGCTGATGATCTTCGGGGCGGCCTGCCTCGGGGTTCTGGCGCGCAGGATCCGGCTCCCTTCGATCGTCGCCTATCTCGTGGCAGGTCTGCTGCTGGGACCCGTGACCGGGTTGATCCAGGTATCGCCCGCGATCGAGGAAATTTCCGGGATGGGCATCGTGCTGCTGCTTTTTCTTGTCGGGCTGGAGCTGAGCATCGACAGGATCCGGGAAGTCGGGAAGGTGGCGGTGGCGGCCGGCCTCGGACAGGTGGCATTTACGGTGGCGGGCGGATACCTGATCTGCCGGCTGCTGGGCTTCGCGGCCGTCGAGTCGCTCTGCCTCGCGTTCGCGCTGGCGATCAGCAGCACGGTTGTTCTTGTAAAAATTCTCTCCGACAAGGATGAGCTGGACTCGCTTTACGGCCGGATCACCGTGGGGTTCTCGCTCGTGCAGGATCTTGTGGTCATCGTCGCGCTGACGCTCCTTGCGGGGTTTTCCAAGGGGCAAGGGATGGAGTGGAAAGGCCTTCTCGTTGCTGTCGGGGGAATGGTGGTCCTGCTGGGCGGGGGAATGGTGATCGCACGGTATCTTCTGCCCCGGCCGTTCGAATGGGCGTCATCCTCGCCGGGAACGCTGTTCATCTGGAGCCTCGGATGGTGTTTTCTCGTGGTGGCGGCGGCCCATTTTTTCCATCTCTCGATCGAACTGGGCGCCTTCCTGGCGGGGCTGGGCCTTGCGCAAATGCCCTACACACACGACCTGCAACACCGGATCAAGCCGCTCATGAGCCTCTTCGTCGCGGTGTTCTTCGTCTCGCTCGGCGTGAAGATGGCCCCGGGAGAAATCGGCAATGCGTGGCTGCCTGCAGCCGTTCTGGCGCTGTTCGTCCTCGTGGGAAAAGCGGGGATTTCGATGCTGGCCGTCGCGCGCTTCGGCTTCGGCGAAAGGACGTCGTTCAAAACCGGCGTCGCGGTCGCCCAGATCGGCGAGTTTTCGTTTCTGTTTATCGCCATGGGGGCCGCTGCCGGATTGGTTGGCGGGAGGGCCGCGACCATCACCGCCCTCGTCGGCATAATCACGATCGCGGTTTCGTCCTACATGCTCCTCTACTGCGAACAACTCTACGTGTTCTGCCGGCGGATGGGATTGTTGCGCATTTTGAGGGCCTCGCAGAAGGAGGATGAGCCGGAAGGCCATGCCCTTAAAAACCATGTGATCATCATCGGCATGAATACGCTTGGGCGGCGGATCGCGGAAGCGCTTCACCGGCGCGGGGAGGTCGTTCTTGCCATCGACACCGATCCGCGAAAACTGCGCGGTTTGCCGTGCCGGACGCTGCACGCGAACATCGAATACCGCGCCGTGCTGGAAGAGCAGGGTTTGGCGCATGCGAAACTCGTCGTGAGCGCGCTCCGGATCGAGGATACGAACGACCTGCTCGCCTATCGATGCAAGGAGGCCGGCATCCCGTGCAGCATCCACGCCGTGGATCTTTCAGTCATGGAAAACCTGCTCGCCCATGATGTCGCCTACTTCATGCTTCCGAAGGTGGATGTGATCAAATACCAGTCCGCCCTTCTGCGCGAGAGGGGCCTTCTCGGAGGAAATCCGCCATGAACGGACTGGCTGTGCTTTTGGCGACCGCTGCCGCGGGATACGGACTCTCCCAGCGGTTCCGGCTGCCCGTCATTCCCCTTCTCCTCGTCCTCGGCTTCGCGGTTTCCCTCACCGGACTCAAGCCGGAGGGGGTCACAACGGAGTTCATCTTGGAATTCGGGCTCGCGTTTCTTGTCTTCTCGGCGGGCATCGAGCTGAACCCGCGCCGGTTTTTCCGCCAGGCGCGGCCCGTGCTGTGGGTTGCCATCGGACAGTTTGCCCTCATCGGACTCGCGGCGTTCGTCGTGGCGCGGTGGCTGGGCTACGGGACGGTCGCAGGCCTCTACATGGCATTCGCGACCGCGGCGAGCTCGACGCTCATTGTTGTGAAACAACTCAAGACCCGGCAGCAGATGTTCGAGCCTTTCGGGCGGCTGGTTACCGGCGTGCTCCTCGTGCAGGACCTCATGCTGATTCTGGTCATGGTTGTGCTGGGGCGGTTGGGGGAGGGCCCATGGGCGATGGTGCAGGCTTCGGGAAGCGTGGTCGCCCTTGCGGCGGTGGCTGCAGTTCTTCATTTCCGGGTTTTTCCATGGATCGAATCCACGCTGCGGCCCGACGAAGAAACCCTTCTCATGATCTCGCTGGCCCTGCTGTTCACGTTTCTCGCGGCTGCACACGCGCTCGGGATCCCGCTCATTGCGGGCGCCTTTCTCGCGGGATTTGTGCTGTCCGTCGCCCCCGTCAACGGCCTGGTCCGGGGTCTGCTCGGCTCGCTCGCGGAATTTTTTCAAGCGGTTTTTTTCGCGACGCTTGGTTCGCTTGCCGTCTTCACCTCGCCGTGGATTGTCCTGCAGGCGCTCGGGTTTGCCCTGCTGGTGCTTCTGATCACCCCGCCGGTCGTGACCCTGCTCGCGGAGTGGCAGGGGCTTTCCTCCCGCAGCGCCATCGAGAGCGGACTGCTGCTCGCGCAAACCAGCGAGCTTTCCCTCGTTCTCGGGCTGGTTGGCGTGACCGGCGGACATCTCGGCATCGAGAGCTATTCCGTGATCGCGCTGACCTGCGCGCTGACCATGATCCTCACGCCGTTCCTGGCTACCGACCGGGTCACATGGAAGCTTCTCCACTGGCATCCCGGCAGGCAGACGAGCGATGGTTTTTTCGGATTTCAAAACCACGCCGTGGTCATCGGGTTCGGGAGCGCGGGCATGTGGGTGGTCAAGGAACTCAAGGACGCCGGCCATCAGGTGCTGGTGATCGATGATGATGCCAGCGTGATCGCGGGGTGCGAGCGCAACCGGATCGCCTGCCTGCGGGGAGACGGATGCGATCCCCGCCTTCTGCGCCGGGCGGGCGTGAAGGAAGCCCGCCTGATCGTGGCGACCCTCCCGCGCCCGGCTGATGTGGTGAAGATCGTGCGCTTCGCGGGAAAAGTGCCTGTCGTCGCAAGGATCTTCGAGGCCGAGGACGCGAGGGAGGTCGGAGAGGCGGGTGGCTTTCCCATCCTCAGCTCGGAAGCCGCCCTGGAGAAATTTCTCGACTGGTTCGACAAGGGCGGCCCAACGCCGCAGAAGGTTTAGCCGCAGATTTACAGGATTGAGAATCACACCGCAGGCGATACCAAAGGAGGGAAAAATGTCACGGCGCGCCGGGATGTCACGCCCTACCGCAGGCGTCCGTTGATTCCAGCCATTTCGATGTCAAAATGGTGCGAACTCACCCTTTGCGTCAATAATCTGTGAAAATCTGCGTCCATCTGCGGATAAAAGGATTTTCCGGCACTGCTTCGGGTTTTTGCCGATCGGAAGGAATCCGTCTTGCGCAAGCGGGTCGTAATCTGGGATGCAATCCACGATGAATCTTCGCCTTCTCGACCCTGACCTGCGCCCGATCGCGGAAAAAGTGATCGCGGGCGGGCGGATTTCGGATGCCGACGCGCTGGAGCTTTATGCGAACCGCGACCTCAATGGCATCGGCGCGATGGCGAACATCGTCCGCGAGCGGATCAACGGAAACGTCGCCACCTACATCCACAACCGCTACATCAACTACTCGAACGTCTGCCTGCTCTCCTGCCAGTTTTGCGCGTTCGGAGCAAAGAAGCGCGACGAACATGCTTTTGAGCTGACCGCTTCCGAAATCTTGGCGTCCGTCCGCGACGCGCTGAAGCTCGGGATCACCGAGATCCACATGGTCGGCGGCCTGCATCCGACCCTGCCGGGACAGTGGTATCTGGATCTTCTGAGCGAGTTGAAAGCGCTGGACCCGGCACTCGTGATCAAGGCCTTCACCGCCGTCGAGATCCGCCACCTTGCCGACCGGATTTTCAAATTGCCGGTCCGCGAGACTCTGGTTTTGCTCCGCGAAAACGGGCTGGGCGCGATCACCGGCGGAGGGGCCGAAATCTTCGATCCGGAAATCCGTGACAAAATCTGCAGGGGCAAGGAAACCGCCGAAGAATGGGCGGAGGTGCATCGGACGTGGCATCAACTCGGCGGACGCAGCACAGCAACGATGCTCTACGGACACATTGAAACCGCTGCCCACCGGGTGGACCACCTGCGGCGGCTGCGCGAGCTCCAGGATGAAACCCGCGGATTCACCGGGTTTGTTCCGTTTGCCTTTGAGCCGGAAGGCGCCAGGCCGGTCCTCCAGGGGATCCCGCATGCGACCGCGCACGAAGAGTTGCGCAATCTCGCAATCAGCAGGATCTACCTCGACAACATCGACCACATCACCGGCTACTGGGTCAGCCTCGGACTCCCGCTCGCCCAGATTTCGCTTTCCTTCGGCGTGGACGACCTCCACGGCACGATCTTCGAGGAAAAAATTTTTCACATGGCCGGCGCGCTGACCCCGCAGCGGCAGACGTCAGAAAGCCTCGTGCAGGCGATCCGCGAAGCCGGCCGCGTTCCGGCGCAGCGCGACAGCTTCTACCGGCGGATGGAACCCGCCGCGTGAGAGCGCTCCGTCTCGGTTGCGTTCCCTACCTGAACGCACGGCCTCTGCTCCACGGCCTCCATGCCGAACTGGAGGCCCCCTCGCTCCTTGCGGACCATTTTGCCGAAGGCCGCTACGACGCGGCCCTGATTCCGATTTACGAATCCCTCCGTTTGCCAGGCGCCCGGATTGTTGACGGTTTCGGGATCTGCTCGCTCGGCCCGGTTTACAGCGTCATCGTCGCCCACCGGCAGCCGCTTGCGGAGGTGGAGGAGATCGTCCTCGACCCGGCCTCCCGCACTTCGGTGAACCTGCTGCGTGTGTTCCTTGCAAAGCGCCTGCTTCTTGCGCCCAGTCTGGTGGAGAATTCCGCGGATCCGGTTGCAGCGAGGCTCCTCATCGGAGATGCCGCGATGGAATTCCACCGCCGCGCGGATGCTTCCTGGAACATCTGCGACCTCGGCCGGGAGTGGACGGAATGGACCGGGCTGCCATTCGTCTTCGCGGCGTGGACGCTCTCGGAAAACGCCCCGCCCGAAACAGCCGGCATCCTCAGGACCGCCGCGCAAGCCGGCCTCGCCGCGCGGCCGGAAATCGCCGCCCTTGAGCCCGATCCCGCCGCCGCCCTCGATTACCTCACCCAATCGATCCGCTACATCATCGGCGAACCAGAAAAGCTCGCCATCCGGAAATTCCGCAGCCTGCTCATCGAATGCGGCCTCCTGCCCGACATCGCTTCGGAACCGGTTTTTGTCTGACCGCACTTGAGTTTATCCCAAGGGAAACCCATACTTCCGGTCAGGCGATTCTTCGTTCCGCCGAAAACCATGAGCCCCGATTCCATCGCAGAGATTCTTGCGCCGTTCTGGCGGACCGATGATGGAAGAACGGCGTCCGAGCGCGCGGCTGATTTCGGAATCGACCTGTCGCTCATCGAGGAAAACCTGCGGCTGACTCCCGAGCAGAGGATCGATCAAAATCAAGCGGCCTTGGATCTTGTCAATTCGCTGCAGGAAGCCCGCGACTGAAATGGAAAATCTTAAAAACCTTGTTGTTCAACTCGACAAAAGCGATTGCCGGTTTGTCATCGTGGGAGGCTTCGGAGTCGCGGCGTTGGGATGCTCACTTCTGACCCGCAACCTGGAGATGGCCTGCGACATGTCGCCGGAAAACCTCTCCCGGGCATGGCAGGCGCTGGAGCAACTCCACCCCGTCCACCGGATGACGCCCGCCCGCCTGCCTTTCACCCGCGAGCAGGCGGAGAGCGGCACCCTGAAAAACCTTTATCTGGCCACGGACCTCGGCCAGATCGACCTCCTCGGCGAAATCAAGGGAATCGGTTCGTTTGAAGAGTGCTTGAAGAACAGCGAGCCGGTCGTGATAGACGGAGCTGCCACCCGCATCCTGACTCTGGACGCGCTCATTCTTGCCAAGCGTGCGATGGGCCGACCCAAGGACCTCCACGCTGTTCTCGAACTGGAAGTCATCCGCGAGAGAAGACAGCGGAACTCGACTATGTCATGAACAAGGCGAAGCTTTGAATCCTGGTTGCTATCAAGGCGGAAACGGATGAAAGATAGCTCCAGCCAAACATGGCGCAAAACTATCTAAAGGGGCGGAGATAGGAGGTCGGTTTATGCATAATGTCAAAAGAGCAAGGACCCCTTATCCTTAAGGGCAGCACTTAGCATGAATTCACATTATTTTAAACTAAGAAGCCTATCGTTTATTTTTCTGGTTTTCTTTTGTGCGGCGGCCTCCGCTGAATCACCAAAAGCTGCGGTTCCATACTATGGTATTTTCCGTGAGTTGCCGGTAACTGACATCACCCCCGAAGGATGGTTGGCACAATTTCTAAATCGGCAACGCGATGGTCTTGGCACCCGTTACGACCTGTCGGGTTATCCTTTCGATACGTGCATGTGGAATGGCAAAATACCCGGCACGCCAAAGCCGGACGGGACTTTCAGCGACAAACCGGTTAACTGGGATCGTTACGAACAGACTGCCTACCTCATTGATGGCCTCTACCGATGCGGATTGCTTTTGCAGGATTCCAGGCTGAAAAAGGGTTCATCCGCAAAAAGTGTGCTTAGCCTTATGAAGAGTCAGGATTCTCAAGGAGAGAAACTCGAAGTCACGAAGGCCGTAATGCATGCGCTGCATGGCACCGATTTTGTTGTTGATGCCTTCAAGTTTTCCGTTGGAG
>QYQL01000174.1 GCA_007280915.1 Verrucomicrobiaceae bacterium | reverse complement strand
GGGTCTCAACGCCAAGGTGAAACTGACGCTGAAACGCAGCTATGGATTCCGCACTGAAAACGCTCGCGAAGTCGCTCTTTATCATGCTCTTGGAAAATTACCCGAACCCAGTTTCACCCATAGTTTTTTTTAGGCAGGCGTAAAGTTGAGGGGGTTACTTTACATCGAAAAGGGGGTTTTGAGGCCGGAAAAACAGGCGTTTTTGCTGCGTAGGATGCTCATTATCAGGCACAAGCACAATCACAAGGGTTGAGGGAGTGTCCGGAAAAATAGTGTAAAGCTGAAAAAACAGGTTCTCATGGAATTAAGGGGGTGGTCGCTCCCCCCATGGCCTAAGTCATTGATAGGTAATAGATTTCCTTACTCGTCACGCCCCATTTTTCACTCGGCCAGTTGACACGGGTGCGCGGAGCGCTCGGAAGATTATTCAGCTTGTTCTTTTGCGGCTTACCACGCCGCAGAAAAATGGTGCGGTCCCAGCAGACACCCCTCCCCAAAGAAAAGTGTCTGCATATCACTTCACCCCCATGAAGCGAGGGACCGCACCAAAGTTTTCATCAATCCCTTTGCCAATCGGGCTTGTTCTCGAATACCCAGCGGTAGTAATCGCGCCTCGCGAGTTTGGAGGCGGATTTTTCGTCAAGGTAGAGTTTCACCGTCGGGTGCATCTGGAGGATCGAGGCGGGGTTGCTGGCTGTGATCGGCCCCTCCACGGCACCCGCCACCGCGTCGGCTTTGTTTTCTCCGAAGGCCAGGAGAAGAACTGCCCGGGCCTCCATGATCGTCCCGATGCCCATCGTGATGACGTGATGGGGGACGTCGTTCTCGGATGCGAAAAAATGGGCGTTGTCGGACCGGGTGCGCTGGGTCAGCGTCTTGATGCGAGTCCGCGAGGCGAGCGACGAGGTCGGCTCGTTGAACCCGACATGCCCGTCGCTGCCAATGCCGAGCACCTGCGCATCGATGCCGCCCGACTCCGCGATGCTTTTTTCGTAGGCGGCGCAATGGGCTGGAATATCTTGAGTCAAGCCATCCGGGATGTGGATCCGGGCGGCCGGCAGGTTGATCGAGGAAAAGAGATTCTCCTGCATGAACCGCCGGTAGGACGCGGGGTGGTCCGCGCCGAGGCCCACGTATTCGTCGAGGTTGAAGCTGGTGCAGCCCGAGAAATCGAGGCCTTCCTCGCGGTGCATACGGATCAGTTCGCGGTAGAGCGGGACAGGGGTGCTGCCGGTCGCGAGGCCGAGGACGGCTACTGGCTTTTTTCGGATGAGCGCGGCGAGAAATCGCGCGGCCTCCTGGGAGGCGGTGGCGGGATCGGATGTGATGATGATTTCCATCGCGTTGTTTATTCGAGGCGTTTTGTGAGCTTGTTGCGGACGTCAGCCTCGAAGCGGTGGATGAACCCGAGCACGTAGTCCACGATGTCGAGCGAGGGGTCAGTGACGAGCGGGGTCAGATCCATGGCGAAGGCGACGCTCTCGCAGTCGTCCACGGCGTGGGATTCAAAATAGGTGGCATTCGCTCGCCTTCTGCCGAGGGTGGCGAGGTCGTAGCGCTTACCTCCGGCGATCTGGGAGTCGAAGACCCCGTTCAGCGCGGCCGCCAGGTTCTCGTGCGCGGCGACATTGTGGACGACTTTCTCATTGTCCTGCATCCAGTCCAACCCGCGCCAGACCTCGCAGCCGTAAACCGCTTTGGGCCGGTCCGCCTGGGGCATTTCCCTAAGCGCTTGGATCGTGGCGGCAAAAACTCCGATATGGGTGTCATGCTTGTCCGCCGGATTGTGGGTATAGACGATATCCGGGCGGGTTGCGGAGAGGATCTGCAGGAGGTCGTCTTTCAACGAAGGATCTGAGGGGCTTTTCACCGTGCTGCTCGGGTAGCCGAGCTGGACCATGGCCCCGTAATTGCCGACGACGGCTGCCGCCTCCTGCTCCTGGATCCGCACCTGCTGCATTTGCTCGTCGGTGAAATCCGCGTAGTCTCCGGTGCGGGAGCTTCCGGCACCGTCCGTGCAGGTGACGCCGCCAAACCATTTCTCCACGCTGCGGAAACAGGCAAGTATGCCATGAAAAGCCATGAACTCGAGATCATCCTGGTGGGCACCGATTCCCAAGTGAGTGATTCGCCCGAGGGGGTCCGGTGCCTGGTCGGGGACAAAGAGACGTGTGTTGGCGTTGTGGAATTTCATGGTTCTATTTGAGTTTGGGAAGGCTTGCGGCGGCCACGGCCTGGCCAACGCGGCGACTCTTTTCATCGGGAACATTGATGGCGACCCGGTCGGCAAGTTCCGGGAACTGTGCCAGGAGGACGTCGCGAGCGTAACTGACCACCACATTTCCCCCTTTTCCAGATGTGACCCGGCCCAAGAGCAGGATGTCTTTGAAGTCGTAGAAATCCGCGTAGTGGGCAATCGTGTAGCCCAAGCTGACCCCGATGGATTGGAAAATACGATGGGCGCGAGGGTCGTCTTCGGCCATGAGCCTCTGGACTTCCACGAGCTGTTCGGCGAATGGCATTTCTGCGGGAAGAGGGATGCCAGCGAGCGGCACCAGGCGGGCGACTCCCTGCTGCGAAAAGTATTGAACGCCACATCCTGCGTCACCGGACCATTCGTCGATCGGGGCGTTCTCGCGGTAGTCCACTGGGGCGAATGCCAGTTCGTTGAGCCACGGGCGGATATGCCCGTCGGGGTCAACGTATCCGGCAGCCAGGCTCGTGCCGAGCGAGATCCCTAGAACGGCATTGACGTTCATGGACATCGACCCGGCTAGCGCGGTCACCTCGCCGTCGTTCACCACCTCGAAGGGAATTCCTCCCCATTCTTTTTGCAGATCAAAAAATATTCTTCGCACCCGCTTTTCGAAGTCGCCCTCCGAAACCCCTCGGAAAAGTGAGGCGACGCGCACCTCGTTGTTCACATAAACTCCGGCCGCGCTGCCGCCGATGGCATCCACTCTCGGCAGATGTTCCGCCGCACGGCGCAGGGTTTCTCGAATGCCATCGTAATGGTATTGCGGGTCGCTCTGGAAATACGGGTCCCACGGGACCTCTTCCGAAAAAACCACTTTGCCGTCCAGCAGCGCCGCGCACTTTCGGTCGCTGCCCCCGAGATCAAACCCAATCCGGCAGCCGTCGAGGTTGCGCCCGAGCGGTATGGACAGCTCTCTCGGTTCCGGCACGGCATCCAAGTCGCAGGATTCCACCTCCATCGAACGCCCATAGACCTTGCTCCCCATAAAATTGAAATCGAATGCGCGTGCGCCCACTGGCGAGTAAATCGTCTTGATCTCGGCCGCGATCACCGGATCCCCGGCGATCAGCACCCGGTATCCGCCACGCTGCCAGAGAAGAAATTTTAATAGCCTCTCGACATACCGGATGTTGAGGGCCGAATTTTCCGGAGTGTGCGGAAGCACTGTTGTCCGGTAAACCGAGACGGTCGAATCCCCTCTCTCCAAGCTGATGACCAGCGGCTTTGAGCCGGGGGTTTTTGCCGCCTTGGCTGCGTAGCTTCTGTTCCAAAGAACGGCCGGGACAAAATCAGGGTCGAGGGCAGGGCGGTGTTTCATGGTGCCGAAGAAATTGATGGGCCGACGAGTTCTTTGAGCCCGCACGGCACATCGAAACGCGGCTTCCATCCCGCCGCCCGCAGCTTCGAAGCATCCGATGTGGAGTGGCGGATGTCACCGGCGCGGACCGGTTCATGTCGGATTTCGGAATGAGAGCCGGTGAGTTTGAGAATTTCCTGCACCAGCTCGCCAATTGTTAATGCCGATCCATACCCGGCATTGAAGACCCCTTGCGCTTCCGGTGTTTCTGCCGCGAAGGCGAGTGCCCCGACGATATCCTTCACGTAGATAAAGTCGCGCGTCTGGCCCCCATCGCCATAGATCGTGATCAGCTCGTTGTTCCTGGCGCGATGCAGGAAGATCGGAACCGCCGCCGCATACGCGCTGTTCGGGTCCTGCCTCGGGCCAAAGACGTTGAAGAAGCGGAGGCATGCGGTTGGCAGCCAACCTTCACGGGCGTAGAGCCCGCAGTAATACTCGCCATCAAGTTTGGTGATAGCATACGGACTCTTGGGATCAGGGGCCATGGTTTCGACCTTCGGCTGGATCGGATTCTCGCCGTAAACTGCTGCAGAACTCGCGAAGCAGAGCTTTTTTACTCCATGGCTCCGGGCGGATTCGAGGATATTCAGGAGTCCATGAACATTGATGTTCACGGTTTCCCCAGGCTTGGACATGGACTCCGGCACGCTCGCAAGGGCCGCCAGATGAATGACGTAATCCACCCCATCCATCACATCGTCCACTAGAGTGCGATTGAGAATGGAGCCTTCAACAAAACGGCACTTCAGGCCGTCGAGGTTTTTCCTGTGCCCCGTGCGCAAGTCGTCCAGAACAATGACGTCCGCCCGATCCTGATAATGCTCGACGACATGGCTGCCGATGAATCCAGCCCCTCCGGTGACCAGTATTTTCATCGTGCCAACTCCCGGACCAAGGCTGCCATGGCGGCTTCCTGTTCCTCGATGCTGCGGACCAGTGCCAGTTGAGTTCGGCAACGGTCAAGGTTGTGGCTGGCGTGCTTGGTTTTGAAATAGATGTCTCCCTCCAGATAATCCGTCAGGAACCGGATCCCGATTTCCAGAGTGATCAGCTTCCCGGAGAAGGGGAGATGATCGATCTCGCCTTCGACCAAAAATTCCTTCGCCGTCGAGAGGTAGCCGCGAACAAGCTCTTCAAACATCGGCATTTGCATGCAGACCTTCGATGTATTCGGTTCGTCCTCCAGTGCCGGGCTGGTCGCTGTGCGCACCATGTCGCCAAAATCATAGAGTGCCAACCCCGGCATGACGGTGTCCAAATCAATGACACAAATGCCTTCGCCGCTCGCGTCATCAATCATGACATTGTTGAGCTTGGTGTCATTGTGAGTGACCCGCTCGGGGATCGCGCCGCTTGCTTGCAGGTCGAGCAATAAGTCCACGAGGCCTTCTCGCGAGCGGATGAAATCCCATTCTGCACCGACTTCTGCCAATCGGCCTTTCGGATCGGAACCAACCACTTCTTGCAGCCGGTTGAAGCGGGCGCGGGTATTGTGAAAATTCGGAATCGTCTCGTGCAGCCGTGGTCCTTCAAGTCCAGCGGCGAGTTTCTGGAACTCCCCGAACGCCCGTGCTGCCTGAAAGGCCTGGCGTGGATTCTGGATAATGTCATACGTGCGGGCTCCCTCAATAAACAGGTAACAGCGCCAGAGCCGCCCCTCGGCATCGCGTGCAAACGGCCGTCCGTTTTTGGCCGGAATCAACCGCAGTGCCCGCCGGGTCGAATCGATTACGCCCTCAGAGGCAAGTTTGGCCGCCGCCGCTTCCGTCACCCGCTGGATGTTTTCCATCAGGTTTTCGGCCTGCTGGAAGATGCGCTCATTGACACGTTGAAAAATGTAGCGAACCCGCGTGCCAGCATGGCTGAACGCCGCGACGAACGTATCGTTAATATGCCCGCTGCCATAGGGGCGACTCTCCAGATAAGCGCCATGGATGGCAAACTGACCGATCACTCCTTCGACCGGCCACTTCATGAGATGTGATTCCATAGTGGTGTGGGATAAAGTCGGTCTTTGACCATTTGGCCCAAAGCGGAGGCCACGGATTCACGGTCCTCCTTGTAGGTTACTCCGAACCAGCGCCCTGCGGAGGGAATCACCGAAGCCGGAGCCGCACCCGAGGCGATGATTTCACTCACCGCGCTCGGAATATAGAACTCCGACTTCGGGTTCTCGTTCCCCCCCGAGTCGAGAAACTTTCCGAACAAATCCTCCAAATGAGGAAAAACCTCTTGCGTAAAGCCCCAGAAGTTCATGGAAACCATCTCGGTGCCCGTCAACTGGCGAACTTCTCCGGTGGTGTCAGTGCCTCTGATTTCTCCAGCATTGCGGACGATCCCGGTATGCTCTTCGACTCGGATGAGCGTTTGGTCTGCGGCGACCGTGCAGACGCCGCGAGAAACCTCCCCGTGCTCCGAGAGAGTATTGCTCAAAGTATAGGCGACCATGCCAAAGCGGAGTCCTTCCTCCGGGCGGTCCAGAAATACAGCCATCTTAGAATAGGCCTCCATGCCATAAAAATCGTCTGCATTCACCACGAGGAACGGCTCGTGAATCAAATGTCGGGCAGCCCGGATGGCGTGACCGGTTCCCCATGGCTTTTGTCGTCCCAATGGCAGCGCATGCCTCTCCGGCAGATCGTCCAACTCCTGAAAAGCGAGTTCGATGGCGATCTGCCCATGATAACGCCGCACCACGATTTCTTCGAACTCGTCTCGAAAATCCCGGCGAATCACAAAGACCACTTTGTTGAACCCCGCCCAAAGCGCATCGTGGACTGAATAATCGAGAACCACCTCTCCCGAAGGCCCCACTCCATCAAGCTGTTTGAGCCCGCCATATCGGCTGCCCATGCCCGCAGCCAGAACCAGAAGCGTTTTATTCATCCGCTTCAAAATCGCAGATTAATCATTTCTGCAAAGAAATTATCTGTTGCAAATAGAAGGGGATGCCTTCAGAACCTCCTCATGCCCCGAAAGCCCACCCTGCTTGCCCGTGAAGCCAAGGCAATTCTTCTCAAGCGGGTTGAGACTCTCACTAAAGACATCCCTCTTCCCACCCTTGGAGAACTCGCCGGGGAGTTGAATGTTCACCCCTCCACGGTTTTTCGAATCCTCCGCGACATGGTGACGGAAGGACTCGTCTGGCAAAGTCCCACTGGAAAATTCTACGCCGCCTCAGCGCAGCGCAATGCCCTTCGTGGGGCACCAATCTGTTTTGTTGGTCGCGAAGTCTGGCAGTGGAGCCGCTTGTATCATGAAGTTCTGGAAGGAATATCCGAGGTGTGCGCGGCCAATGAGAGCCCGCTTGTAGCCCTCAGTTCTCGCTTGCTTGTCCGACAGATCACGCCGACTGATCCGCCGGTTTTTGCAAAGAAGAAAGCCCAGTGCGAAGAAATAGCCCGCCTTCTACCCATGATCCCCAAGGGCTGTGCAGGCATTATTCTGGACCATGTTTGGGCCGAGTCGGTCATTAAAGCCCAGCGGTGGCCCGGAGGCTCGCGGCTACAGCTTTTTAGCCCTGGATCTCCCTCCTGTCCCGGTATCGGCCCGAGTCATGAAGCCGCATCTTCCATGGTCGCCGACTACCTGAGAAAGAAATTATTTCGCCGCGTGGCCCTCGTTGTGCCCTTTGAAGGGGACCCCTCCATTGATGCCGCAACGGCAAACCTGAGGAGGGTTCTCTCTGAATTCAACATCACCGAGATTTCCTATCCCGATTTTGTGACGAGCCCGGCCAAATTAAAATCCCTCCTTGCCAAACACGAAGTCGTAATCTGCCCGGAAGACAACGTCGCCTTGGCCATTGCTGACCTCCTTCCTCCAGCCAGTCAACTCATCGGCATCCAAGGCACAGGAGTCCTCCACGCCCCCCACGCCCGCCTGCGCTACGACTTCCGCCGCCTCGGTCGTGCAGCTGCATCAAATATTCTTCATGGGACAAAGGCGCCCGTCATTTCTCCAACGCTGATTTCCCAGCAGATCTAGGGGATTCATGAGTGTCGCAAAGAAGTGACGGACGCACGAAATTCACCGCCCAGGGCGAGCCGCAGGGATTTGCCATTCAGGCTGCCATGGAGTCCGGATTTTGCCGGCCAGGCTTCCTCCACTTCCCATCCGGCATCCGGCAAAGGGATCTCGATCGACTTCGGAAACGCTTTGCCGAATGTGTGGGCGACGAGGATGGCGCGCTTGCCGTTTTTCGAGGTGCGCAGGACGGCCTGCCAGCCTTGCGGATGTCGCCAGCTTTTGCCGACGTCACCATGGAAGGTGGAATGGCCGTCGCGGATGACCGGATAGACGTGGCGGTAAAATTCCATGGCGGAAACGGTGAGTTTCCACTGCGCGTGTGAGAGGTCGTGGAGTTCGCCGGAAAGGCACATGCGGCCGAGAAAGGTCGCGGCGAGCGAGTAGGCGAGGCGCTGCGCGGTGTCCGCCTTGCGCAGCACCGCCCAGACCTGCGACTGGCGGGGAAGAATGAGGCGTTGGAGGTTTGCCGCGATGATCGGGATCTCGCGCGTCTCGTGCGCGTCGGAAAACGATCCCATCGCGCTGAGTGCCATCATCGAGGGCTCGAGCCGGTGTCCGCCGGATGAGCAGTTCTCGATGACGAGATCCGGGATTTCCTCGCGCAGCTTGCGGAAGAATTTCTGAACGCCTTCGAGATGCTGGCGCAGCCCCTCGCCGGGGGATTGAAAGCCTAGCCGTTGCTCCGCGTCCGTTGCAGCCTCGCCATCCACACCGAAGCCGATGGTTTCGTTGTAATCCACCTTCAGGTAGCCAAAGCCATTGTCGCGCAGGAGGTGGATCACCTTTTTCGTGAGATAATCGAAGGTAAAGGGATCGCGGAAATCCCAGAAGCGGCGACCACCGACCTGTAATACCCGCCCATCGCGATGGAGATGGTGGTCGGTGAGCGAGAAGGCCTTGGATTTGTGACCGAGCGTTTCCATTTCAAACCACAGGCCGGGAATCAAACCGCACTCCCGAATCGCGCGGGCGGTTGCGCCAAGACCGGCCGGAAAAAGCTGGGGGGAGACCTTCCAATCCCCATGGCCGTTCGACCACTCAACTCCTTCAGCTTGATACCATCCGGCATCGATCACGAGATACTTTGCCGGCGTGCTCTGGAGACGCTTGGCCAGCGCGAGGAGGTTTTCCTGCGTCGGGTTGCCCCAGCTCGTGCACCATTCGTTCATCACGATGGGCAGCTCATTTTCAATCTTTGGCAGCGTGGCAAGCGGCCGTTCCTGCGCGGAGGTGAGGCGCTGGGCAAGCTGATCGGGATTTCCCTTGATGCAGGCGAGTGTGGCTGGCGGTGTCTCGTAGGAATCACCCGGCTGGAGCGTCTTGCACCAATGCCCGAACTCGCGGTCGGCCTGGCCGCCGGAGAGCGCGACGAAATCATCCCTGCGGAAGACCTCCATCTGCCACGAGCCTGGACAGGAAAGCTGCGCGCCCCAGAGGACGCCGGCCTCGCGATCCTCCAGTGCGACGAAGGGGAAAAATCCTCGCACCGGCATCGAGCCGACCTGGCCAAAGCGTTCGCAGGCGATGCCTGCGCCGCTCCATGAGCGTTCGAGTTGCAGTTGCTCGATGCCTTGCGTGTCGAGGCGTCCTTCGGCGCTCCAGGTCGAACGGTAGCGATGGACTAACAATCGGTTCGGCGCGTCGTCAAGAGCATAGGGCGTCATGCCGCCGAGTGAAAAACTGCTGAGCATCTCGAGGGTGACCGGTTGTTTTCCGGCATGGCGCACGCGGACCTGACTCGAGAAGACCGGCGTGTTCCCCTGCCAGGAAAAATGGTGCTCGCAGCGGAGTCCGGACGGGTGCTTGAGCGATGTCACGACGCAGGTGGTGCCGCGTGTTTTGACGACTTTCTGTCCGGTGAAAACCAGCGCGGCGGTGGAGCTGCCCGCCCGCAGGGTGCGGCCCTGGGAAAACGATCCTCCGCAGGCATCTTCCTTGCACTTGAGCTGAACCAGCGAATCAAGCGACCAAGCCGGAATCCGTTGCCAGCGTGCAGGAAGCCCCGCGATCTCGACATCGGGCGGCAGGAACTCGCGGTGCTTCACCGGGGCGAGCGACTTGGGGTGGAGGGAGAGTTGCGGCGAAGCCTTGCCATCGGCGGTCGCGTCGAAGCGGACAACCGTGTCGCCGACGGTGAATTTGGAGAGGGTTTTTTTCATTTTCGGTCAGGTTGACCAGGATATTTTGGATGTCGAGGTCGAAGGCTTCCTGTGAGGATTTTCCGGTGCGCTCCAGGATCCGCTGCTCGACAGGTTCTGTGGTTGGAAGATCGAACGGGAGACGCCCGGGCGAGCCCCCTTCGATCATTTGGAAAAAGTTTTCGCGTGAGTTCATCATGGGTGTTTCTAGACTTTAGCAGATCAGCCCGCGCTTGCCGGCCGGGCCATGGGCGATCGGGTTTTCGCCGACCCACCGTTCGTCCACCGGTTCATCGGAACGCTGGTAGCGCGTGTCGGTGGAGAGGCGGATGCGCTGGGTGGTGTTATCAATGCTGCCGTGGATGATCCCCTCGCAACATCCCATCGGCGAGCTGGCAGCGCTGGCCGCCGCGAGTCGCCTGCAAGCGGTGATCGCCGATCTTGCCGCCCAACAACACACTCGCGTCCTGTCCTATAGGCTGAGGGTAACACGCAGTAAGCAGGCGTTGCAGCGCGGAGATTATCGCGTGCTGACGTTGTTGGGCACGGGGTTGATGGGGCAGTTGGCGGCGGCGCTCGGTGAGGGGGGCGAACCATGATTCCAAGATCCGCGCTCGCAGGAGCGGATTGCCCAAAATGGCCAGGGCAGCAGTTGCATACGCCAATGTGCACAAAAAAGCATTGGAAAGAAATATGCCCGCAAGCCATTGTTAAGTCTTTGCAAAGTTTGCATGACCACTCCATCGAAACAAACTCCGGGCCAACGCCCCGGATGGCCGAAGAACATGACGCACAAAGCAAGCCAAGTGACACTCCAAAGTGGCGCCTCGACGCTCATCCTGGATTCCTCCGGAAGACTGAGCTTCAGCCCGGATGGCCGGAGCCAATGGCAGGTGGATTCGCTCTGCCTGCTGCACTACTATGACCGGCAGCATCCGCGGGCGCAGCAGGTGCGCGTACCCTGGGATGACACGAGGGCTTTCGGCACGATGGGCACGCTCTCCTTGAGCGCGCGCAGCACGCTCTCGATCCGCCAGCTCGACGATCGGAGGGCGGAGATCGACGTGGGCTGCGACACGATCCACATGCGCCTGAGCCTGCGGCTGGAACTGGATCCTGCGTGGGAAGGCTTCGACGTGTCCGTCGTCCCCGACAGCGTGCGGGAGGACCATCCCCGGCTCTTCCGCCTCCTGGGTATTGAATTCCTGCCGGAGTTCGGCGCGGCGCGCACGGGCGAGCCGGGCTACTTGACTCTGCCCAACTGGTTCGGCTGCCAGACCTTCTTCGACAAGCCCTACCCGCGCGAGGTCTGGCAGACGATCTACAGCTCAAACGACGAGTGGGAAAACAACTGCAACGCCCCGGTCTTCGGCATCACCCGCGCGCACGGCACGCTCTGCGGGCTGATCGCTGAAGGCGACGAAGATGCGCGGCTGGTCTGCCGCCGGCACTGGGAGGAGGCACAAGCCAACAGCGTGCATCCCTATCTCGTCTGGCGCTGGGCGCAGGAGGACGACATGATCTCCGGACCGCGCCGGGTGCGGTACCGCTTCGCGAAGCCCGGCGACCGCCGTGGCGAGGGCTACGCGTTCGTGGGCGCGCAGTATCGCGAGTTTCTGCGCGCCGAGCGCGGCGTGCTGCCCTGGGCGGAAAAAGGAAAACAGCGGCCTGAGGCGCTGGACTACGCGGGACGTTTCTTCCTGAAGATCTTCATGGCCTACAAGGACCCGCATCCAGAGGGCAAGGGCGACTACCATTGCACCTGCACCTGCGACGAGGCGCGAGAGATCATGAAGCAGTGTCTGGATCGCGGCATGAAAAAATTGACGGTCATCCTCGTCGGCTGGGGCCAGGACGGTCACGACGGCAAACCACCCACCTATTTGCCGGTGGACGAGCGAGTTGGCGGCGAAGCGAAGATGAGGGAGCTCATCGCTTGGGCCAAAACGCAGGGCATCCTCCTCGGCGTGCACACCAGCCATTACGCCGCCATCCGCACCGCCGAAGTATCCGGCCATGATCCGGTCGAACAGCGTCCGATCCCGATCGCAAAAGGCCACCACGCATCCGGGTTCGAATTTCTCCAGAAGCACCAACTGGCCGGTCCCGGAGGACCCGGCCCCGATGCACGCAACTCTCAGCGGTTGGGTTGTTTTCATAAATGGTTCAATTTCTCGCGGACGCCGGGTTGCCGTTCGAGCATGGTTGGGTTGGCTTGTGCTCAAAATATGGAAATGCGCCTGGGATTTAACA
This sequence comes from Verrucomicrobiaceae bacterium, assembly GCA_007280915.1. Classification (GTDB taxonomy): domain Bacteria; phylum Verrucomicrobiota; class Verrucomicrobiia; order Chthoniobacterales; family Terrimicrobiaceae; genus QYQL01. The sequence continues at coordinate 2,903 of QYQL01000174.1, read as the reverse complement.
ATGTGTATTATGTGAACATTGGCGTCCAGATGATATTTTGGAATCTCTCTGCTTCTGAGGCTTCGGGGTCAGGCATTGCCTATGACATTTTCCTCCTGTTTTCAGCAATGCGGTCATGCTGGGACCATCCGATACTGGAAGGTAACGTGTAAGTTTTCGTTGACGCCGTTATCATATGAGCTAACATCGCGGCCATGTTGGAAGTCGTTTTTTACCTGACTGGGGAGGGTAAGTCGCCGGTGCGGGAATACCTCGACAGCTTGGACGCGAAACAAGCCATTCGAAAGAAAGAACATGAAAACCAAAAAGTTGGATGATCTGGACCGCTACGTGGCGGACCGCATGAAAAGGGATCCCGAATTCGCCGACGCCTATGGGGAAGAACGTCGCGAGTGGGAGCTTGGGCAGGTTCTCGCCAAGGCCCGCGAACGCGCGGGGCTTACCCAGGAAGCGCTTGCCAGGAAAATCGGGACCACGCGCAGCGCGGTTTGCCGCTACGAACGTCAACCGACAAATCTTACGCTTTCGACTTTGGAAAAAGTCGCCCGCGCGATGGGCCGCAAACTCGTCGTGAAGTTGGCTTGACCTGCAGGGGAACTGGCCCCTGGGGAGTCGGGGTAAAAGATTTCTGAGAATTCTTGCGCGATCAGATCATCGAAGCGATTGAGCAATGTCCGACGCCGACCACCGCCCACGGAGCCGCGGAACCGCGGATTGCGACAATGACGCGGCGCTCAGAGATCCTTGACGAAGGATTCCAGATCTGCGCACCGGATTGCCGCGCGGAGAAGGACATGCAGGCGCGCGGAGTCAACGATCTGCCCGATTTCATCAGGAACCCGATCAAAGCGGATTTCCAGAGCCTCGACGACGGCCTGCTGCTTGGCAATAATCTGCCCCTGTGGATAGGAAAACCGCCGAAGCCATCGCCGACTGGCACTATTGGATGGTGCAGGGACGACAATTCTGAAGTTATTCTTTTCCCAGAATCAGCTTGTCGCCGCCTCCCATAGAGTCTGCCGGTTTTCCGAAGGCATGGCAGGCGTCAAGCTGTTTCACGGCTTCTGCATAATTGGAAAAATCTATTTCGCTGACGAAGCGCTGCGCGTAGTGCATCACCGAAATGAGAGCGGACGTCCGCTGGTTATGCGTCAGCGCACGGAGGGCTTGGAGATACTCGGTTCGATAGACGTTTGGAATCATGATCCGTTCGTGCCCGGCCCGGTGCAGTTCGGCATTCATCATGATTCGGGCAATCCGGCCATTTCCATCGGCAAACGGATGCACCTCGGCGACGAGAAACATCACATAGGTGGCCCTGGCCATCGGGTGCTGGAGTGTGGGGAGCAGTTCGAAACCGCGTAGGAGCGTTCCCAAAACGAGATCGGGTTCAACAAAGCGCGATTCACCTGCACGATTGACCTGCGATTTGAATTGCCCCGGATTTTTGTCGGGCCGTCCCGCAAGGATCACCGAGTGCCGGTAACGGAGGAGTTCAACGAACTCTTTTGCGTTTTCCGCCGTGCGTCTCATCTCACCGGAATCGGAAACAATTCGAAAAGTGCCGAGAACATCATGGGCATCCTCCGGGCGTTCCTGCGGAATGGCCCCCTCGTAAATAATGTCGTAAGCCTCTCCGATGTCGAATTCCGTGCCTTCGATGAAATTCGAAAAGTAGCTCTCAAAGAATGGCAAATAGGCGTCCCCCCCTTTTGCCAATCGATCTGCGAATGGATGTGAAGCCAGCGAGGCTCGCAAATCTTCAAAAAGTATCAACCGGTCAGGGTCGTATCCAATCCCCTTGGAACGCGACATGCCGAGATCCGATGACAGGGGCTCATCTTTGGTTCCCATCATCGCCCCGATGATTGCTGACAATTTTTGAGCTTCGTCCTCCATCCCGAGTTGCGGAGCGATTTCACGGGCTTGATCGCGCAATTTGTTGAGGACCCTCTCCCCGCTGTTGCGAAGCATTTTGTCGATGAATTCCTCAAGTTCCTGTCTGGTGAGAGTGCCCCGAATGCGACCGCGCTGGCGAGTGGCGCGCAAATTGTCCATCAACGCCCTCGATTGCGAGGACATCCAAAGACCTGCCAGAAAAGGCATGTCGTATCCTTCAATGGGAGGATGTCCGCGCCTCAGACGGAAGGTGATGCCCGGAAGTTCCAAATCGGTGAATCGGCTGCCTGTAATGAGGAAAACAGACCCGTCCGTTGCTGGTCTCTGCTCCAAGGCCGTGCGATCTGAAATGAGAGCCTGAGGAAAGAGTGCCCCTGCAATTGCCCAGCAGTTGACCCGAACGATTTTCTCGGGCGAATCCTGCAAGTTTGTCGTATAGATTCGGGGAGCGATTTTCCGAAGTTTTCCGGCCCGGACGGCGCGATGAATTGCAACGCGGTTATCCTCTCTCGAAACGACGATCTCACCGTGTTGATCCGGCAACGAAATCCCTTTTAATCGGCTTTGCACGGAGAAAATGTAACGGAAGATCGAATAAATCGCAATAAATGAAACGGAAAGCGATTTAACCTGAACTCTCGAGGGTAAAAAGGGGCGCATCTCTGAAGTGCAAAAATCAGTTCCACAGGAACTGATGTAGGAGCCAAAAGCCTTGCGAAGCTGGGAAAGGGAGCTGAATTGCGAGAACTTGGAACAAATGGCCCCGCAACCGGTGCTTCCCGTCGTGCCGGATGGTGTAGGTGGACTGCAGCCACTGCATCCCGACCGAAAGGTTCGGCGCCGGGGTTTCCAAGAGCAGGTGGTAATGATTGCCCATCAAAACGTAGGAATGCACCCGCCATCCGGTCCGCTCGCAGGCCTGCTCCAGCGTCTTCAAAAACAGCTCGCGATCCCCGTCATCGCGAAAAATTGTTTCCAAGCGATCACCTCGGTCCATCACATGG
>QYQL01000028.1 GCA_007280915.1 Verrucomicrobiaceae bacterium | reverse complement strand
GGCTACCATTCCCCATCGCGGATTTCACGGACGGCATGTGCGATGCGTTTTGCGGGGGTACGGCGGACGGCGCGGAGCAATTCGGCGATCAATGCGGGGCGTTCGCGGATGATTTTGAGAAGGTCGGCGGAAACTTTTCCGGCCAGGGCCAGCAAAACGTCGGGATCTTCCCCGAGTTCCTTGGCGATCCGCTGAATCGTCTCTTCGCCGGGGGGCGGCTGCTCGCCGCGCTCGATCTTGCTGAGATACGACGGCTCGATCCCCACGCGCCCGGCCACACGGCGCAGCGAAAACTCCTTGGTGGGTTTCGCCTCCCGCCGCTCGCGAACATACGGGCCGAATGCCTGGCTCATTTCCAGAAGAAAAAAGGGTTCTGGCAAGGTTTGCGATCAAAACAGGGAGAAAGCAACGGATCTTTCAGATACGGGGACCGGCTCCAGTCGTTGCACTTCGGTCGGTTCCAAATCGCCTGAAGCTGTGCATCAAGAAGGGCTTCCCGTTGATGGCGTTCAATTTTCTGCAACGCGTCGAGCGTCTCCAAGCGAACATAGGCGTCCCAACTATCGCTACCAAATGCCGCGACGGTTGAGAGGAGGAGGCAGAGGAATATTGGTGCATTCATAGTGTGTAGAACATACTACACGTTTCGCGCCTGTCAAATGGGATTTTCAAAATCGAGCCTGCCGCGCCAACCGCCGATCCACTGCGCCCCGCCTACCAACGCCTGCCCGATTACGTGCGGGAGATGCTGGAGAATGCAGTGTCAGCGACTCTCGATCCTCGAAAACGCCCGTCAGTTCGGGGACAGCGTGAAGCTGGAAAGCCGGATCGCCCGGACCTGCGCCACTCTCGATCATGCGCTCGCCATCCGGTTGCGGAAGATCAGTGGGGGAGTGAACACGGCGCTCGATGACGCACTGCGTCTGGTGCGGAAAATCCGGCGGGGATGGGGACTGAGAACATCCTTTGCCGTTAGCTTTGAATTTGTTCAGCCCAAACATCGGAAAAATCCCAGTCCTGCTTCCAATCGAAGTAGATTCGTAGTGCTACTGGATCGAAGTTATCACCTACAACCGCGACTTCCACAGTATACATGGCTGCATCTGTCGTCGCTTGGTTGAGAACCAATGGCTGCGCTTCGAGTTCGATGGTAAAATGACGGTTGTTTTGAAGTGTTGACAGAATATCTGCGTAAAATGTGGCTCCGGCGGGGATATCAATCGGTTGAAAACCAAGATATGCCCATCGAAGCGGAAGGGTATCTCCAAGAATAATTCCAGATTTCTCGGAAGATGCTCGCCGAATTGCTGTCACAAGACACCGACATCCCTTTGCAGGATGCCTACGCCGGTTGGAGACTTTAACCCGAAGAAACTTTGATTCGGTAAGAAAGATTCGTGTTCCATCGTTTACTTGGGCGTTTGACTCCCTCAAGCATTGCTCGTCTGGCTGAAATGAAACTTGAATGCCAGGGCGATTGAGCCAGAGATTTATTCTTTCCGTGAACAGCGTGCTCAAAACGCCAAGCACGAATCCAACAGCGGTGCCGATCCAGTCCATGTTCATAAACAACGCGCACGACGCGCAGCGGAGTTGCCTCCACCGCCAAGTTGTGTCTTTTGTGGTATGACGGTAAGGTCCGCTGCGTGAATTAGCTGAAGTAATCTGCCCACATCCGTTGCTTCAAGCGATGGCGTGTCCTTTGCATTAATCCGTTCGGTGTATTCGGTAATCAGTTCTTTCAAAGGGAGAATTCTAATTCTAACTTTAGCTCGCTTCGCTTGAAATCTTGCCTTCAAAACTGCTGACTCTTCCAGCTCGGCTCTATCGCAGTCCGTTCCATTAAGCTTAGTGACGGCGATTGTGTAGGTGAAATTCCGCTGACCTGTCTCTTTCTCAATGGTATCAAGGAAGGCGTCCATCCACTTGTCGGAAACGAGTTCCCTGAAATACTTCCAGCGCTCGCGGGGCTTAAATATCAACGACCGTTCATTATATTCGGCTTCCTTCTCAAGCTCTCTTCTCCAGTTCCTTGGGCTAAAACCTCCTTGCCACGATTTACACGTTACTGCGTGCACCCTGGCAATGCCCTTCATCGTCGTTGCCACCGCGAGAATATCGATGTCTGAATGAACTGAATCTCGATTCGACACATAGTCGAAATGGCTCTTTTCGGGGCGGAATCGGACATTGTGTTTCACGAAGAATCCGGGGCGTGCGACAAACCAGTCCTCAACGAGCTGCTCGAGAATGTCTTCCTTCATATATTTTTTTACGAGCTGCTCAATGAGTTCCATCCAAAGCTAAATTGATTTCCTTAGACCTTTGCAAAGCTTTCAGCGAGGCATCTTGTCCAATCGCGGCCCCCCACTCACTGCAAACCTTTTTAGCGGATGCTGTAATCGAATCAGGAGCAAGCCGGTTCTCACTCCCCGAACTTAGTTCGTCAAATTGAATCATTGTCCATTGGTGATTTTGCCCAGATTTTGAAATAAAAAAACTCCGTCTGTAAACATCGCTGTGTCTATTTAGATGAGAGTTATTCTTGGAGGATGCGGCAACATTCATCCATGCTAGACCTTCAACAGGGTTTTTCGGAAAGTAATTTCCATCATAGTAGGCGTGCGCCAAGATATATGCTGCATCGGCATTTCCAGATGCAACAGCTTTTTTGAGAGGTTCGATTGCCTTATCTGATTTGTTGCGTAAAAGGAGCTCACCTAACATCAGTTGTGCATTCAAATCACCTAAATCAGAAAGAGCCTTCAAAGCAGGGCCATATCCATTCTGAGCAGCGCAGCCATACCAGTCCATAGCATCGTTGTTGTTTTTTTCCACTCCATCACCAGATAAATAGTGGTTTCCTGTCTCAAAAGCCCCTTTGTCATCACCACAATTGCCGGCGCGATAATGCCAAAAGAATGCCTGTTTGGAATCTTTCGGAACGCCAGTTCCCTTTGAATATGCATCCCCCAGTTTTCGCATGGCAACTTCATTCCCACCGATTCCAGATGCCTCTTCATAACACTTTATAGCTTTTTGCTCATTTTTCTCAACTCCCGTGCCGTTCATATACATGTCTCCCAGCCTACGGTTAGCATTACTATCACCCTGCGTAGCAGCTTTGGAATACCATTGAAACGCTTGTGTCAGATCCTTGTCGATGCCATCTCCATTCGCGTAAGCAGCGCCGAGCGCTGATTGAGCCAGAAATAGTCCCTGCGCTGCTGCTTTTTGATACCAAGCAACTGCAGCGGGTTTGTCTTCGGCGACGCCTTCGCCTTTGAAATAACAGTCAGCAAGGTTCTTCTGTGCCAACGCATAACCTTGATTGGCGGCTTTGCGAAACCATAAAACAGCATTGCTCTTGTCTTCCTTCTCAACAATATCCTCATCATCAAAAGAACGCCTCTCACCAGATTTCTCATCCTGGGCAAATCGGATTTCTGACATCCACCCTTGGATGTATGCACCGCCGAGATTGTTTTGTGCAGGAGCATTACCCTGTTCCGCAGCTTTTCTCCACCAGGTCATTGCGTTGACTTTTGAGTTCGTTGAAATGCTAACAGGATTACCCTTATCTTCAATTTGGCCGGACTCGTATGCATTTCCCAACTCTTTTTGAGCGGGAGCATAACCTTGCTCCGCAGAAAGCTTAAACCATTTTACTGCTTTTTTAATATTGTCTTCATCCACAACGCCGGTGCCTGTCATTTGAAAAATAGCCTCGCCGACGTCCATTGGCTCATTTTTCCTGTTTTGGTAACACATCCCAAGTTTATATTGTGTCTCTGCATCCCCTTTGGGGGCATTTTCTTTTAACAACAAAAATGTTTTTGCATCACCCGGCAGGGTTTTCTCGGTGATTTCGTTCGCCCGCTGCTTTGCTTTTTTTTTCCCGGCGCTGTCAACTGCGGATTCCATTGTTTTACAAACGCCATCGGGCAGGTCGTCAGCTAGGGCGAGATACATCCAGGCGAGCCCTTCTACCGGGTCTTTTGATACGCCCTCGCCATTGAAATATGCTAATCCCAGCTTATATTCTGCTTTGGAATAACCTTGTTGCGCGGAATGAAGAAGCAATTTGAAAGCTTCTGAAATGTTTTTCGGCAAATATTCCCCAGTGCTTAATAATGAGCCTAGTTCATACTCTGACTTGGCATCACCCTTTTTTGCAGATTCCTGAATGTTTTTCAGAACATCGGCAGGGAGAGGTTCTTTTGTATGGTCTTTCGACATCGCGAGAGGCGAGGTCAGCAGCAATAGCAGTAGTATTCTTTTCATATCAGTATTTATCAAAGTCCGTTATTTTGATCGCATCTGTTTTGGCATTTCCGGTTCTGACTGGATTCAACGTCACTTCCATACGACGCGAGACATCATAAACTCCGTCGGGTTGTCGGCGTTGCTCGGTTGTAAATATAAGCGCCTCTTCAAAAGCGGAGATTCCTTCTCTATTTCTGAATCTGCCGTCAATGTCATCCCATCCGCGCCCTGTGGCAAAAAGTAATCGGTATCTACCGTTCGGAATATCATGTATGATTGCCTCTGAGTTTCCCCGAACAAAAACGGCGTAAACGGCGGAGTCTTTGACTGTATCTACAAGTTTCACAACAGCGTGAGAGGGACACCCATTTGTGATTTTTAGAATACCCTGACCCCCTGCTGGCATTTCGTTTTTTAAGATGTATCCATTGGCGGGTTCAGGGTAATCAGCGGAAACCGGACTTACTCTTGTTGTTGCAATCGGTTTCGAGCTATGACTTGGAGAGGAGGCGGGAGCTTTCTTGGTAATTGCATCACATCCTTTATTGATAAGGACTAGGAGCGCGAAAAATATCCCAAATATCAGCCATAAAGGGATGCTGTTTGGTTTTTTTTGTGATGCCGGTTGGTATTGTGGCTGTCGTGGTTGAGACTGCGTTTGTTGAGGAGGTGTGTATGTGTTTTTGGAAGTAAATCCCCCGCCAAAAGTTGAATCGTATTGGGAACGGCTCAGGGGATTTTTTAGAACATCGTATGCGTGATTCAGTTCTTTGAACATTTCGTTGGCCAGTTCCCATTCAGCTTTTTGCCTGTTCTGATTGAACCTGTCCGGGTGCATCATTTTGCTGCGGAGCAGGAAACTCGTCTTTATCTCAGCAGCAGAGGCCGATTTCGGAACCCCCAGAATGTCGTAGTAGGTTTTCATTTTCTGAACACCCTTCTGCGTTCTTTGTTGACGATCAGGGGCATGGCAATTCGAACCATGCTCTTTTTGCGGATACTCGGCAGTATAGCGAGAAACTTCTCTGCCGAGGGTGGAGTCGACCGGGTGGAATGAGTTGCAAGAAGCATCACAAATTCGTTTGGGTATCGTCGAAAGGAAATCTATTATCTATCAATGACTTAGGCCACGGGGGAAGCGACCACCCCCTTAATTCCATGAGAACCTGATTTTTCAGCTTTACACTTTTTTTCCGGACACTCCCTCAACCCTCATGATTGTGCTTGTGGCTTATAATGAGCATCCTACGCATCAAAAACGCCTCATTTTTCGCCCTCGAAAACCCCTTTTTCGATGTAAAGTTGGGCCTCAACTTTACATTCGCTTTACGTCGCTTTACGTCGAAATGATGGGTTTGTGGTGATTCCCGCTCGGAAGGGGGGTAAGTGGGACATACGGAACATGGCCGAATCGATCTTGTGCCGCGTCATCAGCTCCTCGGCCTTGGCCAGCGCGGCCTCTGCCTCGTGCTCGGTGGCGCCGCGTGATGTGTCCGCCAGCCGGAGGAGCTTCTGGACCAGGTCGAG
>QYQL01000183.1 GCA_007280915.1 Verrucomicrobiaceae bacterium | reverse complement strand
TCGACGGGGACACCGTGCAGCGCCTGGGCGGCAGACTCGACCTCACTTGCGGAACAACCGGAGCAAACGTGGACCAGCTTCGGGTCCTTCTGGGGATGTAAAACCTCTGCTTGCAGCCCCCCTGCATCAGCTATTCAATGCTTATGCAGCCGCATGACTCCGGATCTCCATATCCTCAAACCTCTGCGAGTTATCCTCAAACCTCGTGCGGACATACTATGGACAAGATTCCCAGAAAGGCATTTGCAAAAAGCGGCGTTGAAATGTTTCTGTCCACCGCGCATCCGCAGTAAATCAATCCTGTAAATCTTGTTAATCCTGTCTGAATTCTTCAATCGCCGGATTCGGGATGACGCAACACGGCGACAGAGCGGCGTGACTACATTTGATCCGCCCTGGATTGCAAATGAGCGTTGACGGCGAAACATTCTTCATGTCTCCGTTTCCCCTGTTGTATCTCGCCCCGATGGCGGGTGTGACCAACACCGTGTTCCGGCGGCTCTGCAAAGAGCTCGGGGCGGATGTCCTGACCACCGAATTTGTATCGGCCGAGGGGATTCTTCACCGGAACGAACGCACGAAGCGGTATCTGGAATTTCATCCGGACGAGCGGCCGCTGGGGGTCCAGCTTTTCGGCGCCGATCCGGAGCACCTGGCGGAGGCGGCCCGCGCGGTCATCGGCTGGGTTGCGCCGGATTTCATCGATCTGAATTTCGGGTGTCCGGTGAACAAGGTTGTCTGCAAAAACGGCGGTTCTTCGCTGTTGAGGGATGCTCCTCTCCTTGCCCGGGTGGCCCGCGCGGTTGTTGCGGCTGCGGGCACGGTGCCTGTGAGCGCGAAGATCCGCACCGGGTGGGATGCGATCAATGCCGTCGAAAATGCAAAAATTCTCGAAGGTGAGGGGATCCGGAGGATTGCCGTGCACGGCCGGACCAAGGACCAGGGGTATTCCGGGGAAGCGGATTGGGAAGTCATCGGATCGGTGGCGGATGCCGTCCGGATTCCGGTTGTCGGAAACGGCGATATTTCCAGCGCGGAGATTGCCCTGCGACGGCTTCGCGAGACGAATGTCTCGGGCTTGATGATCGGGAGGACCGCCATGAGCCATCCCTGGATATTTTCCGAGATCCGGCGCGCGATCGAGGGCAAGCCCGCACAGCCTCCGTTCCCTCCGGAACGGCAGTGGGAGTTCATCCTCGGGCATTGCCGGAAGGAGATAGAATGGTGGGGCGGCAAAGAGCTTCTGGCAATGAAGGCGATGCGCGCGCGCTTGATGGCATACACCCGGGGAATGCCCGGCGGTCCGCGTCTGCGCGAAAAACTCCAGCGCGTCGAGTCGCTCGATCAGGTGCGGGAGATCGCGGAGTCCTGCCTGCCGGACAAGGATGGGTTTATTCGACCGTGACGCTTTTGGCGAGGTTGCGCGGCTTGTCCACGTCGCAGCCGAGCGCCACCCCGATATGGTAGGAGAACAACTGCAGCGGGATCACCGAGAGAATCGGTGTCAGATAATCCGGGGCATGCGGGATGAGGATTACGTCGTCACAAATTTTGGCGAGCGCGGTGTCGCCCTCGGTGCCGATGGCGATGACCGGCCCCTTGCGCGCCTTGACTTCCTCGATGTTGCTCACGTTTTTGTCGAAGACGGCATCCTGGGGAGCGATGAATACGGAAGGAGTCTCCTCGTTGACGAGCGCGATCACCCCGTGCTTGAGCTCTGCGCTCGGGTATCCCGAGGCGGAGATGTAGCTGATCTCCTTGAGCTTCAAAGCGCCCTCCATTGCGATCGGGTAATTCGCCTGCCGGCCCATGAAGAGGAAATTGTTCGCCCGGGCATACTTCCTGGCAACCTTCTCGATCTCCGCATCGAGTTCGAGGGTTTTTGCCACGAGGTCGGGGAGCTTTTCCATCTCGGAGATGATCGTGCGGCCTTCCGCATGGCTGAGGTGGCGGATCCGGCCGAGGAGGAGCCCCAGGAGCGTGAGGATCACAAGCTGTGAGGTGAATGACTTCGTGGCGGCGACCCCGATTTCCGGACCCGCATGCATATAGACGCCCCCGTCGCTTTCGCGCGCGATCGTGCTGGCGACGTTGTTGCAGATCCCGAGTGTCCGGTGGCCCTTCCGCTGGCTCTCCCGAAGCGCGGCGAGGGTGTCTGCGGTTTCTCCGCTCTGGCTGATCACAAATACAAGCGTGTCGCGGTCCATCGGGAGGTTGCGGTAGCGGAACTCGCTTGCGATCTCGCACTCGACCGGGATGTGGGCGAGGTTTTCGATGATGTATTCCCCGGTGAGGGCCGAGTGGAATGCGGTGCCGCATCCGCTGAGCACGATCCGGTCCACCGCACGCAGCTGGGCGTTTGTCATCTCCAGCCCGCCCAGCTTGGCCGTGGCTTCCTCGGAGGAGAGTCTTCCCCGCATGGCGTCGCGGATCGAATTCGGCTGCTCGTAGATCTCCTTGAGCATGTAGTGAGGGAATGTTCCCTTGTCCACGGCGTCCGCACTGAACTCGACCGTGCTCACCTGAAAATCCGCCCCCGATCCCGAGACCGTCGAAATGTCGAAGCGCTCCGCCTCCACGGCCACGATCTCGTAGTCGTTCAGGTAGACGACCTCGCGGGTGTGGGCAACGATCGCACTGACATCGCTGGCCAGAAAATGCTCGTCGCGACCGATGCCGAGAACGAGAGGGCTTCCGCGACGGGCTCCGACCATGACTCCCGGGATATCGGCGTGGATGACGGCGATCCCGTAAGTGCCGATCACCTGGCGGAGCGCCATGCGCACGGCTTCGACGAGGCCGGCCTTCGTCCGGTTTCCTGCCCCATCGACGGCTTCCCCGACGAGATGGGCCAGCACCTCGGTGTCGGTTTGTGATTTGAACTGATGGCCCTTGGCCAGCAACTGCTCGCGGAGGGTTTGGTAGTTTTCGATGACCCCGTTGTGCACGAGGGCAAGCCGTCCGCTCTGGTCGCTGTGGGGGTGGGCGTTTTCGAAGGTGACTCCGCCGTGGGTTGCCCAGCGGGTATGGCTGATTCCCGTCTTTCCATGAACGGGATTTTGCTGGATCGCCTCAGCAAGGTTGGCAATCCGTCCGACCGCCTTGCGGGACTCGATCGATCCGCCGTTGAGGAGGGCCACGCCCGCCGAATCATATCCCCGGTATTCCAGCCGGCGCAGCCCGTCCATGAGAACCGGAAGCGCCTCAGCCCGTCCAATGTAGCCAACAATTCCACACATAGATTTGTATCGTGACAACTCCCTGCCGGTGCGGCAAGATACAATTCCGCCATGAGCCGCCCCTCGAACGCACTGCCTACTGCAAAAACCCTGGCTATCATCATGGGAGGAGGAGCAGGGACGAGGCTGTTTCCGCTGACCAAGGAGCGCTCCAAGCCGGCTGTCCCGCTCGGAGGCAAATACCGCCTGGTGGATATCCCGATCAGCAACTGCCTGAACTCCGGACTGCGCGGGATTTATATCCTCACCCAGTTCAACAGCACGTCCCTTCACCGGCACATCAACTCGAGCTACAAGTTCGACGACTTCACGCCAAGCTTCGTGGAAATTCTCGCCGCCCAGCAGACGCCGGAAGGATCGCGCTGGTATCAGGGAACCGCCGATGCGGTCCGGCAGAACATGCGGTATTTCCTCGAGCATCCCTACGAATACTTCGTCATTCTCAGCGGCGATCAGCTCTACCGGATGGATTACCGCGACATGCTCCGGCAGCATGTGGAATCCGAGGCCGACCTGACGATCGCCACGATCCCGGTCGCCCGGAACGACGCCACCGGGTTCGGAATCATGCTCACCGATGACAACAAACGGATCCGGCAGTTTGTTGAAAAACCGAGAGATCCGGATGTTCTGGATGCGCTCCGGATTCCATCCGAGCTTCTGGCGAAGATCGGACAGCCGTCCGACGCAGACCTCTACCAGGCGTCGATGGGAATCTACATTTTCAACAGGTCCGTGCTGGAGGCGTGCCTCGACAACGACTACGTGGATTTCGGGAAAAACATCATTCCGGCAGCCATCAGCGACACCAAGGTCATGGCTTATATTTTCCAGGGCTACTGGGAGGATATCGGAACGATCTCCGCGTTTTTCGAGGCGAACCTGGCCCTGACCGAGCCTCACCCGCAATACAGCTTTTATGTCCCCGGTTCGCCGGTGTTCACCCAGCCGCTTTTCCTTCCGGCGAGCGTGGTGAACTCCGCGAAAGTGGCGAGCGCGATGATTTCCGATGGGTGCATCATTGGCGATGTCCAGCTGGAGCGCTGCATTCTGGGAATCCGCAGCGTCATCCAGTCCGGATCGACTCTGAAGAACACAATCATGATGGGCGCCGACTTCTACGAGTCGGAGGTCCGCGGTCCCAAGGAAGGCATCCCCCCGATCGGCATCGGTCGTGACTGCATTATCAACGGTGCGATCATCGACAAAAATGCCCGCATCGGGCACCACGTCGTGATTTCCCCCGAGGGGAAATCGCAGGACCTGGACGGCGACGGATACTACATCCGGGACGGAATCGTCGTGGTCCCGAAAAACAGTGTCATTCCGGACGGAACTTGGATATAGGCGTGGCATGAGATTTCTATTCCGAGCGGTTCCCGTATTGGCGCTTTGCCTGAACCTTTGCGGTTGCTTCTTTGATCACCCGCTCACCGGCGGACCCACGAAGGGCGTAAACACCTGGCTGCTGGGGGTCTGGGAAACCACCGATGACAAGGGGCGGACGGCTCGAGCGATGGTCACCCCGATCGATTCCGACCGCTATGCCGTGCACCTTGCCCTGCCCGGCAAGGGCTCGAGCGAGGTGAAGCGCTACAGTTTTGAGATGTGGCCCTCCCGTGTCGGCGACACGCTCTTCCTCACTCTGCGCTGCCTCGAGAGCGCGGGCGATATTCCCACTGGCGGGCACGTCTTTGTGCAGCCCCAGCTTATCGACCAGAACAGCGTTCGGATTCATGGTCTCAAACTCGATTCCGACCCTTCGGCGTCCAGCTTTGACCTGCGCAAGGAAGTCCGCCGAAAGCTGAAGGAACTCTCCCTCTACGAGGGGGCGCAGAGTGCCGTCTGGTATCGCGTCGAGGAGATTTACTGGAGCCGGGATGGCGGCGACCCCGCTTTCAAACCCCTCCGCAATCCCTCCCCAAGGCAGATCCGGGTGATCCGGCCCGGTGAAGATTCCAAGCAGGAACTCGATCCCGAGCTCAAGAAGATCCGCAATCCCACAAACTGACAGCCCGCTGTGACGGGATATGGAAAATGAAGACTATCTCGCGCTCGAGAAAAGAATCGGTCGCGAGCATCTCTCGGAGCGCTTGCTGAGACAGGCGGGAAATTCCGCCAAACTGCTGCATCAGGGGGAGGGGGTGTTCCGGCTGGAGAAATTTCTTCCGGTTGATTCGCTGGTATCGATCGGGCTGCGGTGCTGCGGGCTCGGGGGTCTGGTGCGCCGGAATTTTCTGGGCGTTCGTGTTGTCACCCGGCATTGGTCGCTGCCCCATCTTCCCAATGCGTTCGAGGGGTTTCGACTCCTCCAACTCACCGATCTGCACCTCGATCTGGATCCTGAGCTGACTCCCGTGATCGAGCACCTTGTCCGGTCAACCCCCCACGATGCGGCGGTTGTCACGGGCGATTACCGCAACAAAACCGATGGCGACTACGGCCCGTGCATGGCCGGGCTGGAGCGGATCACCTCCTTCTTTGCACCCGAGCGCTGGGGGATCCTTGGCAATCACGATTGCATCGAGATGGTTCCGTCGTTGGAGCGGGCGGGACTGCCGGTTCTTTTGAATGAAACCGCCGACATCCGGCGCGACGGGGAAATCCTGTGGATCGCCGGAATCGACGATCCGCATTTCTACAAGATGCACGACCTGCGCAAGGTCCGTTCTTTTGCGCCCGGCGAAGCCTGCGTGATCCTGCTCTCACACAGCCCCGAGATATATTCCGAAGCCGAGCGCGTGGGATTCGATTTGCAGCTGAGCGGCCACACTCACGGAGGGCAGCTCTGCCTGCCCGGCGGGCTTCCGGTCATTGTTCCCTGCCGGGTGGACCGAATGTTCGTCAACGGCCGGTGGAGCTATGGGACCCTCCAGGGCTACACGTCTCCGGGGACCGGAAGCTGCGCGATCGCAGCCCGCCTGAATTGTCCTCCGGAGATCACTCTCCACTTCCTGCATTGTGCCGGTCCGGCGGATCAGGCGGATTTCGTCCCGTAGCTCATTTCGTAATCGAACAGCTCGCCGTCGCGGAAGAAGCGCTTCAATTCGATGGCGGCGTTTTCCGGGCTATCCGAGGCATGGACGATGTTGGCCATCACGTCCACCCCGAAATCCCCCCGCACGGTTCCTTTCGCAGCTTTCTTGGAGTCGGTGGGGCCGATAATGTCGCGCACGCGCCCGACGGCATTGTCGCCTGCCAGGGCGAGGGCGATCACCGGAGTCGATTGCATGAAGGTCTCGACTTCCGGATAGAATGGCTTCGATGCGATATGGGCGTAATGCTCGCGGAGAAGGGCGGAGTCCGCACGGAACATCCTGCACCCGCGGATCTGGAATCCGGCATCTTCAAACCGCTTCAAAACCTCTCCCGCCTTGCGGCCCGCTATGCAGTCCGGCTTCAAAAGAATCAGTGTCGTTTCCATAGAGCCGAGCACTCTAGCCGTCCGCATGGTGCCGGAAAGCAGATTTTTCCGGTGCCTTATCGCGAGATGAATCCCGCTGCGGCCGCTGCGGCCGCGCGCGGGTTGATCGCGGTTTTTTCCAGCCGGGCGCGGGCCGCCGAAGCGGGCGTATTCCAGGCGGCCGCATATTCCGCGACGAGATACGACGACAAGCGGTCCAGGCGGGAACGGAGTTTTTCGAGGTCCGGCGGGTCACCCGCAGGCATCGGTTCCCCCTGCTTCCATCTGCTCATCCATGCCTCCTGCTCAAGGCAGGATGCCTCGATCTGGGCGCGGATGAACCGCGCGACAAGCCCCTCGTCGAGATCGGCCGCCTCGCCCTGGCGGACGAGCTTCTGGAGGATTTCCTGCTCGCGTGCCGGATCGCGCACCGGGAGGCCGTCCGCCTGTTTTGCCCAGGCCACATCGCGGGCCATGGACAGGCGCTCCGCCATGATGGCCACGACGGGTTCGCTGCTTTCAGGAAGCGGAGGCGTCGAGCAGGCGGAGATGAAAAACATGGGAAACAGGAGGAGAATCTTCCGGCTCAGCGAGAAGTTTTTCATGATCCGTGCTATCTGGAGAGCAGGTTCTCCGGCCGCTTGTCATCCGGCGTGGGTTTCTGCTTGGCCCCCGGGAGGTCCACCGGGCGGTCATTGAGAGAAGGGAGGGATTGCTCCGGCGGGGGAGCTGTCGGGTCGTAAGCTTGGCCGCCGACGACAAGGACGCTCCCGTCGCTGCCCCGCCGCAGCGCGGGACGAGTCGAGAACTCATTGAAGGACTTTCTCTCAAGGACTTCGCCGTTGAGACCGATCTTGGAGTAGATGAACGTCTTTGGAGCGGAGTTTTGCAGGACATGAATATTGTTCAGCCGATCGAGCATGACATTCGGGCTGCCGAATGTCAGAAACCGTCCGAGCTGGTGTGTGCAGTAGATTTTCCCGGCCTGCTTGTCCTCGATGCGGAGGTAGAGCTGCGTGCTCTGCGGAAGGCGGTGCGACAGGAGCGTGATGGTTCGGCTGGTGCCCGCTCCCGGGGCGCCATCCGGCACCCCGACCGTTTTCTGCCACATCGGGCGTCCGTCGGTGATCTCAAAATTCAGCGAGGGGGATGTGAAGAAGCGGTTCCTCTGCTGGGTATAAACCGTGGCGCGCGCCCGGTATCCTCCGAATTCGCTGATCGGAAACAAGGGGGTCAGGTTGACGGTGCGGCTGATTTTTTGCTGGGGACCGAGTTCGAGCGGAGCGTTCGTGTAATCGCCTCCGAGCGGGGGGATTGGCCGGCCGTCCATGGTTTCCACCTGGAGGCCAAACCATTTGTTCTGGCCGCTGTCGGCGAGTGAAAGCTCACTGCCGGTCATGTTGGTGATCGTGACGGTGGCGAGAATCGGCTCGTAGATGATGTAGAGATTGCGTTTCAGCGCAATGTCCACCTGGACCTGAGCGTGGGCAGAGAGGGTGGCGGCAACGAGCGCCGTGAGAACAAACCTCATTTTGACGGAGGGGTATCGGAGGCGGTCCGGAAGCCCAGCGCATCATCCTGCTGGAGGTCCATGAGCTTGACCACGCGGCGCGTCACCGATGGGTCGGCATTTTTCCAGTTCCCCCCCCTGATGACGGGCATCTTGCCACCGCCTTCGGAGCTGTCCACATAGGTTCCGGTCCACTCGGAGACGTTGCCGGAGGCTCCGAGCATCCCATACGGGCTCTTGTCCCCCTTTTTCGCATCAACGGTGTTCCAGCGCTTGAAGCCGTCTTTTTCGCCGCCCAGCTTCGGATTGTTGTTGAGATCCTGCCCGGTGTTGGCGCGCGTGGGATCTTCATTGCTTCCCCATGAGAATTTGCGTCCATCGGTCCCGCGGGCGGCCTTTTCCCACTCCTGTTCGGTCGGCAGGCGTCTGCCCTTCCACTTCGCGTAGGCGTAGGCGTCGAACCAGTCCACTCCGAAAACCGGAGAGTTCACATCGAGGGTGGCTTCCTGGTAGCGGCCCCAGCGCTTCGACCTGGTGTAGTATCCCGGCATCGGGGGATTGAGTTCTTTCATATCCGCCCAGGCGACCGGGATATGAGATTTGCCCTTCGGCTGGTTGGAATGTTCGAACTTGGCGGCCTGGTCCGGGTTTTTTTCCAGGAAGTCTAGGAATTCCGCGTATTGCCCGATCGTCACCTCGTTCTCGTCGATATAAAACCGCGGGAGTGTGACTTTTTTTCCGTCCTGGTAGATGAACTCGCCGGCCGGGACTTCCACCATCTTGTCGAGCGGGCGGACAGTGGCGCTTCCCTGGCGGGTGAGCGCGTATCGGATTGCGAACAGTGCAAGCGTAAGAAGGGTCAGGGAGACGGCGGTGTTGATGATCATTCCGCGCTTCTGCCGTTTCTTGGATTCCTCCACGACCCGGATTGCCGCGCGTTCCTGGGCGTCGAGCTTGTAAGCGTCGGCGATGACGGTCTTCGGCTGGTAGGCCGCAACTGTCTGGAGGAATGCCGCCCAGGATGCCGGCTGGGAGTTTGGGTCGACGAGAAACCCTGCAAGATCGCGCGCCTTGACCGCACCCGATTCGGGGAGGGCTCCGAGGATGATCTCCCCGACGCGTTTCATTTCAGCGGATAGATCGAATTCCTGCGAAGCCTTGGCCGAGGCGATGTTGGAGATACGGATCCGGTTGGCCGGGCCGATGAGGATCGAATTGGCGGTGATCAGGTCGTGTTCGATTTTTTCGCGCGCAAAAAAATCGAGGGCCTCGGCGGAGGCCTTGATGGAGGCAAGGGCGGTGGGTTCATCCAATTTGCCTCCGGCCTCGCGGAGCTGGCCGATCGAGCGGCACGGGACGTATTCGCAGGAGTAGTAACAAACGCCGTCCTCTTGTCCCGCCTCGTAAACCGAGATGACAACCGGGTTGCTGGCCTTGGCCTTGGCACTTGCGTTGGAACTGAAGCGTTCCACGGCATTCCGGTCGGCTCCCAGTGATGCGTCGAGCACGTAGAACCGGACGTTCCGGTCGATGTTGGTTTGCCGCGCGCGATAGATCGGCCCCATGGGACCCTGACCGACCCTGGCTTCGATCAAATAATTCCCGACCGTTCTTCCGACGAGATCGTCCGGCGGAAGTTCGACTTCCGTGCCGAGGGAGGGACCCGCTGCAGCAACCGCAGGTTTGGGCTTGGGTGAAGGGGCTGTCGCCACCGGCCTGGGGG
>QYQL01000167.1 GCA_007280915.1 Verrucomicrobiaceae bacterium | reverse complement strand
TGTCCAGCGACAATTATAAATGGTTCGCGGCGACAATTAAAACTGACCCCCGGCGACAATTACCAAACGGGGTCCATCTTCAGGGGGAGGAATCGCTGATTTTCGCGTAGGGAACCCCGGAGGGAGGCGGAGCCGACCGGAGGGTGACCGGAGCGAAAATCAGCGACGGCGCAATGCCCCCAGCCGGTTTTATTTTTTGGGTTTTGGATCCTCCTGAGCCGGGTTCTTTTTCATGCGGAAGCTGCTGCCGTCGAACTCCAGGATGATGGCGTGATGCACGAGTCGGTCGATGGCGGCCATGGTGGTCATCTTGTCTTTGAAGATCTGGTCCCACTGCGAGAAGACCAGATTGGAGCTGATCATGACGGGGCGGCGTTCGTAGCGTTCGGCCAGGAAGGTGAAGAGCACCTCCATTTCCTCCCGGTTCTGCTGGACGTAGCCGATGTCGTCGAGGATGACGACCTGGTAGCGGTCCAGCTTTTTGAGTTCGGCTTCCAGGCGCAGGTCGCGTTTGGCGGCGAGCAACTGCCCGACGAGTTTGAACGTCGGGCGGAAGAGCACACGCATGCTGTGGCGCATGATCAGTTCCCGGCCCAGGGCGGCCAGGAAGTGGGTCTTGCCTCTTCCCGGCAGGCCGAAGGCCAGGATGTTGGTGGAGCGGGACACGAAGCCTCCTTCCATCAGCGCAGGCAACTGCCGCCGGATTTTGGCCGGCAGCAGGGCCTCGTCGAGGTTGCCCAGCGTTTTGCCCTCCGGCAGGCCGGACTCGGCCAGCAGACGCCCGATGCGGCGTTGTTCGCGGTCAGTGGCCTCGCTCTGGCAAAGATGTTCGAGCACGTGGCGGTGGCTCCAACCTTCCGCCTCGGCCCGCCGCATCGTCGGTTCGTAAAGCGAGGCCATGGTGGGCAGGTGAAAGCCGCGCAGCAGCATCTCCACCGTTGCTCCCTCGTGGTCGGGCTTCATAGACCGCCTCCCAGAAGCCCATCATAGACATGCAACGACACCGGCATGGCCTTTCGTTCCCGGAACGCCATCGCCTCATCCTCGTAGGTGCGCAGCAGCGCGGTGACCTCCGCCGCGTTCACCACAGGCTTGGGAGCCAAGAGCAACTGCTCGACAATGTTCTCCACCGCGCCCAAGCCTTCGTCGGCCGCCAGTTGCAGGATCTCCAAATAGCACACGTCGGCCGCGTGGGCGTCGTGGTGGCGGCAGAGGTGATCGTAGGCCGCCCGCCAGACCAGGGACGGGAACATCGCCTCCCGCCAACGGTATTCGGAAAACGCTCCCGGCTTGCGCACAAGCCATTTGATGACGTGCCGGAAATCGATCACCGCCCCCCGGTCGCCTCCCCGCAACGGCAGCTCGGCCAAAACCACCATCCCATCCAGGAGCACGATGTGCGTCTCGTGGATCCGCGCCCGCAGCCGGCTGCCGATCAGCTTGCTCGGCACCGAATACACCCGCTTGCACACCCGGATCGTCGAGTTGTTGTTCACCCGCACCATCGTCTCCGTGTAGTCCGGCAACTCGGGAGCCAGATGCTCGCGCATCGCGGCCACCTCCTGCGCGAACCTCTCGCCCCGCAGCCCGTTGGCCCTTTCCAAAACCCCGATCACAAAGCGGTCATACGCCTTTTCGCTCTCGAAATCCCGGCTGCCGCGCAGCAGCAGATGCTGATCCAGCCGTCTTTTGAAATGCCCGTGCATCGCCTCGCAGGTCCCGTTCTCGTTCGGGCTGCTCACGTTGGTCGTGCGCGGCGTCATCCCGAAGTGCTCGCAAACCGAAAGGAACTCCTCGTTGAACCCCCGCCGCTTCCCGTCACCGGAAAGCCGGTGCGTTGCCGTCGAGGAATTATCGATGAGCAACTCTTTGGGAACCCGGCCCAGCCGCCCGATGGTCGCCTTGAGCCCGGAACGCACCGACAGCAGCGACTCGCTGCGGCTCCTCACCGCCCATTGCCAGTTCGAATACGGCAGCACCGCATGGAACATCAGGTGGTCGAGCTTCACCCCGCAGATGCTCACCCCGAGATCCCTCATGTCCGTCCAGTCCACCGCCAGAACCGCTCCCGGCCGCGCTTCCTGCGAGAAAAACACCTCCTTCTCGTTCCCGTGCTCCAGCCGCCACTGCCGCACCCTGCGCTGGAAAGTCCTCAGGACCTTCTCCTCTATCCCGCCTGCCGTCCGCTCGCTCAGATGCTCCAAAAGCGCCTTCGCCTGCAGCTCCGGAGCCGTCTCCAACATCCCTCGCGCCGCGCTCCAGACGGCTTCCAACGGATCTTTTCGGGTCCGCCAGTCGTGGGGTTGCTTCTCCTGCTTGCTCGGATCCGCCTGCCGCAGATACTTCCGCGCCGTGTTGCGGGAAACTCCCGCTTTCATTGCACTCATGGTGATACTGACTCTCCTGTTACGCTCGAAAACGAGCTGGTTGATTTGACGACGATTGATCATTCAAGGCCGCCACTTCAGGCTGCCCTCCGGCGTGAATGCCACGCCGAAACCACCACCACCCATTTTACCTGCCGCTGGGGTGGTCAGTTTTAATCGTCGTCAGGAGTCAGTTTTAGTTGTCGCTACACACGCGGCCTGCGAATACTTCAACGAGTGCTCATCATGGAACGGACGCTCATGAGGCTCAGGCCACGCGATGTCGCGGAGGTGAGGAAGCGATTCGTCTTCCCCCTTCGTCGAAGGAGATGGCGATGGCTGGTCATCGAACAGCGCAAATAACAACCACGAGAGCCCGGAGGCACACCGCTTCCGGGCTTTCCATTTTCAGGCTCCCGGCAATCCGCCGGGGACAACCCGCCGCCCTACAGCGGCCATCAGTAAAACCACTGGTGACCGCTGAGGGCGCAAGCTCTCCGGTTGCCTTTCAACCAGAAAGGAAAAACACAGATGAGTCCCAAAGCAGGATTTGTTTTGTTGGATCAGATCGAACCACGGCTACGCGCCACCATGCCGCATATCCGTGGAGTCGGGTCAGAAGATACAGAGGAGCTGTTGCAAGATGCCATGGCCGTGGCGGCCAAGATGCTCCACGACCTCGAAGAGAGAGGCAAGGAGGTCACGCCTGGCAACGTGGCGTATTACACGATCCTGCACATGAAGTCCGGTCGTCGTTCGTATTCGGCCGGCAGGACCGACGTGATGAACGCCGGGACGCAGTTGGACAGCAACGCCATGGTGCTCTCATTTGAGGAACCGGCAGGGTATGACCCCGATACAGATGAGGAGATTCCGCTCGGCGACATGCTCGCTGGCACCGCGGATGATCCTGCGATGGCAGCATCGAGGTTTGTGGACTGGGAGGAATTCCTGGATACCCACAATCCCCGCTACGGGGCGATGGTGACTGATTTTGCGCAGGGCAAACGTGCAAAGGACACAGCAGCCAGATTCGGATTCAGCAGTTCGTGGGCACACGACTTGAAGGAAAAGCTGGCCGAGGATCTGAGGGAGCACTTTGGCCAAGATGTCATTGCGGACTCCCTGCATGCGCCATCATGGAGAGGAAACATCATGGTGGATCACGAGAAAGCTGCGTGCCGGGCAGATCGTCGTCGAGGGTGAACCGCCATCAAACAGGAACCCGTTCCCATTCGTGGGGACGGGCTTTCCTCATTCCTGAAACCTCAACCACACGAATGACCCCTCTTGCCGTTTGCGGGACCCTTGGCAGGCAGGAGGGGAGAACCTCTTCCTTGAAACTTATTATCTGCCCAGCGAGGACGAGTGGTATAAAGCCGCCTACCACAAGAACGATGGGGTGGCAGCGAACTAGGCACTGAAGTGAACAAACACAAACGCATCGAGGAATTTGTCCGGTCCCGGGAATCTTCCGGGGAATATCCCGCCTGTTACGAACAGTTTTTCGCGCTATTCAACGCGGGTGAATATTTCGAGGCGCACGATGTCCTCGAGCATCTTTGGCCCATCTTCTACAGTTTGGAGGGTCGCGAAAAGTGAAGATCCTTTGTGGATGCGGGTTTGCGGGCGGCATGAGGGGGTCGGAGTCGAAAATGTAGTGCAACTTCTGCTGTCTCGCAGCATTTTCTTCTTGATTGCAGGCTGATGAGTGGGATGGATGCGTGGAGTCCACCATTTTCCGCCATGTTTTTTCGAGTCAAGCCCGCCAAAGGATACCGCTACCTGCAGATCGCCCGCAGCGTGCGGCGGGGCAAGACGGTGAGGCAGGAGATCATCGCCACGCTGGGGCGGCTCGATGTGCTTCAGCAGAGCGGGCAACTCGACAGTCTCCTGCGAAGCGGGCTGCGGTTCTGCAAAAAGATCAAGGTTCTGGACGCGCATGCGGCCGGGGAGACCCAGCCGGTGAGCATCCGCAAAATCGGGCCGGACCTGGTCTTCGGGCGGCTGTGGAAGAGCATGGGGTTTGAAGAGATCGTGCGGGACCTGGCAGGCAAACGCCGCCATGGGTTCGATCTGGAGCGGGCGGTATATCTCACGGTGCTGCACCGGCTTTTTGTCTCCGGCAGCGACCGGGCGGCGGAAGTGTGGAAAGAAAACTACCACATCCCCGGAGCCGAAGAGCTTTGGCTGCACCAGCTCTACCGGACGATGGGCTGGCTGGGAGAGAAGATCGGGGCGGGGATCCTGGGCAGCCCGCGCTGCACGAAGGACTTGATCGAGGAGGCGATCTTTGATCGGGGGCGCGACCTCTTCAGCGAAGTGGGGCTGGTGTTTTTCGACACGACCTCGATTTACTTCGAAGGAGCGGGAGGCGAGACCTTGGGCCGTCACGGGCACAGCAAGGATCACAGGCCCGACCTGCATCAAATGGTCGTTGGGATCGCGCTCGACGTGGAAGGGCGTCCGCTTTGTTGCGAGATGTGGCCGGGCAACACCTCCGACGCCAAGAGCCTGGTTCCGGTGATCGAGCGCATGAGGGCAAAGTTCCGGGTGCGCGAAGTGTGCGTGGTGGCCGACCGTGGCTTCGTGAGTGAAGCCACGCTGGAAGCTCTCGGGAAAATGGATCCGCCGGTGCATTACGTCATCGGGGTGCGGATGCGCCGGACAAAGGAAGTCGGGGAAGTCGTTTTGAAAAACCGCAAACCTTGGAAGACAGTAACGCCCGAGAGAGTTCGTGCGAAGGATCCGGCCCCGCTGAAAGTCAAGGAGGTCGAGGTGGAGGGCCGCCGCTACGTGATCTGTCTCA
This sequence comes from Verrucomicrobiaceae bacterium, assembly GCA_007280915.1. Taxonomy (GTDB): domain Bacteria; phylum Verrucomicrobiota; class Verrucomicrobiia; order Chthoniobacterales; family Terrimicrobiaceae; genus QYQL01. Next base: position 678 of record QYQL01000167.1, on the reverse strand, counting down.
ACGAGGAGGAGAAGCGCAAGGATGCGCACGACCGCGCGGCCATCGTGGAATCCCTTGGCAAGGCGCTCAAAAGCGGGGACAAGAGCCTGGTGGGTAACAAGGGGTTCCGGCGGTTCCTGAAAACCGAAGGCGGAAGCCACTTTGCCATCGATGAAAAGCAGATCGCTGCCGATGAGCGCTACGACGGGCTTTTCGTGCTGCGCACCGATACCGGCCACGATGCGGAAACCGTGGCCAATGTTTACAAAACGCTCTGGATGGTCGAGGACACGTTCCGCACGGCAAAAAGCATTTTGGAGACCAGGCCGATTTACCACAAATGCGATGAGACGATCCGGGGGCATGTGTTCTGTTCGTTCCTGGCTCTCTGCCTGAAGCGGGAATTGGAGCTGCGGCTGGAAGAAAAACGCCTTGATGCCGAGTGGGCCGAAGTCATCCGTGGCTTGGACAACCTCCAGCAAGTGGAACTCCTCTTGCAAGGAAGCCGCTTCCTTCTTCGCAGCGAGATCACCGGGCACGCCTCGCAGGCGATCCGCGCCGCCGAGGTGGCCATGCCGCCGGTTCTTCAGGAACTTACCTGAGAAGAGGGCGGGGCGAAAATGTAGTGCCAACGATTTTTTAACCCCGCTTAACCTGTTGATGTTCAACTCTTCCGTTTTTCAAAGTGTAGAAGATGGG
>QYQL01000128.1 GCA_007280915.1 Verrucomicrobiaceae bacterium | reverse complement strand
GGGTTATAACAGCTATGGCTGGAACCGGGGTTGCGGCGGCAATGGCTACAGGGGATACGGTGGATACAATGGCCGTGGCTCGTGCCATTAATTTCCGGATTTTTTCAAAGCCGGGTGTCCGGGTTTGAGATGTGGCGACGGATCAGGAGCAGAGGCACTCGCGCATGGTCTTGTAGCTTTTTTCCAAGGAGACGAACGGGTCTCCCGGGCAGGCGTCCTGCTCGACGACAAACCATTTGCAGCCGGCCGATTCCGCAGCAGAGATAATGGCCGGAAAATCGAGGTTGCCGTATCCGATTTCCGCGAAGAACGGCTGGTTGTTGGCACCGAAACCGTAGTCCTTGCAGTGAAGGACGGTGATGCGCCCGGCGGCTTTCCCGCACCACTCGACGGGATTGCATCCGCCGAACTGGACCCAGTAGGTGTCGAGTTCAAACTGCAGTGTCTCCGGCGAGGTGGCGCGGGCTATGTAATTCAGGAGCGTCTCGTTGCCGAGGCGGGAAAACTCGATCGCGTGGTTGTGGTAGCTGAGCGAGCATCCGTGTTCGCGAAGGACGGTTCCGGCGGCGTCGAGGTCGGAGACCATTGCTTTTATCGAGGCGGGATCGGAGAAGTCCACTCCGGCAGGGTAGGGGTAGACCGCGTGATCGACCCCCATGGCTTTCAGCCTCTCGACAACGGCGAGCGGGTTCAAACGGATGAGGTCGCTGCTCTCATGGGCCGAGCAGATTGTGATGCCCGCCTCCGAGAGGATTCTTCGGATTTCCTCCGGGGAGATGTCGGCCGAAACCCCGGCAACCTCGGCGGTTTCATAACCGATGGCGCGCAGCCTCCCGGCGGTTTGGGCCAGTTCGGATGCGGACTTGCAGAAGTCGCGGACGGTATAAAGCTGGACAGCGATTTGGTTGGATTGCACCGGTCAACCGTGGGGGATTCCACTCTTCGCGTCAAAGCGTTTCATCGCGTGCAGACACAGGAGGCAGATTCCCGTAGCCGCGTAGGCGGCGGTGAAGCCGGGGGCTTTCAGCAGGCCGAAATCCGGCAGAACCGCTCCCGAGGAAATTTTGTAGGCATGGATGAGGCCGATCGACGAGAGCGCGGCGCAAACGAAGCAGGTCACGGCCGAGGAAAGAAATTTTCTGTCGATCGCGAACGCGACGATCGCGGAGAGTGCCATGCTCGTGATGAGGAACCCTTGGTTCATCGCCAGCACTCCGGAAATCGCCAGATCGCTTCCGAAGCTCGGTAGGGCTTTTTCCAGAGGCACTCCCGTGACGCGCAGGGTTGTTTCGATGAGAAGCCATGCCCAGGCTGCAAGGGAGGGCATCAGTCCCATGGCCACTGCCACCGCATGCCCGCGCGGTGTTTCCTGGAACGCCTGCGCCGTCATGACAAGGCCGATCCAGATCAGGATCCCGAGAGTCGCTTCGAGCGGCACGACATGCAGCACGGCAGTGACGGCTCCCGAGAGGCAGAGCACGGTGATCACGAGACCGTTGAGGGCCGAGTAGCCGATCCTTGCGCCCATGGCTTTCCAGCCGGGATGCCCGATATACAGAGTGGTCGGAAAGGCGCTGCCGAAGATCGCCGCCAGGACGGTGCCGGCCCCGTTGACGGCGAGCGAAGGCATGGTCTCGTAGCGGTCCCCGGCCGCCTCCGCGCTCTCGAGGGTCTGAAGGGAGCCCAACAAATTAAAAAGCGCCATCGGTATGATGACGGAGAGAAAGCTCCAAAGGTTTCCGCCGGAGAGAAGCGCGTCGATCGCGGTCATGTCGGGGTGCGGCGGATGGAACCCGAATGGCACGGGATCCCCGGGCGGAGTGAATGCGGAGATTCCAAAACTCCTCAGGATCCATGCGACGCCGACACCGATCGCGATGGCCAGCAAACCTGCAGGAATCCCGAGGCGGATCCGTCCCGCATAGGCAATGACGATGAGAAGCATTGGCAGAAGCGCGACGGCCGGCGAAGCGAAGATTCGGAAGGCGAAGCCCATGGAGATGAATGTCAGGGCGATCCCCGCCAGGGCCGAGAGCAGCGCCGCCCGGGGAGCACTCCGCCGGAGAGGGTCTGCGCAGAATGCGCCCGCCAGCTCAAAAAGCCCGCTCAGAAGACACGCGAACACCCCGGCCTCCCAGACCTTGACGGGATCCTTTGTCGCCTGCCAGACCGGGGACATGATGAAAAAGATGAATGCAATCAGGCTCACGGTATTGATGCCGTAAGGCAGGGCCGTGACGTCGCTGCGGCCGGTTTTTTCCGCGAGCCGCCAGGCCTGCCAGGAATAAAAGAGATTGCCCGCGAGGATCGATACCGCAGCACCGGGCAGAAGGATCGTGACGACCATCGTGACCGGGATCCCGCAGGCCAGCGGGCACAGCGTGGCGATGAGCAGGAGCTGCAGGAGGTTGTCGATGAAGAGCCCGATGAAACCGTCCCAATCCCCGCGAACGAACCACCTGGCTTTCACTCGATCAGAGCCCTTTGTAGTGCAGGCTCAGCACGCGGAGGCTCTCCGCGCCCTTCTCTGCGGTGTAGAGGAAAAGTTGAAGCGACGTCGAAGCCTGGACCCACTGGTAGCCGATGAGCGTCTGGAGGATCTCCCCCTCGCGGGTTTTCTGGCGGGCGATGACCCGGCCCATGCCGTATTTCATCTCGATGTTCCTCCGGGTCTGGTCGAAAAACTGGGCGTATTGCACCGAGTCCCACGACTTGTCCCCGTAGTGGAGCTCGATCTCGTTCAGCGAATCGGAATCGAAATAAAACAGCGCGCGCTGCAGAAGCTTTTGAGGGATTCCCTCGACCACGAGGACATTCCGCTTCTCGACGGTTTTCCTCTCCACGACCCGGGCCTGGACCTTGGTCAGGCTTTCCTCCAGCCGCTGCGCGGATTCCCCCCATTGGAAGTTGAACGGGACGCGGATCTCCTGGTCGGCGGCCGCGGACAGCCCCGGGAGCGCCGCGAGAAAAATACAAATCAGGAGTGTCCGAAGGCAAAGCATCTGGTGGGACTCTCAAAAAAACAGGGCCTCACGTCAATCACCGGAAAAGAAATCATTTGCCAAAACGAAAAAAACGGTCAATAAGCGCAACTAGCAGATGAGGTCGTGATTTGGTGAACACCGTGCGGAAGATTCCGGCGGCGGTTTGAAACCCGGAAACCGGGAACAGTCTCCGATCCCAATGCGTTCATAAATACCATGGGTAACAAACTATATGTCGGCAATCTGTCGTTCAACACGACCGAGATCGCCATTCAAGACCTGTTCTCGCAGTGCGGCTCCGTTTCCGAAGTCATGCTGATGCAGGATAAATTCACCGGCCGCTCACGCGGGTTTGCATTCGTCACGATGGGTTCCGACGCCGAGGCGCAAGCCGCAGTCGAGACCTTTCACGGAAAAGAACTCGACGGACGCGCGCTGACTGTCAACGAAGCCCGTCCGCGCGAAGACCGTCCTCCGGGCGGTGGTGGTGGCGGCGGACGTTTCGACGGCCCGCGCCGCGAATTCCGCGATGACCGCCGTGGTGGCGGTGGTGGCGGCGGACGCAGTGGTGGTGGCGGCGGACGCAGCGGTGGCGGCGGAGATTTCCGCCGTCGTTAATTCCACATAAACTTAACTTTCATAAAAGCACCGGGGCGGAAACCCCGGTGCTTTTTTTTGGAAAAATCAGGCGACCAGATCGAGACAACCCGGGTTTTCAGCCGCGTGGAGGGCGATTTCCTCAAGGATTCCTTGGACCGGCGTGGAGGGGTGCCAGTAGCAGGCATTCGAGGCAATTTCCGGATGCGCTGCTTCTAGCATTCGCATCAGTCATCTCTTGTGCTTCTTGTGCGCCATGTGGCTCACATTCTTTTTTGCCACGCCTCGACGATCTGTCGGACCGTTTCCTCAAGGCTGACGGTGATGTCCCATGTGGGGTAGTGGGCGCGCATTTTGCGCAGGTCGCTGTAGTAGCAGATATGGTCGCCGATGCGGTTCTCCTCCACGTAGGAATACACCTGCTTTTTCCCGCTGAATTTTTCTGCGAGTGCAAACGCCTCGAGGATCGAGCAGGAGTTCCCTTTTCCTCCCCCGATGTTGTAGACCTCGGCCACGCGCGGTGCGTTGAGGAACTCCCAGATGAAGCGGGCGACATCCTCGCTGTGGATGTTATCCCGGACCTGCTTGCCCTTGTAGCCGAAAACCTTGTATTCGCGGCCTTCGAGGTTGCACTTGACGAGGTAGCTCAGGAACCCGTGCAACTCGACGCCCGAGTGGTTCGGACCGGTGAGGCAGCCGCCGCGCAGGCAACAGGTCGGCATGTTGAAATACCGTCCGTATTCCTGGACCATCACATCCGCGGCCACCTTGGACGCACCGAAGAGCGAGTGCTTGCTTTGGTCGATGGAAAAATCCTCGGCGATGCCATTTTCATAAGCGGGATCGGCGTAATCCCAGCGGGTTTCCTGTTCGCTCAGGGCGATCGAGTTCGGACGGTCCCCATACACCTTGTTGGTGGACATGTGCGCGAATGGAGCCTCCGGGCAGCTTCGGTGGGCGGCTTCCAAGAGATTGATCGTCCCGACGGCGTTGGTATCGAAGTCGTCGAATGGGATGGCGGCCGCCCGGTCGTGGCTCGGCTGCGCGGCTGTGTGGACAATCGCGTCGGGCCGGACGGATGCCAGCAGATCCAGAACCGCCTGCCGGTCGCGGATATCAAGTTCGTGGTGGGTGTAGCCGGGGATGGCTTCCGAGAGCCGGCTTTGATTCCATCGGGTGTCACCCTGCGGACCGAAAAAGACGGCCCGCTGGTTGTTGTCAACTCCATGGATCGAGCAGCCACGCTCCGCGAGAAACAGGGCGACTTCTGAGCCGATCAGCCCGGACGAGCCCGTGACGAGGATTTTCATGGGTCAATTCTCTATATCCCGTCTTCGCCGTCGAAAATAGAAAAATGACAAGGCAGGAGCGGGTTCGCCTGAGACCACCGCATAGGATCGGGTGATTGACTGTTCCTGATACCCGCAGCGTCAGCAGCCCCGCCCTGCACAACATCAACGATGAGGCTGTCAAGGTCGTCACCGGGGAGAAGGAGGGCGCGAAAAAAACTTTCACGCATGATGTGCCAGCCAACCCGGTGGTCGTCATCGTGAGCCAGACCAGATAGTGTGCCCGCACGGACCTTCTTGCGGGATCATGCTCCGGAATTATTCCGCAGGACGTTCGAGCCGGACAAACCGGGGATAGTAAATCTCCTCGTCGTTCATGAGGCTTCCGAAATCAAAACTGTTCGTGGAATACGTGAGCACGAGGCCTGCCCCGGTCAATTCGGGATGGGCTTTCCCTTGGTAGATCATGATGCGCGGTTTTTCAAATTCCGGCGGATGATAAAGCAAGGCCGCATTCGACCATGGTCCGGCGGGCTGGTCGGCCATTCGCATCGTGAGATCGGCCGGCCCGAATCCGCGGCTCTGAATCTGCAGGAATTTTCCGGTTTGCGCGTCGCGGTGAACCGTGAACTCGCTCCCGGCATTTTGGAGAACCACCGCGGACAGGTTGTCTTCGGCGGGTTCCTTCCCGGTCCATTCCTTCCCGTCCCACCACAAAGCGCCGGAAAGATCACCATCGAGGGCATTGTTCTCCGGCCACCGCACGAGATACGTTTTTTTGCCGCCCGGTTCCTGCGATGCATACGCATAAACAAAGTCCCCATCGCAAAACACGCCCGCCGATCCGACGATCGCATGGAGTTTGTTCGACGGGGTCTCGATCCACGACATTTTCCAGTCGGGCGGGTCGTCGTCGGGATTGCTGACCAACACGGCTTTCCAATCGCACACTTCGAAACCCAAGCCGGATTTCGTGGTTCTAACCTTCATCAGAAAGAGGAGGAGCCGGTCCCGGATGCGGACCCCGTGGCCGGGCCAGAAACGGTCTTTTCCGGAATCGGGAAAAAATGCGGCAGGCGAGCCATCCGCCTTCCAGTAGAATTGCATTGTCGCGGTGGCCGGGTTGCTCCCGTTCTGGATCGCAATCGAGTTAGCGATCATTTTTACACCGGCGGATTTTCGCGAATGGAGCCCTGATGGGTCGATGATGCTGTCGCCGAACAGCCAAAGCGTGCGTCCTTCACCAAGGGCGATGGAATATGCACCATCCCCGCCAACCCAGAAGGGGTCGCGACGGAATATCTGGTCGGCCTCAGGCCACGGCGAGGCGCGAAAGTCTGAAGGCGCTGCAGCGAGGATTCCTGCCGGCAGCAACAACCAAACGAGTGCCAGAGAGATGCGGAACCCGCGCCTGACAGCCGCTCGAATTCTCCCGGACATCCGAAAGCGCGTGCCAGGGATTTTCAAATCACGCTGTTACTTGCAGCAGGATTGGCACTCACCCTTGCAGCATTCAGAGCACTTTCCTTTGCAGCAATCCCCGCATGCTTTTTTGGGAGCGGCTGACGCCGTGAATGTGATGGCCAGGGTCAACACCGAGAGCAGGAGGTATTTCATGCGTGCAATCTACTCCGATTCCGCGCGATCGCAAATCAGGTTTTCGATTTCGTGAAGACACAAGCCAGGATGCGAACCGGGTGGAATCAACGGACGCCTGCGGTCGGTCCGGAGGCCCGACCCTACCTTTGCTGGTGGTAGGGCGCGACGTCCCGGCGCGCCGCGATCTTCTGCACATCAAACCGTGCGTTTGATAATCCGGATCGTAAAGCAGCCAAATTATTAAAATCAAACAAACGTTTGAAACATTTGTTTTATTGCGGTAATATCTTCCAATGAGCACGGAGAGTAAATCAAGCAGCCGGGAGCGGTTGATTGAGGCGGCTGGGGAGGTCTTTTCGGAAGTGGGATTCAAGGCGGCCACGGTCCGGGAAATCACGAGTCGGGCGGGGATGAACCTTGCGGCGGTGAACTATTATTTCCGCGACAAGGAGGAGCTGTATTCCGCGGTATTGATGCATGCGCAGCGCTGTGCCATCGAAGCCTCCTGGGTTTCCGAAAGCTCCGGTGCGCCTGAAATTCGCCTGAGGGATTTTATCGAGGGGATGCTGAGGCATTTGCTCGATCCCCTCCGGCCCGCGTGGCACAGCCGGTTGATGGCCCGGGAAATGACGGCCCCGACGAGGATGCTGCGCGGTTTGCTGGACGGGGGATTCCGTCCGAAAGTGGAGCTGCTCGGGGGGATTTTAAGGGAACTGGCGGATGGTCGGCTGACCGATGAGGAGATCGACCGCGCGAGTGCGAGCATTGTTTCCCAGTGCGTCTTTTACCGTCAGAACCGTCCCGTCATCCTGCACCTGTATCCGGATTTGCTCGGTGATGAGGACCACATTGGCAAGCTCGCCGACCATATCACCGCGTTTTCGCTCGGGGGCTTGGAGCAGCTCAAGAAATCCTCGCCGGTCCGGCTTCCCGTCGCATTGTTATGAAGAAAAAAATTCAGATGATATTTCGAGGGATTGCCGGGATTGCGATCCTTGTAGCGTTGGTTTTTGGAGTGGAAACCCTTTGGAAATCCCGGGGACGTGTTTCGACCGACGATGCGTTCATCGAGGGGCATGTCATGCAGATCAGCCCGAAGATTTCCGAAAAGGTGCTGCGGGTTCTTGTGGAGGACAACCAGATGGTCAAAGAGGGGGATCTGCTCGTGGATCTGGATCCCCGCGATACGCAGGCGCTTTTGAGCCAGGCGCAGGCGAATCTGGATTCCGCGGAGGCGAAACTGGCGGAGGCCAGGGCCCGTCTCTCGGCCGAGCAGGCCGGATTTTCGCAGGCCATTGCGGATGTCAATGAGGCCAGGGCGCACGCGGACAATGCCGGACAGGAACTGGTCCGCAGCAAGAGCCTCCGCAAGAGCGGGGCCATCGCCCAAAGGGAGTTCGACCAGATGCTGGCCGGGGAGCTTTCGACGAAAGCCGTGCTGGCGAGCAAGCAGCAGAAGGGAATCGCGGCGGAGTCCGGAGTCAAGGTCGCCGAGGCAGCGGTGGCTTCCGCCCAAGCCTGGGTCGAACAATCCCGGGCGCTTCTCGACACGGCCCGTCTCCGCATGGACAACACCAAGGTCCACGCTCCCGGCGGCGGACGCGTGACGCGGAAAAATGTGGAGCCCGGCAACTTTGTCCAGCCCGGCAACGCGCTTATGGCAGTGGTCTCGCCGGAAGTGTGGGTGATTGCGAATTTCAAGGAGACCCAACTGGGGCGGGTGCGTCCGGGGCAGCGCGTCGATGTGAGGGTGGATTCGTATCCGGATCTCCATCTACAAGGGAAGGTGGACAGCATCCAGGCGGGCACAGGGTCACGGTTCAGCCTGCTTCCGCCGGAGAATGCCGCCGGCAATTACGTGAAGGTTGTCCAGCGGATTCCGGTGAAGATCACGCTCGATCTGCCGGCCGACGCCCCGATCCTGGCACCGGGCATGTCGGTTGTCCCCTCGGTGCAGGTGTCGCCTTAAGTCTTCCTGATGAAAAGCCGTGTCAGTCCCTGGGTCGTGACCGTCGTGCTGGCCATGGCCACGTTCATGGAGGTCCTGGACACAAGCGTGGCGAACGTTTCGCTGGGGCACATTGCGGGAGGGCTCGGGGCGGGACTGGATGAAAGCACATGGGTCCTTACGACCTATCTTGTGGCGAATGCCGTGATGATGCCGATCAGCGGATGGCTGGGAACGGTTTTCGGGCTGAAGCGCTTTTATCTGATCTGCGTTTCGATTTTCACGGTGAGCTCCCTGCTGTGCGGGCTGGCCACCCAACTCGATCAGCTGATATTTTTCCGCATTCTGCAGGGTGTCGGCGGAGCCGGCATGGCTCCGGTCGTGCAGGCGATGATCGCCGAGCTGTTTCCCCCGGCCAAACGGGGCATGGCGTTTGCGATCTATGGACTGGCCGTCGTTTTCGCGCCGGCCATCGGGCCGACGCTCGGCGGCTGGATCACCGACAACTACAGCTGGCATTGGGTTTTTCTGATCAATATCCCGGTCGGCATCGTCTCGTTCCTTCTCACGGCGTGGTTGGTGACCGAACCGCCCTCCACCCGCATCGAGCGCGACCGGCTTTTTCAAAACGGCTTTCGTATCGATGCCGTGGGGTTCGGGCTTTCGGTCCTCGGGATCGGCTGTCTCGAATATTTTGTCGACCGAGGTCAGCGTGAGGATTGGTTTGCCTCCGGGATGATCACCGGCATGGCGATCACGTCGGTTGTTTCCCTTGCCGCACTTGTCTGGTGGGAGTTGCGCCGGCGCGATCCGATTGTAGACATCCCTCTGCTCAAGGTTCCGAGTTTTCTGGCGGCCTTTGTGACGATGTTTTCCCTCGGCTTTGTCCTCTTCGGAAGCACCGCCCTCCTGCCGCAGTTTCTGGAGCAACTCCTCGGCTACACGGCGAGCCAGGCCGGGCTTGCGCTGACAGCGGGCGGGGTCGCGATGATTGTCATGATGCCGCTGGTCGGCGGCTATTTCGTGCGCAAGTTTCCTGGGCGAAATCTCGTGATCGCAGGGCTCCTGATGGAGGCTGCGTCCCTTTTCCACATGACCGGGTTCAATCTGGAGATCCCGTTCGAGCACGCGGTCTGGGCCAGGGTTTTCCAAACCGTCGGACTGGCGTTCCTTTTTATTCCCATCACCCAGGCCGCTTACGCAAATTTGCCTCCCGGCAAGAGTGGAAATGCCGCGGCGCTGATCAACCTTGCCCGCAACCTCGGGGGCAGCGTGGGAATCGCGATCACGAGCACGATCGTTGCCCAGCGGTCGCAGTTCCATCAATCCCGTCTCGGCGAGCATGTCTCGGCCTACAGTCCCGAAACTTCAAGCGCCATTGCACATCTCAGCCAGGCGCTCGGTGGAGGTCCGGAGGGAACGCTCAAAGCACTCGGCAGCATTTACCAGTCGGTTCTCCGGCAGGCCGCCATGCTCGCCTATGTGGATGTCTTTTTGTTCATGGCGATTGGCACCCTCTGCATTATCCCGCTCGCTCTCTTCCTTCCAAAGAGCTGCCCGAAATCCGAAATTGTGCCGCATTGATGCCGCGCGCGTGAGCGGGTATACGGCAAATCGCGTGAAATCAGTATCGGCCCAGTCTTCCGTTCTGTGAGCGATCGCCAGGGGCCGCTGGATTCTGGACGAGGCTTTGGGATACGTGCCGAATCAGGCCGTTCTCACCTCATGAAGGATGCGCTCAGTGGATTGTCATGATCTCCGCCGGCGAACGTCCGGCACGAATCAGGGAAGTCATTCGTTTCATGACCGGATCCACATGGGAGAAGAATTTTTTGTATGCGGGGCAGAGGTAGTTCAGCCCGTCCTCGCCGTCCGGTGTTTTAATGAAGCGGTGTTTCGGGCATTCGCCGTTGCAGGCGAAGAGGACCTCGCATTCGCGGCAATATTTCGGGAGGGTCGCGGACTTGGCCCGTCCGAAAGCTTTTTGTTGATCGGATTGAGCCAGGATTCCGAGCGGCTCATCCGTGATGTTGCCGAGGCGGTATTTCGAGTAGACGAAGTGATCGCATGAAAAAAGATCCCCGTTGTGCTCGAGCGCAAGCGCGTTCCCACAGTTTTCCAGGAAAACGCAGAGCGGTGAGCCGGCTCCCGACCAGATACCGAGGGCCACATCGAACATCTGGACAAAGACTTTTCCCACGTCCCGGCGCACCCATTGGTCAAAAATCGCGATCAGAAAATCCCCGTAGAGGCCGGCGTCCACACTCCACCGGGTCACCGGGGATGACGGCCGGCCTGGTTCCGGCGGTTCGGCGAAGCCCGGAAGACCGGCCTCCGGCAGGCGCTCGACCAGCGGGATGAATTGAATGTGTCCAGAGCCGGATTCGCGGAGGAAGTCATAGACTTTGAGCGGATGTTTGACGTTGCTGGCGCTGACGACGGTGAGCGTGTTGAATTCGACCTGATGCTTTTTGAGCAGGTCGAGTCCGCGCATGACACGGTCGAATGTCGGCTTGTGCCCCTTATCCAGCCGATAGGTGTCGTGCAGGGTGCGCGGGCCGTCGATGCTCAGCCCGACCAGGAAATTGTGCTCGCGGAAAAACCGGCACCATTCGTTGTCGAGCAGCGTGCCGTTTGTCTGGACCGCGTTGTGGACAACGCGCCCGCCGGCATGCTTTTTCTCGAGATCGACGATGCTCCGGAAGTATTCCACTCCGAGGAGGGTCGGTTCTCCCCCCTGCCATGTGAAAACGATTTCCGGGGACGATTGGGATGCGCAATACTGCCGGATATACGACTCCAACATGTCCGGCTTCATCCGGAAATTTCCCCCCTTTGGAAAAAGGTGTTCTTTTTCCAGATAATAGCAATACGTGCAGTCCAGGTTGCATGCCGGCCCGACGGGCTTGGCCATCACGTGGAAGCTGTCAGGCATCGCCGGGATTTTTCGTGCACGGTGTTTTGGCAGCCGGGGCGGGGACTTGCGGGGTTGGCGGGACGGCACTCACGATCCTATTCAACCCACAATCACATCAGTTGGAACCACGAAAATCACGAAAGACTCAAACATCCGCATGGTTCTGTTGAAGCATGGGCTCACCGCGCGGGTGAAGGATCCGCAATCTCTCCTTTGGTGACATGTCCTTCCATCTGGGTGAACCCTTCCCCCGGGCAGTGTGCCAGTGAATCGGGTTTGATTCCGGCACGAAGCCTGCTAGTTTCCGCTTATTATGGAAAATCTCAATCCGCAAGAACCCGCGCCCCAGGTGCCTGCTCCGCAACCTCCGGCACCCGGCGGGATTACAGAGCAGCAATGGATTCTCTTTCTGAACCTGAGCGCGCTGGCGGGGTTTGTGATTCCTTCGATGGGGCACATTCTCGGACCGCTCATCATCTGGCTTGTCAAAAAGCCCGAGAGTGCGGCTATTGATGCCGCCGGGCGGGCGGTGCTCAATTTTCAGATTTCGTGGACGTTCTGGATGGTGGCATCCGTCATCCTGGCCTTTGTCGGTTCCTGTCTGATCGTCCCGATCGTCCTGCCGGTGGCGGAGGGGATTGCCTGGCTGGTGTTCGTGATCATCGGATCGGTGAAAGCCAGCAACGGCGAGCCCTACACGTTTCCGCTGACGATCAAGATGCTTTGACAAAAGTTTTCAGCTTTCAGTGTTCAGTTTTCAGGGAAAGAGGTCGCTGACCAATCTTTCTGAATACGGAATCACTGAAAACTTGTTTCCCCCCGACCATCACCCAATCGACTGCGCCTGAGTGCGTGAGGATGGCCTCGTGGAGATTTTCCGCCGGGCCTGCATATGGGACCGCAATCAGATCAGCCTCGGCAGCCTCGGTGATTTCGCCCAGTTTTCCGCCCATGCCGATGGCCTTTGCTGGATTGAGCGTGGCCATTTCGAGGAGTGTTTCCGGGGCGACCTCGGGATGCCTGCGTGCCGCGCATTGCATCTCCGCGAACATGTTGAGTTCGCGGTTGCTGGCGAGGCTGTCGGTTCCGAGGCAGACGTTGAAGCCCTCGCGGAGAAAGCGTTCGAGCGGGAACGGTCCGCGGCCGAAGTATTCATGGCAGCACGGGCAGTGGATAATGGAGAACCGCCTTCCGCGCAGGAGGTCCCAGTCCCCTTCTTCGAGGAAATTCATGTGGGTGAGGAGCGAGCCGTCCGGCAGGGCGTCCGCGCTGAGAAGGCTGGCGACCGGCGACCCGATGCCGGTATCAGACATATTCCGTCCCAGGCTCGCGAGAAAAGAATGCAGTGGGCCGCCGGCGTAGCGGAACATTTCAAACTCCTCGTCCGATTCCGCGAGATGGGTCATCAGCGGCATTCCGTATTTTTCGCAGCAGAACCGTGCGAGTCGGTAGAGGTCCGGCGAAGTCGTATAGGGTGCATGAGGGGAAAGGGCGAAACCGCCCAGCCATCCTTTCCGCTCCTCAAAAAAGCTGAGAGCCCCGGCGACAACATCTTCCGTATGGGTGCGGTTCCGGACATCCATCATTTCATAAAACCACCATGTTCGGACGGGGGGGGCGGGCATCCGGACCATCAGCTCCGGGAACGATTCGATGTTGAAGACCGAGGTGGTGCCGTGGGCCAGGAGTTCCCGAAATCCCGCGGCGATCGACTCCAGATAATCGTCGTCATCAAGCGTCCGCTTGAGGTCGTTGATCCGCCGGATCCACTGCGAAAAACTCGCGTTCGGCAGGATCGCCCCGCGCATCACCGAGTAGTCGAGGTGGCAGTGGGCGTTGATCAGGCCCGGTATCAGGACCACCTCGCCGAGGTCCTCCGCCGGGCGGCCGTCCCAGCGTCCCCACGAGCGGATCACCCCGCTTTCGATGCAGACCATGCCATCCTCCACCGGAGGGGAGGAGCAGGGGTAGAGCATGCGTGCCCGCAGGGTTTTCATCGGGTTTGAGCAAACGCCATCGCGGGCCGACATTCAACTCAGGATTGCACGGGCGGGTGATCCCGCGTAGTTTCCATCCCATTGTGAAAAAATATCCCACCTATCTTTTTTTCGGTGCTCCGGGCAGCGGCAAGGGAACCCAAGGCACGGTTTTGGGCGCTCTGCCGAGATTCTTCCACTGTGCCTGCGGGGATGTCTTCCGCAGCATGGACACAAGGACCGAACTCGGCCGGGCGTTCCTCGAATACTCCAGCAGGGGGGAACTTGTCCCCGACGAGATCACGGTCCAGCTTTGGAATGTCAGCATCGGGCACGCCGTCGAGGCGCAGGCGTTCAAGCCGGACATCGACTATCTCGTCCTTGACGGCATCCCTAGAAATATCCGGCAGGCGGAATTGATGGGGGAAATCATCGACGTCCGACGGGTTTTCCATCTCAGCTGCCCCGACCGCGAGAAGGTGGTCGCGCGGCTGAAGAAGCGTGCGCTGAAAGACAACCGTCTGGACGATGCCAACGAGGAGGTGATCCGCCGCCGGCTTGAGACCTACGACCGCGAATCCAAGCCTCTGCTGGAGTATTTTGGTCCGGAGCTCACGGTGACCGTGAATGCGACAGAACCGCCGGTCGTGGTCCTGCACACCATTCTCTCGCACATCGTCACCGACCGCAGGAGTCCGGGCGATTTCACCGAAAATCCGATCGGCTGATTTCATGGAACAATTCGAAAGTTTCCGGGCGTCGTCCCTCTTCTGCAAGAAGTGCAACAAGGCGATGTCCGTCCGCGAAAAGCTGCTGCTTGTTCTCCCGGACAAGGAAATCTTTGACTATCTTTGCACCGGCTGTGCCGCATCGCTCGGCCAGCGGGAGGTCATTGCCGGCAGGATGCCTGCCATGCCGGAACGGAGGGCGCGGCGCGTTCCCATGCGCCTCCGCTGACGGAGCGCGTCATTTTTTCTAAAAACCACAGAAGGCTTAGCCGCAGATTAACAAGATTTACACAGATTGAGGAACATACGATGCACGCAGCGCTCTAAATACGCTCTCCCTGCGGGGTGAAAGGGCGCGTTTTTCATAATATTTTGTATGTCAGATTCTAATCTGTGAAAATCAGCGTTCATCTGCGGCGATTAGGTTTATGAGAATTGTCTTTTGCGGCACCGGCGACATCGGGTTGCCATCGCTCCGGGCTCTGGCGGATTCGCCTTCGCACGAGGTGGTCGGGCTGATCACGCAACCCGACCGTCCGGCCGGACGCGATCTGAATCCCAGGCCTCCGGCCGTCAAATCCGAGGCGCTGGCGCGCGGGATTCCGGTCGCCCAGCCGGAGCGGATCAGGAAGGATTTTTCCGCGCTGGCTGCTTGGGCACCGGACGTGATGGTGGTGGCGGCCTACGGGCAGATCCTTCCCAGGCCGGTTCTGGACCTGCCCCGGCTCGGGTGTCTGAACCTTCACGCTTCGCTTCTGCCCAGGCACCGCGGGGCCTCGCCCATCCATGCAGCGATCCTCGCGGGAGACGACGAAACCGGGATGACGGTCATGTATGTGGACGAGGGGCTGGATACCGGGGACATGTTGTTGTCCCGGCGGATTCCCATTCTCCCCGATGAGAACGCGGGTGAAGTGCACGACCGGCTTGCAGGGCTCGGGCCGTCCGCGATTTTGGAAGCCCTTGATCTTCTTCAGGGCGGCACCGCTCCAAGAATTCCGCAGGATTCCTCACTGGCGACCCATGCGTCCAAGCTGGACAAGCAAGACGGGCGTCTCGACTGGCGCGAGCCCGCCCTCCAACTCGCACGCCGGGTGAGGGCGATGAACCCGTGGCCCGGGGCCGGAGCGCGGATCGGCGGGACGGTTTTGAAAATCCACCGCGCCGAGGCGGGCGATGGAAAAGGAGGTCCCGGCACCGTGCTCGCCGCGGATTCCCACGGCATCGAGGTGGCTGCCGGTGACGGGTCCCTTGTCCTCCATGAGGTTCAACTGGAAGGCCGGAAGCGGCTCCCCGCGGCGGATTTCCTGCGCGGGCATCCGGTCGTTCCGGGGGCGAAGTTCGATTTGTCCTTTTCAGTTCCGCCCTGATCGGGTTGGATAGCGGGCAACCCGCATGTCCACTCCGTCCACTCCACGATATAAACGTGTCGTCTTGAAACTCAGCGGCGAAGCTCTCCGCGAGCCCGGAAGCCGCGATAACATTTCGCCGCAGATCGTTTCCCAGATCGCCGGGCAGATCGCGGAAGTTCAAAAGATGGGGGTCGAGCTGGCGGTGGTGATCGGCGGGGGAAACATCTGGCGCGGACTTGCCGCGAGCCACCGCGGGATGAACCGCACGACCGCCGACTACATGGGGATGCTCGCCACGGTCATCAACGGCCTCGCGCTCATGAGTGCTCTCGAAAGCCTCGGGGTCAGCGTGCGCGTGCAGACCGCCATCGAGATGCACAACGTCGCCGAGCCGTATATCCTCCGCCGCGCCATCCGCCACCTCGAACTCGGCCACGTCGTGATCTTTGTCGCTGGCACCGGCAACCCGTTCTTCTCCACCGACACGACCGCCGCCCTCCGCGCCAACGAAACCGGCGCGCAGGTCATCCTCAAGGCCACCAAGGTGGACGGCGTCTATGATTCCGATCCCGTCAAGAATCCGGATGCGAAACGATTCACCCACATCAGCTACAGCGAGGCGCTCGCGAGGAGGCTCCAGGTCATGGATTCGACCGCGTTCAGCCTCTGCATGGACAACCGCATGCCGATCATCATCTTTGACATGAACCAGCCGGACAACATCCGCCGCGCGATCGTCGGCGAGGAGGTCGGGACACTCGTTTCTGAACAACCGGGAGATCCAAAATGAGCATTGATGAAGTCATTTTTGAGGCCGAGGAATCGATGGAGAAGTCGGTCGAATTCATGAACCATGAATTCAATTCGATCCGCACCGGGAAAGCCTCGCCCTCGCTCGTCGAAAACCTCGACGTGATGGCCTACGGCTCGTCGATGAAGCTCAAGCAACTCGCGCTGATCTCGGCCCCAGAGCCGCGCCTCCTCGTCATCCAGCCGTTCGATGCCGCGACGGTGCGGGACATCGAGCGCGCGATCAACGAATCCCGCCTCGGGATCAACCCGGCCGTCGATGGAAAAATCATCCGCATCCCGATCCCCGAGCTTTCCGAGGAACGCCGACGGGATCTTGCCAAGACGGTCAAATCCCTCGCCGAGGAGGCCCGCGTCCGCGTGAGGTCCTGCCGGAGAAGCGCCATGGAGGGCGCGAAAAAGCTCGAAAAAGACGGCGATCTCACCGAGGACTCGCTCCGTGACGCCGAAAATGACATCCAGAAACTCACCGACCGGTTTGTCGCCGATATCGACAAGCACACCGCCGCGAAAGAGGCGGAACTCATGAAAATATGAAGCCCCTTTTCCTCGCTCTGCTCCTCGTTTTTTCGGCATCCGCACTTCACGCCGACGTTGTGCGCCCGGCTCCGGAATTCTTCTGGACCGATTCGACCGGTGCAAAAAAAAGTTCAAAGTCCCTTCTCGGGCGTCCGGTGATCCTTCTCATCGCCGACTCTCCGCGCGCGTGGGCGTTCCGCTCGCAGGTCGGCCAGCTCCAGAAGATGTATGAGCGCCTTGCGAACGAGAAGGCCGTCTGCGTCGCAGCGTTTTCCAAGGAGCCCGGCGTCGTGCGTTCGAATATTCCGTTCGTCTCCGTTGTCGACGGACCCCGCACAGCCTATGACCTGCAGGTTGAGAGGGGCTTTGCTATTGCGGTAATCGGGAAGGATGGAAACCTGGACTACTCGGGCCCGAGGGTGCTCCCGGTCCAGCGCATCTATGACATCATGGACAACTCCTTTCTTGTCCAGAAGGCCATGCGCAGGCCCTGAGACGTCACGGAAAGCATGGAAGCCGACATTGCCAGGGTCCTGTATCACGAGTCCACGATCCTGAGCCGGCTCGATGAGCTTGCCGCCCGGATCACGGCTGACTACCGGGAAAAAGAACTCACGGTCGTCGCCATCCTGAACGGCAGCTTCATTTTCATGGCCGACCTCCTGCGCCGCGTGCCGCTTCCTCTCCAGTTGGACAGCTGGAGCGTCTCCAGCTACCATGGCACCAAGACGAGCGGGACCATCCAGTTCCGCCAAACGCAAATCGCCGATGTCCGGGGGCGACATGTTCTCCTGCTTGATGACATCCTCGACAGCGGGCTCACACTGCATGCCATCCGGGACCGCATGGAGAAGGAGTCCGGTGCCGCGAGCGTCCGGTCCTGCGTCCTCCTCCGCAAGATGGTTCCACGAACCTGTCCGGTGGAGGCCGACTATGTTGGCTTCGACATCCCCGATGAATTCGTCGTCGGCTACGGACTCGACTACAACGAGCGCTACCGGAACCTTCCGTATATCGGCATCCTGACCGAAGAAGCCATCCGTAGGAACGCGCTCTAGTTTTCGACGTCGTTGACGATCTGCGCGAAGGATCCCCGACATTCGGAAGTGGGACGGACGGCTTTTGATATCCGCCTGCCATGAGCGCCTGTGGGCGCCTCCAAGGTGCGCTCATGGATTTCTGGTCAGCGACACCGCCGACTTTCACTACAAGTGCAGTGATTTCTATTCCCCCACAGACGAGCGTGTCCTGTACTGGAAGGACAAGGATGTCGGCATCCACTGGCCGATGCCCATCGGCATAGAGCCCCTGGTTGCTCCGAAGGATCAGGCTGCGCCGGGCTTCCGCGATTGCGAGAAGTATCCTGCGGGGAAGCCTCTGGGTTACGGCTTTCCGGGCTGATCGGCCATCAGGAACAAATCCTTCGTGACAAGATAGGAATTGGCATGGGGGCCGATTGAGGATATTTGTCACCCACTGTGGAGGTTTCGCCGTATTCTTCTTTTCCGATCCTCGCGGAGGCCTTGAGCGACGAGCTTTTCGCGCCCCATGGGGACGGGGAGGTCATTCGCATGCAGAGGGAAATCTGGGGGGGCATTTGCGCGGATCTTGAACGTGATCTGCGGGGGCTCGAAGGAGTGTCTCAGGAGGACCTTAAAAGACATCTTCACAGGATCAGGGGGTATGTCGCAACGGCGTCACTCCTGCGCCTCTCCGAGATCCTCATGGCTTGGGAAAATGCCCCGGATCCTGCGCGGGCGACAGGCGCATTTTTGCCCGAGGCACTCGAAGTTTCCAAACGCTCGATTTCTGAAATGGAAGGAAGGCATCCGCACTTGGTGGACCCCGCGCAGGGGTCCGATTGATCAGATTCCCGAGGTATGGACTACTTCCTTTTCCTCTCGGCTCTGCTTCTTGGTCTTTCGGCTGGTGTTTGCTGGAGCGGGAGGGCTGTTCCCGGGAATTTCCAGAATGCTCACCAGTTGCTGGGCGCGTTTTTTTCGGGTGCGGCTCTTCTGAATATCTGGAGCCTGCTCTGGCAGGGGGTTCCTGAACTGCCTGTTGCGGCGTGGGGTCTCGATATCATGGAGGTCTTTGTGGCCGGCTTTGCGCTGCTCTCGGCGGCGCGTCTCGCCGGCAGGTCTGCTGCTTGGGCCGCGGCCATCCTTCCTCTGGCCGCTGCGGCATTGCTTTTCATTTTCCGGCCGGATGATGCGCGGCTCTGGCTGATGTGGATCGTCTGGATGCCGTCCGTCGCCGCCCTTGCCCTCGTCGTTTTCCGGAGCGAAACCGGTTCGCGAAGACTCGCAACATCGATGCTTTTCGCCGGGCTGCTTGCCATCGCGCTCGCGGATCCCTCAAGGGCATTCTTCGCCAGCATGCCGGGAATTGGAGATGGCAACATCGATTGGCAGTCGGCGATCCTTCTCGGTTTCCTTCTGACCGGCAGAATTGTCGGGATCTCTGCCGTGTTGGTCTCTTCGTGGTTGATTTTCCGGAGAACCGACCATCCTTTCGAAGATCCGCAACGCGATTTCCGTGCCAGAATCTTTGCCTATCTGCTGGCCTTGATTCTGGCCGTCGGCTGGCCGGCCGCCAACATGGTCAGCAACGATGCCGAAAAGACATGGCGTGCGCAACTCACCCAGGAGGCCATGCTCGCGGCCGCGGGTTTCTCGCCTTCGGAACTCGAGGGGCTCACCGCGTCGGATCAGGATGTGGACAAAACCGCCTACCGGCGCATCAAGAGCAAATTGCATCTTCTCTGTCAGTCCGGCGAGGGCTACCGCTTTGCGTATCTGATGACGTTGAGGATGGGAGCGCCGGTTTTTCTCGCCGATTCCGAACCCCTGGGTTCGGCGGAGGAGTCACATCCCGGGGATCAATACGAGGATGCGTCCCAGCATCTCCTGTCCGTTTTTTCTTCTCTGAATGCGATGACCGAAGGTCCGGAGCCCGACAAGTGGGGAACATGGATATCCGGTCTGGCTCCCGTGCCGGATGTGAAAATCGACGGATCTCCAGTCGTGCTCGGTCTCGATTGCAATGCCGGTGACTGGCATCTGCGGCTTGCCCGGCTTCGGCTCGGCGTCATGGGAGTGGTTTTGGTTTTTGTCCTGCTTGCCGTCGGGAGTTTTGTGGTTGTCGACGTGACGGAGCGTTCGCGCGAACGTCAGGCCGCATCGGAGGAGCGCCTCCGGCTTTCGCTGCAAGGCGCAAACCTTGCCGGCTGGGAAATTTCCCAGAACTCCCAGACGATTCGATTGGATAGCGCATGGAATGCTCTCATTGGAACGCCTCCTGAGGGTGTCGAGTGGGACTGCAGCACTTTTCTAGGGATTATTCACCCCGATGACCGGGAGGTTGCGGAAGGAGCATTCCGTTCGTTGTGCGGAGGAGTCACGGAGACGATGGAGTTGGAATTCCGGATCAGACGCCCGGGCGGATCATGGGGATGGGTGCTCTGTCGCGGAAAATGCGGTGGAGGGGGGCAACAGGGCAGCGGAGGTTTTGCCCTTGATATCTCGGGTCGCAAGGAAGCCCATGAGCAACAGCTGCTGCAGGGGGCCGCGCTGGAGTCCGCCGCGAATGCCATCGTCATTTGCTCGCCAAGCGGCACCATCGAGTGGGTCAACCCGGCATTCGAGCGCCTCACCGGATACAGCAAAGAGGAAGCGATGGGAAAAACGCCGCGCATTTTGAAGTCGGGGGTTCATGAAGCTTCTTTTTACGAGGACCTGTGGAAGACGATCCAGGCCGGTCGCGTTTGGAGCGGCGAGATTACAAATCGCAGGAAAGATGGTGGCCTCTTCATCGAGGACATCACCATCACCCCCCTCAAGGATGCCAAGGGCAGAATCTCCCGGTTCATCGCTGTCAAGCAGGACATCACCGCGAGAAAGCAAGCCGAACGAAAACTGGCAATTCTCGCCGCTGAGGAGGCGGCGCAGCAATCGCGATTTTCGACTCTTCTCACCAACATGGAGGAGGCGGTTCTTGTCGAGGACAGGGAGCGGCATATCACGTTCGCGAATCCCGCGTTTGTGAAAATGTTCGGGGTTCCCTCGTCCGAACTCCTCGGCCGGAGCTGCCCCGAACTCGTCCTGGAAGCTTCGCAGCTGTTCGTCGATTCGGAGAGGTTCAAGAACTCGATCGAGGTGGCGGTCAGTTCATCGAAGCCCGCTCTGGAGGAGATGTTCGAGACGGTGGACAATCGGTTTCTGGCGCGCGATTTTGTTCCCATCAAGCAGGGAGACAGTCTGCATGGCTATTTGTGGCAATACCGGGACATCACGCGGCAGAGACGAAATCAAATTCTCCTCGAAACGATCGCGGACGTTGGGCAGCTCGTCCTGAGCACCCCGCTGAACACGGGAAAAGCCTGGATGGATCTGATCTCTCTTTTGGGAGAAAAAATCGGAGTGGACCGACTCAGGGTCCTGCGTTTTACTGAGGGGGGTGACATTTCCCCGTCGAGTTTCACCGTCCGGGCGGAGTGGGACCGGCCGGGGGTGACCCGGGTGACAAGCTCTCCCGGGAGCTGGAATATTCCGGATTCGGGCGGTCTGCTTCCCGCGATGGTGTCCGAATTGTCCAGCGGCCGAAGCGTTTTCGAGTGCGGGTTGGATGCTGCAGCCCCCGTGCTTGCTGCCATGGGAGCAAAATCCGTAATGTATCTGCCCTTGATTGTTGAAGGTCATTTCTGGGGGACGCTCGGTCTGCATCATTGCGAGTCCGCGTATGCCTGGCAGGAAGAGGAGACCTCCCTTTTGGAAGCCGTGGCCCGACTCATCAGTTCGCGCTTGGATCTGCAAAGGTCGGAGTCCGCGCTCATCGCCGCCAAGGAAGCGGCGGACCTGGCCAACCGGGCCAAGAGCACGTTTCTTGCCACCATGAGCCATGAAATCCGTACGCCGCTCAATGCTGTGATCGGGATGACATCGCTTCTTCTGACGACGAAGTTGGACGAGCAGCAGCGCGACTATGCTTCGACGGTGGCCACCTCCAGCGAATCGTTGCTGGACCTGATCAATGACGTTCTCGATTATTCAAAGATCGATGCCGGTCACATCGAGGTCGAGCACGCTCCCTTTGTGCTCGCCGACGTGGTTGTCGAACCGCTCGAAATGCTTTCACGCCTTGCTTCGGACAAAGGTCTTGAGCTTTCGTATTATCTGGACCCCACTCTGCCGCCGGCCATCGTGGGAGACCGCACACGCCTGAAGCAGGTGCTTTTGAACCTGCTTTCCAACGCGGTGAAGTTCACATCCAAGGGGGAGGTGAGTCTGCACGTCGCCCGCGAGACCGGAGGGAACTCCCGCGTGAGGTTTGCCGTGACCGACACCGGGATTGGCATTGCTCCCGATGTGCAGGACAAGCTCTTCATGCCTTTCGTCCAAGCCGATTCCTCGGTAACCCGACGGTTTGGAGGTACCGGCCTTGGGTTGGCAATCTGCCGGCGCCTCGTCGAGCTGATGGGTGGTCAGATCAGAATCGAGAGCACCGAGAGCAAGGGATCCACGTTTTCTTTTTCTCTGCCGTTGATGGAAGGCGAACTGGAGGCGTCTCCTGATCAGGCGGGCCTCCCTGCTTCGCTCGCCGGGATCCACGTTTTGATCGTGGACGACAATCGTAATAACCGGCGGTTTCTTCACGAGCAGACCAAGCTGTGGGGAATGCATCCGGTTGACGTCGGCTCCGGCGCGGAAGCCCTTGAGGCAATGCCCGGCAGTCCTCCATTTCAGCTGGTGCTCACGGATTTTCAGATGCCGGAGATGGACGGACTTGCTCTGACGGCGCGCATCCGGGCGTTGGCGTGCGGGACGGAAGTGCGAATCCTGCTGCTGAGCTCTATCATGGAGGCGGTTCCGGCGGATTCGAAAGCCCTTTTCGATGGGATCCTGACCAAGCCGCTCCGTCCGAGTCTTTTGAAGCAAGCGATCGCCCATTCTCTCGGAAGGAGGACCACTCAGGAGCGGACTCCCGAGAAAAAGCCCGAAGGCACGTCCCGGGGGATGAGGATACTTGTGGCCGAAGACAATCCGACAAACCAGAAAGTCCTCAAATTGATGTTCCGCAAACTCGGCTTGGCTCCTCAGATGGTGAGCAACGGACGCGAGGCGGTCGAGGCGGTCAAGGAGGGTGTCTATGACATCGTGTTCCTCGATGTGCAGATGGCTGTGCTTGACGGTCTTGAGGCGGCCCGCGAGATCCGCAGTCATTTCGCGGACAAACAAGTCCGCCCCGAGCTGGTTGCGATCACAGCCAACGCCTTCAAGGAGGACCGTGAAGCTTGCTTCGCCGCAGGGATGGACTTCTACATTCCCAAACCCATCACTCTTGACCGGTTGAGGGAGGCTGTCGATGGAGCCTCCGAACGACACAGAAATCACGGTGGGGTGATCTGACCTGAGAAAGGGAAAGCAGGGAGAGCGGCTGCCTTGTGTCTTTTCGGATCGGCTGTATCCTGACCAATGAGCCTGCCGTTGTTGCTCTCGATTCCCGCAACGATATTAGCGTGGGAATCGGAATCCCGGAATTTCCCCGGGCAGCGGGAGATGGTGGACCGCCAGCTCCGGGACCGGGGGATTTCCGATGTCCGGGTTCTGGCGGCGATGGCAAAGGTTCCCCGTCAGGAATTCGTTCCTTTGGAATTGAAGCGGCAGCCTCGCGAGAGCAGTCCAAAAAAAACCGGCATCCCGGTTGTGGGGATGCCGGGGCTGATCGCAAAAAGCTATTTAGCTTTCGGCAATTTGAATTTTTTCTTAGCCGGGTTGGATGTGTTCTTCGACTTCGGGGCTGTTGCCTTTTTTGGGGTCGATGATCCCGCGCGGCGGGCAGCCCATCGGGCTTTCATCATCGCTGCGATTTTAGCGCGTCCCTCGGGGCTCATCTTGCTTTTCTTTTTCTTCTTGGCCGGCTTGCTGGCCTTGGTCGATTTGGAAGAGGAACCCTTGATGGCGTAGCGGCCCGGTTCAATTTTGCTCGTGAGCTTTTTTCCGGTGGTGCTGAACCAGACGGAAATATTTCCCGGCGTGGATCCGAGCTTTTCAGCGATCTCTTTCACGCGAAGGCCCTGATCGCCGGCGCTTTCGAGGAGCGAGAGCACCCGGTCCTTCAGACCTCCGGATTTTCTGGATTTTTTCCTTCTACCTTTCTTCGTAGCGGATTTTTCAGGCACGACAGCCTCTGCCACTTCGACAACGGCGGTGGCGGCTCCCCGGAGTGTCTTTGCAATTTCGTTTTCAACCTCCTGGATGCCTTTGATAAGTTGCTCTTTTTTATCCGTCAGGCTCAGCAGACGGCGAAGAGAATCACTGGTGATGTGTTTGATATTCATGTTTGAATATTTCATTTAGCATGAGATTTAGGATCTTTGGCAATAACAAACATGTATCATGTGCTGAAGAGGGCGAAACAAATGTAGTAGTGCGAGTTTATGACTTGGCGGGGAAGAGTGTTTATGGGCTGCCACGTGGACTCGTCACTCTGAAAAATCAAGGGGAATCTCCCCGGTCGTCACCGCTCATGTTATCGGAGCGTCCGAAAGTGACGGGAATCCCTTCTTCAGCCAAACGTCGCGCTTCTTCGCGAAACCTTGCAGTGCGGCTATCTTGCAGGGAAGGTCTATTCTCCGCCGGAGCCCGGGTTTACAGCCTTGTAAGTTCGGCCGGGTATCAACTGGCTGCCATCGGAAAAGCCCTCGGGGCGGGTCGCAAGACGCTGAATGAGGAGTGATCGCCAATGTTCCAAAGTGGCGAGCGAAGCCGGATCTTTGGACAGGTCACGTTCCTCCTTCGGATCGCCTTGCAGATCGAACAGCTGCTCGGAGCCATCGGTCGGCCTCCAGATGTATTTGAAACGTCCGTCGGTAAGAGCCTGGAAGGATTGTTCCGCGTTGTAGGTCGGGGCGTGTTCGGAGTGAAGCCATTCGCGAATCACGGAATTGTCTCCCCGAAGTGTCGGCAGCAGACTGACACCATCGATTCCGGATGGGGTTACGATGCCGGCACTCTGCAATAAAGTGGGCATGATGTCTTCCAGACAGACGGGTTGGTTGCAGCACAAGCCGGGCTTGAAGCCCAGTTCCGGCGATCCGGCGATGATGAAAGGGATGTTGGCCGCGCCTTCATAAGGCTCGCACTTGCGGAAGTAGCCGTGGTCGCCGAGCATTTCGCCGTGGTCGCTTGTGAGCACGATCAGCCATGGCCGCCCCGCCTTCACGCTCCGGGCTTTGAAGTCGGCAATCAACTTGCCAACCTCGGAATCCAGATGCTCGATCAGACCAAAATAGCCCGCTTGAACATTCCGCAGTGCGTCACCCTCCAGCAGGATCCGGTCGCCGTTTTTATTTCCTTGCGGTGACAAGGCGTTCCAATCCACCCAGCCACCATGCGCGGGTGACGGCAGTTTTTTTTGCAAACAGGCGTCGAAGTATTTCTGCGGAGGGAAAAGCGGCGGATGAGGTGCGTAAAATGAAGAGGTCAGGAAAAGGGGTTGGCTGGCGGGTGTGTCGTTGATCACCTTGCACGCCTTGGAGGCCACCCAGGCGGTGGGATGCAGGTTGTCGGCCAGCGGCCAAGGTTTTGCCAGACTCTTGTTGTATGAAATCTTCATCGTTTTGTTGACGAGGTTTTTGATGCCGCCGGTATCCGGTGCATTCTGCTTCAAAAATGTGTCATACTCGTCGTTATCAACGTAGGTGGATCCCAAAATCTGCTTCTCATAACCCAACTGGCTGGCGGCAGGTTGGTGCATGTTTCGACCGACCAGCACGGTGGAATAACCGGCACGGGCAAGAAATTCCGGCAGCGGAACAGTCTTGAACGGTTTCGCAGCGAATCCCACCGTGCCACTGGTCTGCGGAGCGAGTCCCGTGAGCAGTGCATAGCGGGCCGGGATACAGGAAGGAACGGTGGAATAGGCCCGCCTGAACAGCGCGCCCTGTCGGGCCAGTTCATCGAAATGCGGAGTGCTGACTCCCGGGTGAGAATGGACAGGCAGTCTCCGCGCATTTGATCGGGCATGATCAGGAGGATATCTGGCTTGGGTGCCGGGGCTGCGGCAAGACAGGTCGCTGCCAGCAACGGGAGCAACATTTCAATAACTCGGATTTTCATTGTTAGTCCATCGAGTCGCGCGCGATATTGGCTATGAGGTTCAAAAAGGTTTTCACGGTCAAGTATCGCCTGCCGGCGGGTTCAAACCCACCGCACCAGCAGGAGGTAACGGTTTGCCGGCTTGGACTTGCACCTTGGCATCCTTCACACGCCGCAGAAGATCATCATACCAAGCCACCAGCTTTCGATAGCGCTGCAACTCCCGGTCCAGAAAATAGGGTTTGCATTCGGACAGCCAGAGTTCGGAAAAGCGTGGTCCGAGAGCTTCATGCGCATCGCGGTTTTGTTGGATCAGTGTGGCGACCTGGTCGAGCATCGGAAGCGCTTGGGCGGGGGACGCAGTGCCGGCCTCGGTGTAAAGTTGGCGTGCCTTCAGCCCGTCGAGTTGGCGGGTGGCCAGCAGTTCGATTCGCCGCGCGCCGAACTGCAGAGCGTCCAGGAGTTGGCCGTTCACTGCGGCTTCTTTTTGGCATTGCTTGAGGTCCTCGATCGCGGGCCGCACCAAGGCCAGCGCTTTTTGCGCGCGGGCGCTCACAGTCTTGGAATCTTCTTGGGTGATGAAATCGTGCTCCCAAAAAAGTTTGGTTTGCAGTCCCTGCCATATTGCGGTGCCGAACAGTCCGTGGATTTCCCCAAGCGCCTGGATGGCGCGGCCGAAATGATCGGAAGGTTCGCCAAACAGCACCGCGCCGATGCGACGGTTAAAATCAGCAGGCTCGGTGGTGGAGGCGTTCCATGCACACTCGGCGCCCCATGCGTAGCCATACCAATTGGGGCCATTCAGCACAGCCCCGGCTTTCCATTCGGTATTGATCATCCCTAGCGCGCCGTATTTGGCTCCGTCGCGCACGAAGTTTCGGATGTTGGTCGTGGCGATGGCAAAGTTGGGGAGAATCCAATTCCAGTCGGCGACGCCCGGACAGACCATGAACTCATAACCCGCGTCGGCGATGGGTTTGATCTGGCTATCATAGTTGTCCAACGCCCGATACACCCACGGGAGTATGATCGTGTCCTTGGGAATGTCCTTGATATTTTCGGGGTGGTTCAGGATCACATCCCCCCAGATCATCGTGCGCTTGCCGTATTTCTTCTGGAGAATGTCGTGCAAGCGGCCCACATGCCGCGCGTAAACACCGCCGACGCCGATTTCATCGGCCAGAGCCTTCGAAGGCTCGCCCAAGGTGACCTCGTCGCAATTGACGTTGAACATTGGGAAAGGCACCAGCGGACACACCTCTGAATAGAGATCGTCAAGCAACTGATAGGACTCCTCTTTCATGGGAGTCAGCGTTTTGGGAGTCTCTGCTAATGGGGCATACGGTGGTTTTTTGAGGATCTCGCCCCAATGCCCGAACGATTGCTGGTTGCCGAGGATGTCCACGCCCAGAGGTTTGCCAAACTTGACCAGTGCACGCAGTTCGTCCGGTTGCAGGGAGCCATCGGCCGGTCCGATGTCAGGATGCTTTTTGAAGGCATACTGATATTCCATATAGCAGGTGAACAAATTCAACTTGAAGAACGCCCCGAGGCTCACTTGATCTTCCAGCGTTTCAAGCTTGGCGCTCGGCCCGCGGGTCATGTCGTTCTGGAAGCAGCGCCAGCGCAGCGACGGCCAGTCGCGGATGGTCAGGCAGGGAAGCCGGTTCTTATCCCGGTTGGCGCGGATCAACTGGCAGAGCGTTTGCACACCATGGCCCAGACCCGGAGCGCCACGGCCTTCCACTTCGATGGCATCCGTGCCGATGCGCAAGGCATAGTCTTCCGCCGTCGCTTGGTCGCGAAAGGTCATGTTATCCGCCGGTGCCGCGGCTGCCAGCAAACGGACAACCGGGTCCGTGGTGGTCAGCAAGCGCACTTCGGGACGCGCAACTCCCGCACGCTGGAACTCCGCCTCCAGCAGATGCACCAGGCAGTCGCCCTGTCCGGCCGGTGCCTCTAGAACCAGCGGCCGGTCAAGCGCAAACGTGCCAGCCTCAAGACGCACCTCCTTGGGGAAAGGCACCAGCCGCAACCCGGAGGCTGTCGGCTCGGCAGCGTTCAAGCCCGAAACGGTGAGCAGTAGATACAGAGGCCAAATTCGGGCGATGATGGCTTTCATGGATTATTGTTGTTTCGATTGCTATTGCCAAAAATGATGGGCTGGGTGCTTCCGCTGCCCGGCGGGAATGCGGAAGTGATGGGTGCACCGATGGTCTTCATTGGGTTCTTCGGATCTCTGAAGTCGAGAATCTCGGTTTCGTTTCCTTTTCTGACATAAATAAGCCCGCTGTTCCAATCCGAGCGGATGAACGGCGAATTGTAGCCGCGGGATGGAGCGAGATCGACGGTTTGTCCATTCACTTTGCCCGGCTGAGTGCCCTGGAATGTGATCGTGGCAAACCGGAGAACTCCTCCGGCAAAGCCGATCGGCTGCGCCTTCAGGGCGACCTTGAACGCGTTGAAGTCGTTGTTGTAATCAGCGGCCTGATTGGCAACCGCGATCACGGGGGAGTTTTCCGAGTCCAGAGTGATGAAACTCTTGTTCTGAGTGACGACGGAATCGGCGTGCTTCCAGGCCGGTGTCCAAGCATAGCCGCCGGATACAACCTTGATGCCCGCAAAGGCACCACCGTCCTTCACAAAGATCCAACCGCCTTCCTCCTGCACCTCGTCGAGCGTCGGGCTGAAATACACCCGCAGGAATGCCGGATTCGCCGATGCGGGATTGGGCGGGACGGGGACCCATTTCTGCGTGATGAGAATGTTCCGGTCCTGAACGCTGAAGAACGGATTGAATCCGTGCCAGTCTTTGTCGTCGGCCGGTTTGACCTCGAATCCGATGCGGGCCAGTGGGTCACCCGCAAAAACAATGCCCTGCCAGCGGAACCCCATGCCCGCATCGACCAGCCACTTTTCATCGAGACCTGCCGAGCCGAGGACATAATCGGGAGTTGCGAATCCGTAGCGGAGAACGCTTTTCTCAGGATCCAGCGTCCGCCAAAGCGACCGTCCTTCGTCATCCAGGATGGTTGTTTCATCAACTCCGCCCGCCAGCGGTCCGGGACAGCGCTTCGCGAAAACGTAGTCTCCCCGCCTGTCAATGTCTCTGGCCAGATCCACAACGACCGGCGGCGGATAATAATTGCTGGTGCCGCGCGTGTTGCTGGGGAGCGGGACGAACGTGCGTCCCGGCGCATTGAAGAGCAGATCGTAGCTGCGGTCGCTCATGCCCTCATTGTATTCATGGCCCGACTTCACCCGGCTCTTGGAGCCTCCACGGGTCGTCAGCAGCGTTTCCTCGGCCATGCTGGCATAGGCCAGATCCAGGAACATCTCCGCCTTTTTGCGCAGCACCGGATCCTCCGCAAAATCGCGGAGGTTGAACAGGGCGTTGAGCGTGTGGGTTTGATAGCTCGGCGAACCCGCCTCGACGAACTGTCCGCGCTTCGACCTCTCGTCAAACCACGCCAGAAAGTATTTCCGCCGAGCCTCGTATTGCTGTGCAAGCGTCGATCCGTCGTCGTATTTTTTGTCGGCGTATTCGGGAATATTTTTGAGAAATTGCGCCGCGAGAAGATCGCATGTCTTGCTTGATAGGTGGTGGTTCTCGGAGCCCTCCATGTCCAGGACACTCCGCTGCGCATCTGCAATCTTGCTGTTCGCCTCTGCGACGCCCCACATCTGCCTTTCAAAGTTCTCCTGCGACGCCTGCGAAAGAGGGCCCTTCATGGGACCGGTGCGATTGTTCAGGAGCGCATACAGGCGCATGTAGTCCACCCCGAAAAGGCTGAATCCGAACTTCGGGTTGACCAGCCATACGAATTTTTCCGACTCGAAGAACCGGTTGATCTCTTCGACACGCTGGCCGAGTATCAGAGCCGCCAGTCCGGACCGCACCCAGAGGATGGAATCGTCGCTCTTGGTGTTGTTGAAGTGGAGGTTATCCATTCCACCGGCGACTGCAGCTAGGTTCGCCTGCTGGCGCTCAAGGTAGTCCGGCGGCAGATCCCTCATGTGTTCCGGCGGCCGCGCCATCGGCACGACCGTCCGACCGGTCGCGGGCGCAGCGTCGTAGTCCAACGCGACGAGCGGCATCAGCAACAGAGTGATGGCGAGATTGGGGTTCGTGATGGCTTTGAGGGTTGGAACTCACTCGCCCGGCTCTTTGCCGAAAACTGCGATTTCCGCTAAGAGGCTGTCTGAAAAATGGGAAAATTAGGAATAGCGATTGATCATGATACGGATCATGGCGAGAAACACCCACGCAGCTGCGCACACAGGGGAGCGTTCGTAGTCGCGGACCAAACGGCGATGCTGAACCATCCAAG
>QYQL01000112.1 GCA_007280915.1 Verrucomicrobiaceae bacterium | reverse complement strand
CGGCGAGAGCGGTGCGGTGATCGCCAAATACCAGAATGACGTCGTCCGCGCGGCCGACGAGCCGGCTCCCGATCCCGCACGCCGCAGCGGGAGCGGAACGCACCGGATCAACGAAATCAAGTGCGCCGGGAGCGGGTTTGCTCCCCGGAAACCAATGGAGTTCACCGCCAGCATTCGCCAGCATGCGCCCGACGGCCCGTTCCACTTCTCGATGCACTTTCTGGACGAGTGGGACACCGAAGTCTTCGCGGTCAACACCGAGTATCTGGAAGGCATGAGCTTGCAACCGGGGAACCGCGAGGTCACCGTTCGCATTCAGACCCCCTGGCTGCCGCCGGGCGACTACAGGGCCGATGCCTATCTCCATTGCAACGGGATCATCGACCACTGGCCGGACGCCTGTCGGTTCCGTATCGGCGCCGGTGTCGCGGTGGGAGGCTATTCCTCCATCAGCGCCAAGAACGCGGGGAAAGCGCTCGCGGAATTCTCCATGGAGACGCGCGAGACCTGATCCCATGCGCATCGGGATCTTCCTGCCCAAGGCGTTCCGACGATACTCGATCGATTTCGACGGCTATGCTGTGGAGATAAAAAAATCCGGCCACGAGCCTCTGGTGGTCTGCCCCGCCAACGAGCATCCGGAGTTCCCGTTTCCCGTGAAGGTTTATGCGGATGGAGATGCCGCCCGCCCGGAATTCTGGAAGCAGCTGCGTCTGGACCGGGTCATTGTGATGACGTGGTTCCAGCACGCGGAAGTCTATCGGGCGATCCGCGCGGCGGGCATCCGGATCATCAACCGGGCCGACTCCGACGGACTGGTCAGCGCACGCGTTTTTCCCGGCGACGCATGGATGCGGTTCGTCCACCCCTGCCGCGGCCCTCTCGATTTTCTCCGCCGGTTCCGGCACTTCCTGAACTGGTATTTCTTCCACTCGAAAGCCCACGATGCGGGCATCATCGGGATCCTGGAACTTTCCGACCGGGTGGTTGTCGAAACGAAGTCGTTCCTGGAAAACTTTGCGAAGTTCCTGCGTTTCCACCGCCGGACCGATCTTCTGGAGCGGTTCTCCATTGTTCCCCACTCGGTGCCCGACGTGTTCTTGTCCGGAGAATTGCCGACTCAGCGGGCGAACCGGATTTTTTGCAGCGGCCGGTGGGATGACGACCAGAAAAATGCCCCGCTCCTTGCCGCGACGATCCCACTTCTGCTGGGCTCCCATCCTGAAACGGAATTTCTCATCGCCGGATACGGGGTCAACGAGGCGTTTTTCGCACTGGCGGCACGACATCCCCAGGTCCGCTTGCTCGGATTAAAGAACCGTTCGGAGCTGCCCAGAATTTTATCCGGCTGCCGGTTCATCCTCTCATCCTCACGCTGGGAGTCGCATCCCATCGGCGCGCTCGAGGCGCTCTGCTGCGGCTGTACGGTCGTGGCGACACCTGTCCCGGGGTTCAAGGATATTGTCGACAGGGGAAGATACGGCACTCTTTCCCGAGAGCATTCTGCCAGCTTGCTTGCGAAGGCGGCGGAGACCGAGATGCGCCTCTGGGACGATGGAAAGCGCCATCCTGTCGAAATTGCCTCGCATTGGAGGGCCGAAGTGAGCAACAAGTCGGTTGTCGCCGCACTACTATCCCAATGATCAAATCGTTCCTAACCAAGCTGCGTGCATTCAAGGCGGGTATGGAAATGCTGCCGCCGATGGTGGAGCAGATTCAGAACGCCGCCGCCGAATCCCGTGTTGCCTCACTTCTTCAGCATCCGCGTTATCAGAGCTCGAAATCCCTGGTGCCTTACCGGTTCAAACTTTTCTCGCAATATGGTCAGGACGGGATCATCGCGGAAATATTCCGGAGGATCGATCCGGGAAACCGGCGGTTTGTGGAGATCGGAACCGCGCCGCTGGAAAACAACACCGCCATGCTCCTCCTGCAGGGGTGGAGCGGACTTTGGATGGATGCGGCCCTGCCCGCCACCCTTCCCGGGGCACTTGACGCCACGGTCAAGGAAGGACGGCTTGTTTGCGAACGCGCGTTTTTGAATCGCGAAAATGTCTGCCCGCTCATCTCAAAAAGCGGATTTGACTCGGATTTGGATTTTTTGAGCGTGGATGTGGACTACAACACATTCCACATTTTGGAACCCTGCCTCAGCCTTCGTCCGCGGGCTATGGCGGTCGAATACAACAGCCAGCTTCCGGAGTTTCTCGACTGGGTCGCGCCCTACGGCAAAGAGGCGGTCTGGGACTCGTCGCTTGCTTATGGTGCCAGCCTCAAAGCACTGGAGCGCTTGACCCGGGGTGCCGGATACTCCCTCGTCGGTTGCGAACTTTCGGGCACGGACGCATTCTTTGTTCGCGATGATCTGCTCGGCGACCACTTTCTTCCCCCCTACTCCGCCGAGCAACACTGGGAACCGCTCCGCATGGGGCTCGACGTCAAAACGGGCCACCACATCTCTTTTCCTCCGGGCATTTCCTCCGGACGTTGATTGAACTCGCACGGATGGTGAACGCCTCCTCACCGCTTCCCGGGAAAGCTCCTCTCCGGGTGCTGATCGCCTCACGGCATCTGCCGGAGTGCACCGGCGGATTGGCCGCGTATCAGAGAGGTCTGGCAGTCGAACTCGGTCGAAGACCCGACATGGAGGTCTGTTTTCTTGCGGCTGAAAAAGGCGGCCCTGAACCCCGGATTCAGGGCCCTCTCCCGGCTCCGTCGCAGGTTTTGAACTGTCCCTGCAAACGCAGGGCATGGATGAGCATGGCGTCGAGGCCGTTCCTCCATCCCCTTCTCAAGCGAGGGATTGCCACTGCGTTCCGGAAAGCCTTCGCAAACTCGCAATGGCGCGGATTTTCCCACGAAACAAATCCGGACGTCGTCCATTTTGTCGGCACCGGATGGGATTTGGCTGGATTCGGTTTTCTCGAACTCGCGCGGAAAGCAGGCGCCCGCTTCACGGTCTGGCCCGCCACCCACCCCGGCCAATGGGGGGACGATGTCATCGATCTTGCACTCTACCGGAGCGCGGATGCCGTATTCTGCCAGTCGCAGGGCGAAATCAACCGTCTGGTGGATCGCGGGCTTCCGCAGAAAAAGGCCGTCCTTTGCGGGCTGCCTCCGATGTGCAGCCCGGATGGAAACGGTGGCGCATTCCGATCGAAATGGAATCTCGGCACCCGGCCAATGGTTTTGTTTATCGGAAGGCGCGATGAGGGAAAAGGCTTCCCTGCTTTGCTTGTGGGGTGGAAGTCTGTGTTGTTGCAAAATCCCGGGGCGGTCCTCGTGCTCGCCGGGCCGGGAGAAGCTCCGGCCCTTGCTCTACCCGATAATTCCTTCCTCGACCTTGGAGTGCCCGATGAGGAAACAAAAGCCTCCGCTCTGGCGGCCTGCGACATCTTCTGCCTTCCATCTGCGCATGAATCCTTCGGCATCGTTTTTGCCGAGGCCTGGAGCTATGGCAAACCCGTCATCTGTGGTCCGGCTCCTGCTTCCCGGGAATGGATTCAGGATGGCGTGACCGGCCTTCACTCGAGTCAGGATCCCTCTGCTGTGGCAGTCGCAATCGCTCGTCTTTTGGCCGACAGCGAACAGCGCTCGCGCATGGGGGCAGCGGGAAGGGCATTCCAACAGTCTCGGTTGACATGGGATGCCGTCTCCGCAATTCACGCGCAGGCCTTTTGCCCCTGAAAACGGATATTGAGAGTTCTTCCGCACCGCGAATATACTCCTGGATGCCAGTTTCTGTCGTCGTTCTGACTTACAACGAGTCCGCCCGCGTGCGGGATTGTCTGGAGAGCGTGCGCTGGGCGGATGAAATTGTTGTTGTTGACGGCTTCAGCACGGACGACACGGTCGCCATCGCAAGGAATTTTACCGGCAAGGTTTTTCAGAGCGACCGGCTTAGTCCCAAAAATCCCGGCGGCTACTCCGAACAGAGGAACTTTGCCCTGCAACATGTCACGTCTCCCTGGGCCTTCTTTATCGATGCGGACGAGCGCTGCACTCCGGAGCTTTCGAGCGAAATTCAGAAGACGCTGGCAGGCCCTCCTCCGGAGGAAGTGACCGCCTTCCAAATCCGGCGGAAAGAGTATTTTTTCGGCGTTCACACACAGTATACCCACGGAAGCGGCTGGCTCGTCCGCCTGTTCCGAAAAGACGGGGTGCGGTGGAATGACCGGCTCGTTCATGAAGGGATCGTGACTTCGGGAACCATCCGTAAACTCCAGGGAGAACTCCTTCACTACTCGAAGGATTCCATTGCCGACTACCTCGCCACGCAGAACCGCTACACCTCTCTGGAGGCCCTCGAATTGGAACAACAGAACTCCCCGCTGCTCCGCCGTCCGCTCCTCGATAGCATGCGCACGTTTTGTAATCTCTATATCTACAAGGGGGCCTACCGTGAGGGTGCTTTCGGCCTCATCATGTCGGTTTTCTTCGCGAGCTATTCCTTTCAAACCTGGGCGAAGCATTGGGAATCAGAAATGAAATCCGGCCGGATCCCGGCCACGAATCCACGATTCCGGCTGCTTGAGTTCATGGCCGCCGCTCTCCGCTCGGTGTGGATCAGAGTCCGGCCTCCCCGGGATTAATCCCATGAACATCACTTTGCTGGAACCCCAGTGCACCGGACTGCAGCATGTCCCGTTCAATGCCTCGCTGCTCAGTTCCGTTTCCCTGGCAATCCCCGATGCCAGCCTGGTTTTCAGCGGGGAGTCTACACACGTCAAAAGCGTCCGTGAGGCGCTTGGTGAGAGATTTGCTCAAATGGTCACCTGGCGGTCGGAGTTCGGCGGGATTGTCCGCGGGGAAAGCGCCACAGATCTGCCACGGCTTTGGATGGAGGCTTACCGGTTGAGCCAATACTGCAGAAGCGAAAAAGTTGAAGTGTTGATGATCTGCTCCGCCTCGGCACCGTTTCTCGCGGCCATCTCGGCGATGCGGCCGCAATACACAGCGGTGATCGTTGTCCTGCACGCCTGCCTCGCCCACCTCCTCTTCAACCCGGTGACCCAGCTGATCAGGAATCCGCTTTCGATTCATGCCGTGGCGAGACTCCCGGTGCCGAGGGGAGTCAGGGTGGTCGTTTTGGGCGCGCCCATACTTGCCAGTTTGAAGGCGATGGGATTGGCTTCAGCACGCTGGGAATCCATTGATCATCCGAGTTCCAGCGTGGACGAGGAACTGTGCATCCCATCGTCACCACCGGTGCGTTTCGGCTACCTGGCCGGCTTCGAGCGGAGCGACCCCGGCACTCGGGAGATGCTGGAACGAGTCAGACGGGCAACTGGCTGTGAGATCAAATGGATCGGTCGCGATGGACCCTCGTCCGATCCCCTGTCTCCGGAGGAATACAGCCGGCGGCTCAGGGATTCCCACTACGCGGTCTGGACGGGGGACGCGAAGGCGGCCAGACTTCGGGCGAGCGCAACATTTCTCGATGCGAT
>QYQL01000075.1 GCA_007280915.1 Verrucomicrobiaceae bacterium | reverse complement strand
TCAGGTTGGCCAATTCATTGCCGGCAGTGCCAAAACTGATAGTGCTGGAATTTGCCGTGGTATGATCAACCACTCCGACTGACATGGATAGCGTGATTGCTCCATTGCTCCGAAAGGCAAGACCGGTTGAGCCTGTTTTCGCCAAGTTGCCACTGATGGACAAAGCTTGGCTTGCCCCAAGGGCCTTGGGCATGATTGTTGTAATCGCAGCCCCTGTGATATTGGAGCTCCAGTTTGTCAATACCGGGCTGGTATCAAGGGAAATGGTATAAAGGGCTGCCGAGTTTCGATCCACAACCACGTCGGCGTTAAGGCCCGGCGCGCCGGAGGGGCTCCAGTTGCCCGCACCGCTCCACGTGGTGTTGGAAGTTCCGGTCCAAGTGGACTGGGCAAGGGCGGAACCCTGAAGAGTGAGAAGCAGGACCGCGGGAAGCAATGCTCTCAGGGCGACCGTATTCATTAGGGTGGGATTTGCTTTCATGA
Organism: Verrucomicrobiaceae bacterium; assembly: GCA_007280915.1. GTDB lineage: Bacteria > Verrucomicrobiota > Verrucomicrobiia > Chthoniobacterales > Terrimicrobiaceae > QYQL01. Next base: position 17,506 of record QYQL01000075.1, on the reverse strand, counting down.
CAGACGCAAAATATCCGAGCGGGGGAACCCGATCAACAGGTCAATACAAAAAGAAAATTATACGTAAAATACACTTCGCTCATTGTTCTTGAAGGCTCAAAACGGATTGTATTCCCGTTGGGCCTCGTGCTCCGGAGCCCTCTTCTTTCGCGGGGCCTGAAATTCAGACGTGGCATCGGCGGCCCGCCGATGATCTTCCCTGAGAAACATGGCCGGGACTGCCATGCATCTGTTGCTTTAGCCGTTCTAGCGTCCCTGGATTGGATGGCAATATCCGCGGCGGCCGGTATGGAGGCGGATGACGACGAAACCCCCGCCGAGGACGAGGGCAGCCATGGCAACCCATGTCGAGGGCTCGGGGATAACGTTGAACACCAGTGAGCTTCCGACAATCGAGAACGAGGATCCGGCGAACCCCGGAGCAATGGTGGCGGAAAACGAGCTGCCATCCCCTGCAAATCCGGTCATATTACCCGTCCAAGTAACCAGCGTGAAGGTGCCTCCCTGCCAGTTGTTGAAATCAAAGTGGAAGACCGAGCCGGTGCCCTTGATGAAATCCCCATTGATGGCGAGGAGATCCGAAGTATTCAACGCGCCGAGGTCGAAGATCCAGTTGGTGTCCGGGCCCGCGGTGGCTGCGCCGTTCCAAGTGAGATTGCCGGTGGTCAACTTGCCGATGTCATTGTTTCCGGGTGCAAGAATTCCAGAGATCGTGATGTCCCCGCCGACGGTGCCATTGCCGCCCAAGGTGGTACCGGAGGCGACGGTGACGTTGCCGGTGGCGGCGCTCTGGTTACCGTTGATGAGCAGCGTTCCGGCCGTCACGTTGGTTGCGCCGGTGTAGGTGTTGGTGCCGTTGAGGGTGAGCGTGCCTGCGCCGGTCTTGGTGAGACTGCCGTTGCCGGTGATCGCTCCCGTGCCCGCTCCGCTGGCAACCGTGAGCGCGTTGGCGTTGCCGAGGTTGACCGTGCCACCGTCGAAGGTTGTGATCCCGGAGGTCGCACCGTTGAGGTTGGCCGTGCCGGATGTCATCGTTCCGATCGTGGCGACCCCGCCCACCGTCGTCGTACCACCGTTGAGGGTGGTGATGCCGGCTGCGCCGGTGATCGTGTTCGTGCCGCCACTGACGCTGCTTGTGCTCAGCGAGCCTGCTCCCACCGTGCCGGAGGTGATATTGCCCGTGAGCAAGCCTCCTGCTGAGATCGTTCCACCAGAGATATCAGCGTGCAGTGCACCAACGCTGGTGACCGTGCCGTTGGAAATTCCCCCTGTCACCGTGCCGTTGCTGCCGAACCGCGTATTGCCCGCCCCGCTCAGGCTGGCCAGTGTCACCGTGCCGGACGACGCACTGAAGTTCAGGGCGTTGGTCGCCGTGTTGGTGTTGCTCACCGCGCCGAGAGTCTGACCCACGTTGGCGAAGTCCGCCGTGCCGTTTGCGCCGATCGTCAGCGCGTTGCCACTCGCAAGGCTTCCGCTGCTGCCTATATTCAGAGCGCCAGCATTGACCGTGGTGTCGCCAGTATAGGTGTTGGTTCCGTTGAGGGTGAGGGTGTTGACACCGAGCTTCGTCAGGCCCAGGTTCCCGAGGTTGGACGCGGTGAATGCCGTCCACTGGTTGAGGCTTCCGTTTGTCGTATCAATGCCGAGTGCGCCGCTGGTCTTGGTGGCATTGCCTAAGAGCGCATCCACCTGGCCTGTGGTCCAACCGCTGCCGCCGACCTGCACGCCGATGGTGCCTCCGTTGACTTCGACCTTCCCGGTGCCGTTGTAGCTGGAAAGTGCTGCAGCCTTGGTCGTCAGCAGGGTGCCGCCCGTTATTAGGGTGCCGCCTGTATAGATGTAGGAGCCCCCGAGAGTTTGCGTGGCCGATCCACTTTTTACGACGCGAACGACGGCAGCTCCATCAATGAGGGCTCCGCTGTATGATCCGTTTGAAGTTCCAGTCAGGTTGAGCGTCGCTATTCCGGTGGTCACGGCGCCGTTAGCGCCGCGGATCGTGCCTCCTGTTCCGTTGAGCGAGCCGACGTTGAGCGCACGCTGCTCGCCGTTGGCAATCGCGTTGGCGAAGACAACAATACCACCCGTCCCGAGATTCAATGTTCCAATCGTGTAATCGGCCGTATTGTTCGCGCCGGTCAACGCCAGTGTATTATTGCCGCCGATGGCGGAGACGTTTGCAGTCGTGATGTTCAAGCTGCTCAGCTCGTTGTTTACAAGTCCGAAGGTTAATGTATTCCCGCTGGCGATGCCTGCTACGGTTTGGTCAACTGTTCCGACTGTCACCGCCAGCTTGTTGGCACCATTGCTGCGAAACTGGAGCGGTTTATCCCCGGTTTTTGTCAGAGTTCCGGTGATGCTGAGAGTCCGGTTGCCTCCGGAGGCCATAACAATGGTGGAATTTCCGGTGATATTTGAGCTCCAGTTTGTCAATGTCGGACTGGCATCAAGGGAAATGGTATAAGTGGTTGCCGAGTTTTTATCCACAATCACGCTGGCACCGGACGCCGGCGCACCGGAGGGACTCCAGTTGCCCGCGCCGCTCCACGTAGTGTTGGAAGTTCCGGTCCAGGTAGACTGGGCGAGGGAGGAACCCTGAAGAGCGAGAAGAACAACTGCGGCAAGCAATGTCCGCAGCGCGATCTTATGCATGAAGGCAGAAAATATTTCCATCGCGAAAGACTAATATTCGAATGGAGAAACCTGCTCAACAGCCCAATGCAGAAAAGAATTTATACGTACAATACAGCAGGCCTAATGTTCATACGGGCGCAGAGCGGATGTCATCTAAAGTTGGGTTTGAGGCGCACGCACGGCTTGACAGAAAATCTGGTCCTGCGCGCCGGGACGACCGCGCTGCCAGGGGCGGCGTGGCGTATAACTGCGGATCAAGAATCAACCAGACTGCCCCGATATTTTCAGCTTGAGCCTTCAGTCATTTCAAGGTTTGTGAAAACGGCTCGGCCGGGAGTCCTGCGCTGTTTTGTAATGTCACCGGGGGCTCCGGCCAGTCCGCCCAAGCGTAGCGAGCGGAGACCGGATCGGCAACCTCCGCGCAAGTCAGCTCAACCGAACTGGGTGATACAATCTTTGCGTGTGCGGCATGAAAGACACCATCCGCGCCAGCCACTTCAAACCCGGGCACATCGGGTTTACCATCGGAGGTTTGAAGGCCGTCCCCCAATCCTTGGAAAGTGATGCGCAGCGTGCCGTTGGATTTTTCCAATGCCTGGAATGTCGGGCCGCGGGAGGAGATCGTTTTTCCATAGACGTCCGCCAGTGCGAGTCGGGCGAGGCGTTCGCCGACCGGTTGTTTCTTTTTCGGGTGGATGTCATCTTTTTCGCCGCAGTCGATGGACACGGCCATCCCGGTATGAGGAACAGTGTCGCGGGTGAAGGCTTGTGCAGCGCGAAGACCCGGCCAGTCTCCCGGGAACGGGAGCTTGAAAGCTGACAGTTGCACAAAAAGAAACGGCCAATCGGGCCGGTTCCAAAGTTTCCGCCAACCCTCGATCATCGTCGGGAAAAGCACCCGATACTCGTCCGGCCTAGTGGCGTTTCCCTCACCCTGATACCAGATCACGCCGCGCGCCGTGTAGGGAACAAGGGGTGCAATCATATTCTCGAAAAGCACGGTCGGAGACCGCGGGCTCCAGGGATTGCCAGCATCCGGACGCGTAGGCTCCTTCGGACGGGGTCCGCTGTTGCCGCCCTTTTTCCACTCCGTCAGATCCGCCATGAATTGATCCCATGTGCTGATTTCCTCCAGCCACTGCTCCTTGGATTTGTTCGCTTCCTGTGCCTGCCGGGTGGCGCTCGCATAGTGTTTCAATTCGGGTTGTCCCTCCAGCATATCCAAGGAGGTCCATGCCTCGGCGGGCGTGCCTCCATACGAGCTCTGAATGATGCCAATCGGACGGCCTGTGCCCTGATGCAGGGCTTCGGCGAAATAAAATGCCACGGCGGCAATGTCGTTATCGCGACTCGACGAACTGGGGCTAATGGTCCTCCATTTCAAATCGTCCGCAGTGAATTCCTTCTCGACCGGAAGCCCGGTTTTTTGGGGAACTTTGAGGAAGCGTATTCTGGGATTTTCCCGTTTCAGCACTTCCTCGCCACCAAGAGATGGCCCCACAGGCATCACCATGTTGGACTGGCCCGCAGCCAGCCAGACTTCGCCGAAGAGGATATCCTCCAGCTTGGCGGCATCTTCCCCGGACACGGCTTCGAGCGAGTGGGGACCTCCCGGAGGTTGTGCAGTCAAAATGGCCTTCCAGTTTCCCCCGGCATCCGCCGTCGTCGCGGCCACCTTCTTTCCGTCGAGCCGGATTTCCAGCCCGGCGTCGGGAGTGGATCTGCCCCAGATGTTCACCGGCATTTCACATTGCAGGACAGCGGAGTTGTTAAATAGCGGAGCAAAAGCGACCTCGGCGCGGGCCCCTGCGGCCAACGTCCAAGCAAGAGTCAGCAACACGATTCGGACAATTCCCATCAGAGCACAATGTCCCGCCTGAAACCGTGACTCAATGAAACTCGTCCAAAAACAATTTCTACGTAAAAATTCAGGCGTCCGGCCAACCTTTCTGCGGATTTCAGGTTTATCGCGCCGCCTTTGGGGTGATTTCGCTCTTCGGATATTCGCCCCCGCGCTCGGCGCGACGGAAGTCTTCCATTTCCCGCTTGAGCGGCTCCCAGTAGATGCGGTCCTTTTCCTGTTCTTCCCGGACCTCGGCATCAAGCGCTGCGCGAAGAAGAGGAAAGTCGCCGGCGACAGCAAGGGCGAGCAGCGGGCGGACGGCCAGCATCCGCCGGGCTTCCAGAGGAAAGCGCCCGACCAGTTCGACAAGAAGCTCGGGCGAACGGGCCTCACCCATCCAAAACTCCAGCCAGCCGGGATTCGGATTTTCTGAATTCTCCCGGTAGTGGATGGATACCAGCGCTTCGATGACAGGCCAGTCTTTGGCGCGCTGGGTTTTTTTCGCCTTCACAAGATCCGGCACACTGAGCAGGTGAAATTCATGACCCTCCTCGTCCCCGATCACCGTCCGGCGCTCCCACAGTTCGCCGAACGCAGGGAGATCGCGCAGTTTTGTCATCAGGTCGATCCGGAGCCCGGCGGCGGCGCCTTCCGCGCAGCGGAAGTGAACCGCATGGCCTCGCGCAAGAACATCCGGATCGAAAGGAGGCACGGCAATGCGCCGGGCTTTCAACTCATCCAGGGCGAGAAGCAGTTTTTTGAAATTCGATTCGTCTGCCAGAAGCAGAAAATCGACATCCCTGCTAACTTGCGCCGCGCCGTAGAACACGCAGGCCTGCCCGCCCATGAGCAGGGAGCGGGTGCCACTCTTCTGGATCGTAAAAAGGACTTGTCGGATCGGGGTCGGGATCAAGGGTGCCTCCCATGGCGAGGTATTGTGCAAAGATTTTCTCACTTTCCCGGAAGCGTTCGATCGGGGTGAGCTTCGCCCACTCCTGCCACTCCTCCGGCCAGTCTTCAAATCTCATGACATGGTTGAGGGTGCCACACAAGCCCGGACCCTGTCGAGGCGGGAGATTGTTTGTCAGGGCGCGGTCTGTTGTTTTTTGGCGGATTGGATCTCCGCGCGAATGCGCTGGTTCGACGCGGCTTCGAATTTTTTCCACTCGGCGATTTGATCGAGCGTCGCGGTGTCATCCTTGGGGACCTCTCCGTAGTGCGGGTATTGGTCGAACTTCGCGGTTCCGAGCGTTCGCGGGTCGCCGGTGCGGACGAGGTAGTCGTCCATGCGTTTTTTCAGGGCGTCCAGAGTGACGGCATGGGCCGGGTCGGCGGCGAGGTTCTTCAACTCCCAAGGGTCGTTGCGGACATCGTAGAGTTCCCACTGCGGCCGGGGGCCGAATGCGAGGAGCGACTTCGGAAGAATCTCCGGATTGGAAAAGAGGCGCATCAGGGGTTCGTAGTGAAAACCTTTTTCGCGGATGTCCGCCTCCTTGGCGGGCGTCGGCGTCGGGGTGTCCCAGAAATCATCGCGGCGGTTGCTTTTGGGATCGGCGTCATTGCGGATCAGCAAGAAATCGTCGGTGCGGATGGCGCGCATCGGGTAGGAGGTGTCATGACGCTCGATCCCGACCACCACAAAATCACGGGCCGGATCAACCCTTCCATTTGCATCGGATTCGATGATCGGGACGAGGCTGCGGGCAGTCATCTCTTTCGGCGGGGTGAGTCCGGCCAGTTCGATCAAAGTGGGGGCAACGTCCGATAAGTTGACGAAGTCGGTGACGGTGCGGCCGCCCTTGACCTTGCCTTTCCACATCAGGGCGAAAGGCATCCGTGTTCCGGGGTCGTAGAGGTCTCCCTTGGCACGGGGTGCCCCCATGCCGTTGTCGGAGGTGACAATGACCACGGTATTTTCGAGTTCGCCGGTGCCTGCGAGGTAATCAAGCATCTTGACCAGATGAGCATCCAGCCATTCGATTTCATCGTAGTAGTCGAGGAAGCTGTGGCGGGTACCCGGGGTATCGACGAGGTATGGGGGCAGGACAACATCGGACAATTTTTTTCCGCCGGCGACACCACGGCCGAAGTGCTGGGGCAGGTGCGGTTCGCGGACACCGACCCAGAAGCTGAATGGCTGTCCCTCCTGCCGGTCCTTCAGGAAAGCTTTGAAGTTTTCAAAGTAGTCCAGGTTGGACAATTCCGGTGGGGGCGTGGGCTTGAGGGTTATCTGATTGTAGCTGAGTCCGACCGGGTCGGTGGTTCGGCCCTCGTTCGACCAGAAGCCCGGCCCGAAGCCCTTTCCAGTATAGCCCGTATAATAGCCATGTTGCCGCAGGATGTCCTGATACGTCGGCAGATGCCCGGGAAATCCGCTAAACAAAACGGATCCCGATCCCAGCTCGTAAAAGTTGTGGCCGGTCAGAATCGCGGCGCGCGAGGGTGAGCAGGATGGCGCGGAGCAGAAGGCATTGGTGAAGTTGATTCCTTCCCTGGCAACGCGGTCGAATCCAGGGGTCTTCACGACCGGGTCTCCGTTGAAGCCGGTGTGGGGGAACGATTGGTCGTCGCTCAGTAAAAACAAAAAGTTCGGACGCTTTGCCGGGACATCACCGAGCACCGCGGCCTGAGCCAGTCCAGCGGCAATCGCAAAAACCCAAAGTGCTGAAACGATCATTCCGCACTTTGCAAAGATCCTGGACCGGGCTGCCGGCAAGGCGTTGAAGAGGCGATTTTTCATGGGTGAATACACGGTTTCAGTTTTGAGTTCTTGGGTCAGGCGTTTCGGGAAAGCCTAGTGGGAAGGGTTCGATGGCGGTCACACCAAGCGGGCCTTTGAAAAGCAATGCAGCGGGTTTTTCTCTCGGCTCGCCAAAGCAGGTGTCCTTCACGGTGAGATTCGTGACATTTGAAAAGTAAAATCCCAGCTTCGACCAATTTTTGATTTTATTGCCTTCCAGGGTGATGTCGTGATGGAAATTGGGGGCATCCAAAACCGGGTTCCTTTTGACGTTCTGGGCGTAGATGCTGATATGGGCCTGGCAGGGGTTGGTGTGGAAGAGTTCGTCGAAGCCGCAATTGACGATTTCGTTGTTGCGGATGACCAGCCGGGCCGCCTGAAGCCCTTCAGGCCAGGCTGGCTCGTCGGAGATGTAAATGGCTGATGCGCTCACGCCGTCGATCCGGTTTCCTTCGACCAGCCCGTCGGCGGCTTTGAGAAACATGCCATAGCGGCGGGAATTCGAGATCTGATTATTGCGGACGACAAAGTTGCCGCCGATGCTCGTATTGTAGACTTGGGTGTTTTCCTTCTCCGAGCCTGCCGTCAGTCCCTCAGTTTGAATCGGTTGTTTCAGAACAACCTGACCCGTAGCGATATTGATCCGTTCGACATCCGATTCGCCCACCAGCTTGCCCGTTTGGGGATTCAGAAAGGCGAGGTGCTCTCCCTGTTGGATTTGCTCCTCATTCAGCGGGGTAAAATCGCCTTTGATGTCGCCAGCGGCTTTGGCTTTCATCTGCACCGAGCCGAGGATCAATTCCTTGGGGGAGATGACCTCTCGGATGAAAACCGGACGGCCGTTGTAGATGCAAACCACGTCGTCCCCGATCCCTTCAAAAACGCAATCTTCGACCCAAGGGCCGCCACCCCGGCTCCCGTAAATGTGGACGACATCCGCATTGCCGCCCTTCCAGCGACCCGGTTTGATGAGCGCCTTGCATCCCAGGATATTGATGCAGTCGTTATAGGTTCCGGTGTATTGCCCGCCCCCGGAGGCGAACGTCGTAATCCCCTGCATCGTGACTTGTCGGCAGCCCTCAAAGCTCGCAATAGGAATGTCATTCCGCGCAAATGCGGTAAAGCGCCCGCCGACGCTTAAATCGTGATCCCAACCTCTTTTCAAGTCGATCAAAGGCAACCGATAAACGCCGTCCGACAGTTTTTCAGCTGTTTTGTAGAGGAAGAAGTTTCTGGCCCCATCGCGCAACCGGCCCGGGATGTTTGGATCGAGCGGCACACAAATGTTGGTTCTCTGGCCGTTGAGAAATTGGCTGTCGTCCAATGACGGAAACCCCTCTGCGATTACGAAGTCGATCTGTGGAGGATCGGCCTGAATTCTCTGGATGGTTCCTTGAGTAAATGGAAGGGGATCGTAGTCGATAAATAAATCCCGGACGATCAAGCGCTCGCATTTTTTAAAATAAAAGATGCCCTGGGTGGGATCCGTTTGGAGAAGCAATGCCCCCGCCCCGTCAATGACCGTGTCTTTCAAGCCGTCGAGAGAAAACGAGCGCCCTTGCACGCCCCGGGATGTGGCTTTGCTGATCCGGTAGGTGCCCTTGGAAAATTGAACTTTGCAGGGAACACCGCAGGTCTTGGCGGCATCGAAAGCTGCCTGAATGGCCTGGGTGTCGTCCTGATTGTCATCGGGTCGTGCCCCGAAATCGGAGACATCAATCGTCTTTGTGACCGTCAGTTCAGTGAGCGGGAGCGGACGCGGGAACCATTCGCCGGGATTCTTTCCGGGGAAAGAAGTGGTCCAGTTCATCGGGGGCTTGCCCGCCTCGGCTGTCTCCTTGGTCGTCCCGGATATTTTTCCATAACCGGTCAGTCCGGACAGGGCGACGACGAGGGGAAGAGCGATCAGGGAGGTTGGGAATGGTGTTCTCATAGGGAAAACCGGGAACAAGCCGTCCATCATCCAGCAAAACGGACCGTCTCACGGCAGGGAGTTGACGGGGCATCGGTGGATTTATGGAACGCATAGTGCGAGCGATCCGGGAAGCCGGCCGGCGGGAAAAATTCCGCTTCGGGGCACCGAGGTGGCAGAGTGACTTCGGCATGAAAACCGTCCTCGCGCACGGACCACGCGACGTGAACGACGCCATGTCGGGTCGGGACACGCCCCTGTGCGATGGACATTCCGCAGGGATTGGGGGCAAAGATCAGTTTGCCATCCGGGGTTTCCCGGCGGATGCCGAGCACATGGCGGCTGATCCATGCGGTCGGGGCCGCCGACCAGGCATGGCAGAGGCTTCGCGGTCGGGCTGCCCAGACGCCATCCCGGTAAGTCGCCCCGGTTTGCCATTCCTCCCAGAACGTGGTGGCGCCGGCCGCGATCATCCGCCCCCATTTCTCCCGGATAAAATCAAGCCCTTCGGCGGCCATGCCGGCGGAGCCCAGCGCTTCCAGTAAGTAGAACGAAAAGAATGGCGAGGTTTGGGCGAGAGTCCTGTCCTCAAGTGTCCTTTTCAACAGTTCGCAGTTGTCGACCCGGGAAAGACCCGACAGCACGGCGAGCGCCTGGGTGTGCTGGGAATACCGGCTTCCGGCAACAGGATCATCCGGAGACACGCAATCGCGATAAAATCCGTTTTCCTCCGACCAGAACGTCCGGTGGAAATTTCCGCTGATGCGATCGGCGGCGCGGGCAGATCGTTCCGCCTGTAACGCGCACCCGAGCCACCGGTTCAATCGCTCAAGGCAGCACAGGGCCAAATAGTAAATGGCGTTGAGCGGAGCAATGCAGCCAGCCCTCCCGAGGGGAGCCCAGTCGATCAGCACCCACCCCGGAATGTTCTCGATCAATCCCTCGGCATTCACGAATGGCTCAAAGAATGCCGCCAGCTTTTCAGCATGCGGCAACATTTCCCCGACCCACGCCCGGTCATCGTCCCAAAGCGCGACATCATGCAGCGCAACCAGCCACCAAAGAGAATAATCGACGATATCGAGCCTTCCGTTTTCCGGATTGGAAATCGACGGGATGAATCCGTTTTCATACTGGCTGTGGGCGAAGTCCTCGATGAATTTCCGCGTGATGCGCGCATCACCGAATGCGTTTTGAATCACCAGAAGTTGAACCCGGCCATCTCCCAGCCACTGGACCTGCTCCCGCCAGGGGCAATCCATCAGACGGTCATGCAGGCAAAGCTGCTGGGTGTAGGCCCCGGTCGCCCAGATCTTTTCGATCAGCGGGTCGCCGCATTCAAGGCTCCCTAAAAGCTCGACTGGATACGTGCAAAAATCCGCTCCGACGCCGTGAACCAAGAGGGGGCGGGTGAGGTTTCGAAAAGTTAATTGGAGATACCGGAATCCTTTCCAATCATAGACCCGATGCCGTTGCCGGCCTTCCCGAAGGATATACCGGTCGGCGTAATGCGTGCCCTGCCGCATCGCCTGCACCCGGCCTGCGGTGATCAATTCGCCATAGACCATGTCAACCATGGCGCCGCCATTCCCCTCGACATCCAGCCATGCGTATCCGTTGATCTCACGGTCGAAGTCGAAGATCACCGTCGCGCAGCGCCGCTCCGGCTGGTCGGGATCATTGGCAAGAGGCTGCACGACCTCCATGCAGCCCTCTCCAATTTCCACCAGATTCGCCGCGCCTGAAACAACCGTGAGCGACGGTTCCTCCGGGACATCCTGCAAAAGCGTGACGGCCAGGCTTTGATAGGACTGGTGGTTCCACATTTGGGGAAAATGTTCCTGGTCCACCACCTCCGCGATCCGTGAAACGGCAACCGACCTGACATCGGACTCTTTGATGAATGGAATACCCCTCGCAATCTCCCGGCCCGCCCATGGTGTGGGCACCTCGATCGCCTGCGGCCAGTGCGAATCATCGTAATCTCCGCTCTGCCAGCGCTCCTCCAAGCGCCCGTCGTAGATCTCCTGCGGACCATACATGAGATTCCGCCGGAATGATGGAAGCAGGAAGGCTTCATCGCGCGACATGCGCCATGTCGTATCGCTTTCGACACCCCAGCCCTGCAGGGAACACCAGAACGCGGGCTCGGGGCAAAACGCATGGGCGGTAAAATACCGGAAATGGATCAACTGCACGGCGAGCAGGTTATCGCCCTCCCGCAGATGCCCGCTCAGATCGAACTCGTCAACCCGCTTCACAGCGGTTCCGGAATGGGCCGGGCCGCTCAGGATCGGCACCCCATTCAGCCAAAGCCGATACCGCCCGGAACAGGTGATGCGCAGGATGCAGGGCGAAGCATCACGATTGGCGCGAAAGGATTTCCTTGCGCGGAGGAAAACCTCGTCCGCTTTCTCCAAACCTGCGAGCCAGATGGAACTCATCCTGATTTCTGTATTTGAACCACTAAGATCCGCTAAATATCACTAATCAGAGTAATCAACAGGCCATTCACCTGCGGGGTGAATGGTTGAGCAAGTTGCTGTTCTGCTTCATATATTTAGTGGTTGTTAGTGTGCATTAGTGGTTTTTGTAGACTCATCAGGGCCTATCATCTCCTCTTGGTTCAGATAAACCGCATTCTGGGGCCACATGCGACCCTCTGCCGGGAGCGGCACGTTCCCGTCGAGCAGGGGATCGCCGGTGCGCACCATCCAGTCGTGAAGCCGCGCGCGCAGATCTTCCAGCACCCCGAGCATCTCCGGCTGGGCCACAAGGTTGTTACCTTCCTGGGGGTCCAGCAGAAGGTCGAATAGCCGTTCCTCCGGAAGGCTCTGCGTTTTCCAGTCGGTCTCGTCGAGCCAGAGTGATTTCGGCGGGCAATCATCACAATTTGTCAGAACCGGTTGCTGGAAATATGTGTCGAAGCGGCGGATGTATTTCCATCGGTGTGTGCGGATCGCGCGCTGGGGCTCATAGGAAGCATGGTAGGTGACCTCGGCGAAGATTTCTTCATGGATCTCCTCCCGCTCGCCCTGCACAAGCGGCATCAACGACCGGCCCTGGAGCCACGCCGGACTCTCGATCCCGAGCAGTTCGCAGACGGTCGGAAAGATGTCCATGTGGGTTACCATGGCATCGCAGACTTTGCCTCCCGAAAAGCCGGAAGGACCGCGCAGAATCAGATAGACGCCGGTGCCATGATCGGTCAGCTGACATTTCATCGCCGGCATGGCCAGGCCGTGATCGGTGGTGGCGATGACGAGGGTGTTTTCCGCCAGCCCTGCGGCATCGAGGACATCCAGAATGCGACCGATGTTGCCATCCAGAATGCGCGCGTCCGACTTGAAGGCGGCCATGTCCGCGCGATTCCCGGGAGTATCCGGAAGAGGCGGCGGCACAGCCGTGTAGCGGGGATCATCGCGGGGATCGTTTCCGGAAAATTCCCGGTGCGTTTCAAAAAATCCGACGGAAAGAAAGAACGGTTTTTCGTGCGACCGATGCAGGTATTCCGTGGCCCGGGAGGTGATTTCCCCTCCGTCCAATCCCTCCAGCGGCAGAATCTCGTGGTATCCGATGTTTTGCGCCTTCGGCGCGACATGCTGAATCCCGCAGAGGGCGGAGGTGTAGCCCGCTTGATGCAGCGTGTGGATGAGATGCTGCCGGTAGTCGTTCAACTTCCATCCCAGGTGGGCCAGTCCCAGCATCCCGTTGCTGTGCGGCACCATGCCGGTGAGAAGGCCTGAACGGCTCGGCGAGCAGGTCGGAGCCACGCAAAATGCTTTTCGGAAAAGAAGGCCTTCCCCCGCCAGTCGTTGCAAATGCGGCGTGGCTACCGTATGCCCATACGGCTCGATCCAGCGACCGGTGTCATGCGAATGAATGTAGAGAATGTTCGGGCGGTTCACATTGTTCTTTCGTTAGAAGGAGGGTGATGTCGGTTGTGTCCGGAAGTTCGTCCCTCTTCCATTGGACCGACTGTCCGGGGCAGCACATGGATGCGCCGCAATCGGCGAACTCAAAACAGGCGTCCTGCAGATTATCGATGTCGGAGGAAACCCGGATATCGTCGCTGGTGATTCGGACGGAATACGTCTGCCCCTTCCATTGGAAGCGGAAGGCCAGAGAGCTCCAATGGGATGGCAGATTCGGAGACAGGCAGATCTTTTCGCCTTTCAGGGTGAGACCTGCAAAGCCGAAGACCACCGTCATCCAAGCCCCTCCATTGGCGGCCGGGTGAGTGCCTCCGATATACAAATCTCCGACAAATTGTTTGGATGCGCCCGTCAGGTCCACGGTCGCTGTTTTCATGAAGTAGGGGTAGGCCAGATCCGGGCTGCCGGCATGCGCGGCCAGCATGGCATATGCACAGGCACTCAATGACGATCCGTGTTCCGTCCGGGCCTCGTAGTATGCCCAGTTCCGCTTTTTGACCTCCATGGGAAAGTCATCCCGGAACAGGCTCAGCATGAGCACCACATCCGCCTGCTTCAGAACCTGTGTGGTTGTGGCAAGGCCGCTGCCGCCGCCGAGATATTCGTTCGGATGGAGCATCCGGCTTTTGAGATCCTTCACTGTCACATCCTCCAGAGAAAGGTATCCGTCGAATTGCGGAATGATTCCGGATTCAGGCTCAGGTTGGGCAAGATAGAGGCCGTCATTCATTTCCCACCATCTGTCCATTTCACCGGCGAAGCCGAGCCGCGACTCCAGCTCCCGGTATTCCGTCGGGAAGCGGTCCTGCACAATCTTGAGCATCTCCAAAGCCGTCTCGAGTGCACACTTCGACATGCGGTTCGTGTAGGCGTTGTTGTGGACCCGCTCGTGGTATTCATCCGGCCCGACCACGTCCTGCAATTCGTAACGCGCCTTGTCCATCTTGTAGCAGGCATAGGAATACAGGAACCGCGCGCATTCGACGGCCACCTCGGCCGCGCCGTCCAGAAGCACGGACATATCCCCGGTCCACTCGAAATACTGGCGGATCGCATGGACGATATCCGCGCTGAGGTGAATCTGCTTGTCACGGAAATGGGTGCGGAGAGGACGGTTGGTGAGCACGTCGTTCACGTTGAAATCCGTGCAGGCATCGTCCCCGGTCTCCTGACTTTCCCAGGCATAGAAGGCTCCGCGAAACCCATACTCCCGCGCTTTTCTCCGCGCGCCGTCCAGAGTGCGGTGGCGGTAAAGAATCAGGTTCCTCGCAACACGGGGATCGGTCAGCGCAAAGACCGGAGTCATATACATCTCGGTGTCCCAGAACACCGCGCCCTTGTAAACCTGGCCGGAAAGGCCCCTGGCCGAGATCGAGACGCTGTCGGAGTGCCGCGGCGCCGTCAATTGCAGCTGGTAGAGACTGTAACGAACCGCAAACTGCGCCTCATCGTCGCCGTCAATTTCGGTGTCGCAACTGTTCCAGATGATGCTCCAGCGGTCAGCGTGTGCTTCCTTCAATTTTTCGTATCCTGCCCGGGACGACTGGCGGGCCAGCGAGATCGCGGCTTGGTCGGGACTTTCTCCGGGCGTGTCGAGCGATGTGAATATCGACACGTATTTGAAAAAAACATATTCCCTCCCGGGCTCCGCCGGGAATCGGAGTTCCCGGAATCCTTCAGTCCGCAGGCCCTCCGCAGATGGTGAAAGTGCAGGAAAATCCACTTGTTCGCAAACGACGACTTCCGTGCCGAGTTCTCCGGTTGTCGCCCGCACCACAAGCCAGTCTCCATCCTGTTCCTGCGTGATCTCCCGCAGGTGCGGACCGTTGATGTCCCAGACTTCGGAATCCACGCCGGTGCGTATTACCAGTTGACCGCCCTCGGAGCAGGTTACCGCATATTTCATGCACAGCAGATGAGGTTCATCCTGTGAGGCGAACCGCTCCGCCTGCACTGAGATCCTGGCTTGTCCGCATTCAAATGTCGTCTTCCGACGATGAACGGCGGCGTATAAATCCAGCGTCTGTTCATGGCTGATGACCGGAGACGAGAGGGCGGACAACTCCTGTCCGCAAAAGCTGACCTTGGTGGACAGCCCGTTCGGCGCATTCACCGGCTCGCGCCACCGGTCCTCGAATTGGTCGTAGACCCCATTGAGGATGCAGGCGGTTTGCTCCGCTTTTCCGAACTCCTCCAGCGTCCCACGGTATCCGAAATATCCGTTGCCGGTCATGAACCGGTTGCCATTCAGAACGATGTCATTTTTTTGAAAAGTGGTTTGGGAATATGTCCACATACAATCTGTTACTCGCCGGAGACCCAGTTGGCGGCGTTCGGGGGTCTTTGGCCCCGCAATGCATCAATCTGCTGTCCGCTGGCGTAAGTCACGTGCCCGTCGAACCAGGCAACATTCGCACCTCCGCTGTGCCGCCTCGAAAAGTCGGCGGAGGGAATCCCGTAATCGATCCAAAGACCAGTGCCCCCATCCTCGTCCACATTGGCGGAATCCCCAAGCATGACGATTTGCGCGGGTCTGGCCAGTTGGGCGGCGGAGATGGGGGAGGAGATATTCGTATTTGCGGCCGTGTTGGCAGGCAGTGCGACCCGTTCATTGATTCCATAGGAACAATCCCAGGGAGAAGAAAGACTCGCTGGAGGGACTTTGTCGGAAGGACAGTAATAGACAGGCGGCAACCTCTTGCGCTCCTTTCCATCTGACCATTGTCTCCAGTTGTCGTCCGTCCAATCGAATCCAAGATAGGGCGAAACGGCTCTCCACCAGGGAATCTGGGCATACCCGACCTTTGGCGGCACGTTATAGCTGGCATAGGGAATCTGCCCGTTGTTATCTCCGACATACGCCAGAACGCCGGCCGCGAGATTCTTCAAATTCCCCGCGCACTTCGCCCGGTTGCCGGCATCCAGCGTCCTCAAAAGCGCCGGCAGGGTAAGCGCGGCCAGAATCGCGATGATGGCAATGACCACCAGCAGTTCGATCAGCGTGAAGCCGGCCTTCAGGAGGCGGCACCGCAAAGAATCGAACTCACCAAGGTGGAAATCAGTGGAAGGGTTCAAAACATCATAAGAATGACGACGCGGGGACGGAAACTCAAAGGTTGTCTGCCGGGATTTTTTTATACGTAAAATCCTTCGCGACCGCATCCCGTGCCCTGTCCGGCCTAAAAATGGTCGGCCAGGAGACTGATGGAGTCCCGGGGGCGCAAGGGTCTGCGGCCCCGGAGGTTTCTCGCGCTGGGGCCTTTGTGCCAGCAACCCTGGATCAGGGTCTGATACGGGTGTTTGGGAAGCCCGGTCAGATTGTGGTTGATGGCATGCACGAGTTGGTCCACAGCCACCCGCCCGATTTCCGGGGCATTTTGTTCAATGCCGCAGAAAGGCGACTTTCCGCCAGGGTGATCCAGCACGCTGAACCCCACATGGCGCGAAAGGGATTTCTGGATCGTCTTCAGAATGGGATACGGTTCTCCTTCCATGGCGATGACAGCTTCGATGTCGTGATCGCGAATCCAGTCTTGGAAGCGGTCTTCCGGCAGCGAGCCAAACGAGTAAACGAACCCGGGCAGATCGCCATGAAATCCCCGCCTGGCGCGCCATTGGAGATAAGCCGCCGTCCAGAGCCGGGATGTCAGCCTGTCGCCCGTCGGGACAATGGCAAAACCGATCCGGCTGTATCCGTAGGTCTCGAGCTGCTGCAGCGAGAAGAGCATGCCGTGAAAATGGTTGTGCCGGACGAGGTTCAACTGGGGGCTGACCAGAGTGGCGCCGATATGAACCACGCAGAAGCGCTTCCAGTCCAGATCAAGTCCGGCGTCAGGAAAACTCACGATCTCAGGCCCAAGCGGAGCGAGGAGCAGCCCCTGAATTCCGCGCGCCCAAAGCACATTTGAGAGACGTTTGCGCTGAAAGATCGGGTCGTGGGTCCAGAACGTCGTCAAGCGGTAGCCCAGCTCAAGCGCCCGTTGCTCGGCTCCCTGGTAACATCCGGAAAAGTGATAGGACTCCTTCCATCCGAATTCGGACTGCCAGCTGGTCAGGAAGGCAAGCTCTCCGCGATAGACCGGCTTGCTGCGAAGACCCGCCAGCTCCGACATCAGCTTGGAAACCTTGGAGTCAGGCATGTAGCCGAGCTTTCGAGCCGCAGCCAGCACCTTCCGCTTGGTGGCCTTTGCCACGTGAGGGTCGTCGCGAAGGGCGAGGGAGACCGTCATCCGGGAGACGCCGAGTTTTTCTGCAATATCCCGCAGGGTGACGCGTGGCCGGATCTTTGCTTTCAGTGGGGATGGCCGGCCGGCTACGGCCTTCGTTGGTTTTCCGGCGCGGCGGGTTTTACGTTTTGCAAGCATCGCGAGCTAGGTTTTCCGGCCTTTCACACAAAGCACTGGTTTTCAACAGTGGCTGCCCCGCATGGACTCGAACCATGAATA
>QYQL01000122.1 GCA_007280915.1 Verrucomicrobiaceae bacterium | reverse complement strand
TGTTCGTCCGGCACCAATCGCGGGCTTCCTGCACGCCGAGTTCGGCGGCCTTGACATACCAATCCTGCGCGGCGGCCTTGTCTTTTGTCACCTCGCCAAGGCCGTCCCGGAGGCAGCCCGCATAGAAATACATGCAGCGGGGATCGCCCTTTTCCGCGCCCTGCTTGAAAAGATCGACTGCGAGTTTTTTGTCGGCGAGTTTCGGCTCGGCGGTCATGAACAGGACGCCGAGATTTCCATAGGCGGGTGCGAAGCCGAGGTCCTTGGCTGCGGTGAAATACCAGAAGGCTTTTGGAAGATCGCGCGGCAGCACGCCGGGAATCCCCTTGCTGTAAAGGGTCCCTAACATGTCGAGCGCACGCACGTTGCTTTGCTCGGCGGCCTTGTTGAGCCATTCCAGCGCGAGCCGCGGATCGCGGGTGACCCCCTTGCTGTAGTAGTAACACTCTCCGAGTGCGAACATGGCGCGCCCGTCACCGCGGTCGGCCGCGCGCTGGAACCAGTCCGCAGCCGCCGGAAGGTCGGGCGACCCGGAGCCGACGCCGCGCGCGAGCGCAAGTCCGGAAAGAACCATGGCGTCGGTGTTTCCGTTTTTTGCAGCGGCGATAAGCCACTTGAGGGCGTCCTTCGGATCACTCTCAAGCAGGTCCTCTCCGAGGATCAATTGGGCCTCGACCACATCCAGCGCCGCCGTTGCTTCGAGCGGCTCGCGGAGCGAAGCCATTTGGCCCGGGTTCAGCGCATCGCGGCGGCTGCGGAGGGCTGTCACAAATTCCACTACGGCGTCCCGGGCTTCCGGTCGGTCGGAGTGCGCCTTGGCCAATGCAACGAGGGTTGCCAATGCGGCGGCCGGATCATCCGAGGCAATCCCGCGCGCCCGGGCAAGGCCCTCGGCAACCGGATCGGGCGTTGCCGTCGGCGTCGCGGAAGGTGATGGTGATGGGCTTGCCATTGGAACCGGAGTGGCGGCTGCAACCGGGGCGGGTGCAGGAGTAGAGGCCTTGGGAAGCAAAAAGAACAATCCGGCAGCAGCCAAAAGACCCGCGGCTCCCAAACCGATCAGCAAAGGCATTGGAAAACCGGACTTGGCCACCGGCAAAGGAGGCGGAGAGGACGGCGCGGAAGCGCGGGCGGGCGTCGGCTGCAGGGAACCCATGCCGGATTCCAATGCCGAGAGAAACACTGCGATCGAATCGAACGACACGGCTGGATCGAGCGCCCGTCGCAAAGAATGGTTCGCCGTTTCTGAAAGCCCCGGAATCGGAATGGCACTGCCCGACTTCACCCCGCCCAGCATCTCGTAGGCAAGGGAAGCAAGCGCATAGACATATCCCCGAACCTCGCGACCGGTGAATGCGCCTCCATCCCGCAGTGTGGCGAATGAGGAAGTCACCATCGTCATTTCGGGATTGCCGGAGAAATTTCCGTGGGGGAGCGCGTTGATTTTTACTGCAGGTGCCGCGGGGACCGGTTGAGTGATCTCCAAACAGCACAGTATCACTTCAGCTGATGCCACCTCCGGACAGGGAAATCCGGATGACAAAAGTGCGTCGAACCCGGAAGCCAGCGGACGCAGGACCGCCAGCGCTTCGGCTGGCGACAAAGCTTTGCGGGCGCGCATGAGGTCGAGAAGGCTCGGACCCTCGACCCATTCCATCGTCAGGAAACTCACATGATCGAGGCGTTCGAGAGATAGGATCTTTTGAATCGCCGGCGATTGAATCTTCTGGAGTGCGCCAACCTGATCTTCGAAGCGGGTAAAAGCTTCCGCAGATGAGAGCAGTGAGGAATCGAGGATCAGAAGAGTAACAGGCAACGCCGTCTCCACCACCTCCGCCTGAAAAACCCTTCCGGCAGCCTTCATTTCGCGAACAATCCGGTAGCGCCCGGAAAAAATGGCTCCGATGGCAGGTTCTATCGGCCCTGCCGGCGGCGGCGTGTCGAGGACTTGCGTTTCGAAATTTTCAGGATCCGCCGCGGTGGCGGGAGATACCGCGACGGAAGACCCGTTCACCGCCGCCAGGCAGGCTTCGGCCTCGCGCCGAAGGTCGGAAGGCGTCTGAGGACGCCCATCAGGATCCTTGGCCAGCATGTGACGGAGGAGCGCAACAACCTGCGGCTGTTGTCCAGCAAGCGTTTCGAGCGGGGGTTCGCGATGCAGGTGCTGGCTCATGACCTGAGCCAGCGAGCCGCTGAATGGTGCACGACCGGCGAGCATGTAATAGAGCGTGACGCCAAGCGAATAGATGTCGGATCGCACATCCAACTCGCGTTCCTCAAGCTGCTCCGGGCTCGCAAAGTGGGGGGTGCCAAGAAATCCCCCCATCGTGAGCGTCGCCGTGTCTTCTCCGGTGCCAGCGGAATTTTTCGCGAGGCCGAAATCGATGACCTTCACAGTGAACTCCCCGTCGTCCTCTCGAACGAGCATGAGGTTGGATGGTTTGATGTCGCGGTGCACGAGTCCCTGCTTCTGCGCCGCACCGAGCGCGCGTGAGACCTGGATCACGATCCCGAGAGCGATGGCGGTCGGGATCGAGCCCTCCCGCTTCATCATCGCCTCGACCGTCTCGCCATCCACGAATTCCATCGCGTAGAACCAGTCGCCGCCCTCCTCACCCAGATGGAACACGGTGGCCACATTCGGATGCCGGAGCGCGGCCGCCGCGCGGGCCTCGCGCAGAAACCGCTCGCGGGCGACCTCGCTGCCCAGAAACGTCGCGTTGATCACCTTCAGCGCGACAAAGCACCGCAGGTTCGTGTCGAACGCCTTGTAGGTGATGCCCATCGCTCCCCGCCCCAGCTCGAAAAGCGATCCGTCCCCGCGAAGAGGAACTTCAAAATGCTGGAAGCGGACGGGCTCGGCCATGCTGAATCCGGTGTATTGGAGAATCCTCAAAAAGACAACCACCGGCCGAGAAACAATCCGGACATTCTTCCCGTTTGACATGGCGGGCCCGACGGCGATTTTACCTGCACGATGATCAGACAGATTCCTTTGCTCGCTGCGGCGCTTCTTGCCTTCGCATTTTCCACCGCGACAGCGGCGGTCGTTCCTCAATACCAGCCGCACCTGCCCATGAGCGTGGTTTTCAAAGGACAGGACAAGTTCAACCGCCTGGTCGATCTGGCCCAAAAGGAAAACTGGCGCGCTCTCCCGCTGGGCGAGCGCACGGCGCGCGTCGGCCGCGCTCTGCTAGGGACTCCCTACGTCAATTACACGCTGGAGCTCGACGACCACATCGAGTCGCCCTCGGTCAATCTCAACGGCCTCGATTGCTGGACGTTTTACGAGGTGTCGCTGGGATTTGCCCGCATGCTCCGGATGAAGGACGGCGACTACAAACCGGAGGATCTCCTGGCCATGATCGAGATCGAGCGTTACCGCGACGGACACTGCACGGGCAGCTTCCTGTCGCGCATGCATTTTCTCGAAGAGGTCTTCGCGGACAACGGAGCCCGCGGGCTTTCCACCAATCCGACACGCCAGATGGGAGGGGTCCCGCTCAGCCGCAACATCACCGAGATGACCTCCGCTTGGCGCAGTTACCGCTACCTCCGTAACAACCCCGGCCTTCTCCCGGAAATGGCCAAGATCCAAGAACGGATCTCCTCATTGCCCGTTTACCACATCCCCCAAGACCGCGTCGCCGCCGCCGAGCGTTACATTCAAACAGGAGACATCATCGCCATCACCTCGCGCGACAAAAGCGGCTACACCTCGCACGTCGGAATGGCCGTCCGCAAATCCGACGGCGTCCACTTCATGCACGCCACCTCGCAGCGCTCGCTAGGCCGCAAGGTCATCCTCGACACTAGGATCTCCCGATACCTCAAAGGCTCGAGCGACCACTACGGGATCATCGTCTACCGCCCGCTCGACCTGCGCTGATCCGCATGTTTCAAATTCCCGGTTGAAGAGACCATTGGCATGGTTTAGTCTTCACAACATGAAGGTGCCATTCCATCGTCTCCGTCTGCCCGTCGTGGCGGTGCTGGCCATGGCATGGATGGTGGCGTCCAACCACTGCGCGATCGCTTCTTTGGCTGGTGGTCATCCGCAGGAGCACTCCTGCTGCAAGAAGGAAAAGTCCTCAAGCAGCCAGCCCTGCGCCGAGAAGTGCTGCAACGGACTCGCGGCCCCCGTCCCGGTGGCGGATACTGTTCATTCTCCGGTCTGCCCGTTGATCGCAACGCTGCCGGACCCGGTCGAAGCATTGGCGCACGGATGCGTCCGGTCGTTTGATTCCGGCCTCGCCCCGCCTGGCAGGATTGTTTCGTTTTTTGTGGAGTTCGTCGCGGGTTCCAGCCATCAGCCGATGGCCCCTCCCGCATTTGTTGCCTGAGCCGGGCGCTGCCCGGACACCCGACGCATGGCAGATTGCCGGCGTCATTTGCAGAAAACTCAACCAACAAAATCATTCCATGAAAAAATCAATTCTTATCCTTCTGATGACATCCGCTCTCGCTTGGGCGGGCAACTACCCGCTGGAGACCTGCGTGGTCTCCGGTGAAAAGCTCGGCGAAATGGGCAAACCGTATGTGTTTGTCTACGAGGGCACCGAGGTCAAACTCTGCTGCGAAAAGTGCCGGGCAAAGTTCGACAAGAACCCGGCGAAGTATCTGGCCAAGCTGGCCACAAAGCCCGGAAACTAGCAACCGTGCGGCGGCGGGTCCGCCCGCCGCCGCACCACCGCTCTCATCCCATGAAAACGATTTTTCCGCTTCTGCGGATCGTCTGCCTTGCCGTCATGCTCCTGCCGGCCTGTTCAAAGCCTTCCGCTCCCGAACGCAAACCGAAGTTCTACCAGAGCCCGATGCACCCGTGGATCACCTCGGACAAGCCTGGGAACTGCACGATCTGCGGAATGCAGCTCGTGCCGGTTTACGACGACAAACCCGCTTCCAACGCATCTGCCATCGAAGTCTCGGCACAGACCGCCCGCGTGCTCGGATTGGATACCGCCCCAGCAATCCTCGAACCCCTCCACAAGGCAGTCCGCGTCAGCGGCATCCTGGAGGACGATGAAACGCTTCACCGCGTTGTGGCGGCATTCTACGACGGCCGCATCGAGCAGGTTTACATGCAGCAGGTCGGTCAGAAGGTCAAAGCCGGACAGCCGCTCGCTTCGATCTACAGTCCCGAACTTCTCTACGTCGTCCGGGAATTTCAAAACTCCTCCGCCCGCGGGAAAAACGATCCGGTGGCCATGAATTCCAGGCACCGCCTGATCCAATACGGCCTCAACCCGGACCAGGTGGACAGCCTCGTGAACATGCCGCGCGACCGTTATTCGATCGATATTCTCGCCCCGGCGGATGGAACGATCCTCGTCCGCAATGCCTACCAGGGTCAGTATGTCAAAAACGGCGAGCGTCTTTTTGAAACCGGAAACCTCGCCCGCCTCTGGTTCAAGGCGGAAATCTACGAACGCGATCTCCCGTTCGTCCGCATTGGCGAGAAGGCGGTGATCTCGACTCCGGCGGTGCCGGGAAAAACATTCGACGGCGTGGTCACCTTTCTGGATCCGAACTTCGACCCCCAGAGCCGGAGCACGAAAATCCGGATCGAGGTGGACAACCCGCTCTCGGATTCTCCCGGCGGCTACGAGCGCCTCCTCCCGCACCGCGCGTATGCGGAGGCGATGGTGGAGACCGAAACGCAGCCGGTCCTGACCATCCCCCGGTCCGCCCTCATCCGGGACGGACGGCGTGAAGTCGTCTACTTGCAAACCGCTCCCGGACAGTTCGAGATGAAAAATGTGGAGTCCGGACGCTCCAGCGAAGATCGCGTCGAAATTGTTTCGGGACTGAAAGCGGGGGATCTCGTTGCCGCGCGTGGAAACCTGATGCTCGACGCCGAATCCCAGCTCCGCCTCGGAGCAGCACTCATTCCGGGAAAGTCCAAACCGCTTCCGGCGGAGTGGACCCGATTCCTCGATTCCGTCGCCGCGGCTTCTGCCGCGCTCGCGGCGGATGATGCCACCGCAGCCGGCAATATCGAAATCCATGCGCCCGGTGCAACAAACGAAGCTCCCTTTGCAGACGCCGACCTCAAAGCCGCCAAGCTGCGTCCACTTCCGAAAACGTCGGATCTCGCGCAGATCCGCGCGGGATTTTACGAATGGAGTTCGCTGGCCGCCGACCTCGCTCTCGACCTCAAGCGCCAGGGATACGACGTGCCGTTCCACGTCTTCGAATGCCCGATGACCGGAGGTTCGTTTCCAGGTGCGCCGAAACACGCGCGCTGGATTCAAACCGGAGACAAGGCGCTCAATCCCTACCTCGGGCTCGAAATGCAGGATTGCGGAAGCGAGGTGCAACCGTGAACGACGCGACAATACGCGGGACTGACCCCAAAGCGGGCGTCATTGCATGGGTTATCGACTGGTCGCTGAGGAACCGTTTCATCGTCGCCTGCGCGACGCTTCTGATCGTCGTGCTGGGAATCCAGGCTGTGCGGTACACGCCGGTGGACGCGATTCCGGACCTCAGTGAAAACCAGGTCCTCGTCTATGCGGATTGGGAAGGGCGCAGCCCGAAGGAGGTTGAGGATCAGGTGACTTACCCGCTCTCCACAAACCTTCAGGGGCTCGCGGGAGTGAAGGAGGTCCGGGCGCTTTCGATGTTCGGATTCTCCCTGCTCACGGTGATCTTCGAGGATTCTGTGGACAACTACTTCGCACGCACCCGCGTGCTGGAACGACTGAGCTATCTACAGGGGCTCATGCCCGCCGGCGTGTCGCCCCAGCTCGGCCCAGATGCCACCGGACTCGGCTGGATCTACCAATACTACTTCCATGTGGATCCCTCCGCCAGGCAGGACGCCGGATCGCTCCGGGCACTTCAGGACTTTTTTGTCCGCTACCAGCTCGCTTCGGTGGAGGGCGTCGCCGAGGTCGCCGGACTCGGCGGCTACGTGCGCCAATATCAGGTCGCAATCTCGCCGGAAAAAATGCGGCACTACAACATTCCTCTCCGCGAGGTTCTGAACGCCCTCGCCGACGGCAACCTCAACGTCGGAGGAAAGGTCATCGAGGAGAACGGGATGGAATTCGTCCTGCGCGGGATCGGGCTCGTCCACTCGGTTGATGATCTCAAACGGATCGCGCTCCGTTCGCCGGGCGGCACGCCGGTCTATCTCGAGGACATCGCGGAGATTACGATCGGCGGGGATTTCCGGCGCGGCGCGCTGGACATCGACGGACGCGAGGCGGGCGGCGGAATCGTCGTCATGCGCACGGGTGCGAATGCGATGGATGTCATCCGCCGCGTGAAGGAAAAAATCGCGGAGATCTCACCGAGCCTTCCCGCCGGGGTGACAATCAAGCCGTTCTACGACAGGAGCAGCCTCATCGAGCGGACGATCGAGACGCTCCGCCACGCGCTGATCGAGGAGATCATTCTCGTGACGCTCGCCCACATCATTTTCCTGTGGCACTTCCGCAGCATTCTCATCGTAACGATCCCGCTGCCGGTCTCGATCCTGATCTCGTTCATCCTCATGCGTGAAACCGGGGTGACTTCGAACATTATGTCCCTCTCCGGCATCGCGATCGCCATCGGAGTGCTCGTGGATGCGGGAATCGTCATGACTGAGAATGTCATCCGGCACTGCGAGCTCGCGGAGAAATCCGTCGGCCGAAGGCTCACGGCGGTCGAGACAATGGAGACGACAAGGGAAGCCGCGAAGCAGGTCGGCCGGCCGATCTTTCTGGCGATGGCGATCATCATCCTCGCATTCCTGCCGGTCTTCGCGCTCGGAGGTCAGGAGGGCAAACTCTTCCATCCCCTAGCCTTCACCAAAACCTTCGCCATGGTCGGGGCCACGCTGCTTGCCGTGACGCTGGTTCCTGTTCTCTGCACGTGGCTCGTGCGCGGGCCGTTCCGTCCCGAGAGCAGCAACCTGGTGATGCACCAGCTCGGGCTTATCTATCGTCCGGCATTGCTCTGGGCTCTCGGCCACGGACGCATGGTCATCGGAGCGGCGGCGGTTCTCCTGTTCTCGGCCATGCTCTTGGCTTTCGGGGTTCCGAGGGCAGTTCTTCATCGCGCCGAGGCCATCAGCCCATCGCTGGCAGCTTTGCTGCCGCGCGGCCTCGGGAGCGAATTCATGCCGCCGCTCAACGAGGGTAGCCTCCTCTTTATGCCGGTCCTTGTGCCGGGCACATCGCTCTCCAGCGTGAAAGATGTGATGAGCTGGCAGGACCAGATCATCACGAGCCTGCCGGAAGTCGAGTCGGCCGCCGGTAAGCTCGGCCGAGCCGACAGCGCCACAGATCCCGCACCAATTGAAATGATCGAGACCACGATCATGCTCAAACCGCCATCGGAGTGGCGGCCGGGAATGACAAAAGAAAAGATCATCGCCGAGCTCTCGGAGAAGCTCACCGCGATCCCGGGCTACGTCCCCGGATTTCTCCAGCCAATCGAAAACCGGATCCTCATGCTCAGCACGGGGATCCGCGCCCAGCTCGGAATCAAGATCCTCGGAAACGACCTCGACGAACTCCAGCGGATCGCATTTGAAATCGAGGCGCTCGTGCGTAAGGTCCCCGGCGCGGTCGGCGTCGCTGCGTCGCGCTCCCAGGGCAAACCCTATGTCGAGATCCACCCCGACCGTCAGTCACTGGCCAGGTTCGGACTCAATCTTCGCGAGGTCATGGATGTCGTGGAGACTGGGCTTGGAGGATTCACGACCGGTGTCACGATCGAAGGACGCCAGCGGATCCCGATCCAGCTCCGCCTCGAACGCGGCGCGCGCGACGACATCGACCGCATCGGGGACATCCTGATCCCCACACCGAAAGGCAACAGCGTTCCGCTCGGGCAGGTCGCGAAGATCGTCCGCACAAGCGGGCCCGGAGAGATCGCCAGCGAGGACGGACTCCTCCGCGTCTTTGTGCAGTCGAACGTGAAGGACCGGGACCTCGGGGGATTTGTGAAGGAAGTCCGCGAGCGCGTGGAAAAAGAAATCAAGCTCCCGCCCGGGGTCACGCTCCGCTGGAGCGGGCAATTTGAAAACCAGCTCCGTGCACAGCAGACTCTCTCGCTCATCATGCCGGTTGTTCTGCTCATCATCTTCGTGCTCCTCTTCGTCGTCTTCCACTCGGCCGCAGAAGCCGCGCACGTCCTGCTAGCCGTTCCCTTCGCCCTGACGGGCGGCGTGTTTTTGCAGACGGCCCTCGGGTATCCGTTCAGCGTCGCCGTCTGGATCGGATACATCGCGCTTTTCGGCACTGCGATCCAGACCGGCGTCGTGATGGTTGTCTATCTTGAGGAGGCGCTGGAGAAAAAGCGCCGCGAGACAGGCGCCGCGCTGAGCCTCGCCGAATTAAAATCCGCCGTCATCGACGGGGCCATGCTCCGCCTGAGGCCGAAGGTCATGACCGTCGCCACGGTTGTCGCCAGTCTGCTGCCGATCATGTGGAGCACCAGGGCCGGAGCGGAAGTCATGAAGCCGATCGCCACGCCGGTCATCGGCGGCATGCTCAGCAGCCTGATTCACGTTCTCGTAGTGACGCCGGTCATCTTTTACTGGCTGCGGGCGAGGAAGACTTCGGCTTCAAGCGGAGTCACTTGAAAAGCCAGCCCGGCGCGTGGCCTCACCAAGATCGCGTGGATTCCAGTCGGCCGGGCCGCGGCGGCGTTCACGGGTTTCTCCTCCACCCCTGCCACGCGCCGCAGGCGGCGACCATGCCGAGGCACATTCCGAACATCATCGCCGAATAGGTCGCAAAAAAGACGGCCTGCGGGCGGATAACCGGGATCTGCGCCATGAGCCACGAGGCGGCTTCCATTCCGGCCAGCATCCCCACCAGACCGGCAATCCAGCACCAAAGCCGGCCCCGGGAGGGCCTCTCCAGAAAAATCGCGGGAACCGACGCCGCCAGCATCGAGGCATCCATCCATCCGAATTTTGCAAACAGCCCGAGCCCCATGTTCGAACTGGCGCAGCCGCACAGGCAGACGCCATCGCGAACGACCGGCGCGAACCCTGCATCCCCCCACCAGCCCGCAAGCATGGCCAGCCCGCCGATCGAGAACATCGAGAGCGCCATCCCGGCAAACGGAGCAACCGGCCGGCGGGTGATCCATCCGGCCAGCAGGATCGCGGCTGCGGAAAACAAAAAAATGAAGCCGGCGGCCGGCACGCCACGAAATCCGCCGAGATAGACAATCGCGGGCCCCTGCAGGCCGAGTGCCACACAAAGAAGAAGTTTCGCCCGCGGGATTTTCACGCCCCGCTGCGGTGAAGATTGTTGGCGCAAGGCACGCCATGTCACAGTGAAGCTGGAAGCCAGCATCAGCAACGCGGCAGCGACGGGATGCAGAATGCCCGCGGCAGCCAGGGTGATGCCGACGACATTGTATGCCGCCGCGAAGATCAAATTGCCGCGGATCGCATGGACCGCCTGCCTGCACCGTTCGATGGCGAACGGAATGGCGCGGAGGTCGGAAATTCCGGCGGACGCGGTCTCCCGGGCAAGCTCGCTTCCGCTCCCAACCGAAAATGAGACGTCGGCTTCCGACATCGCCGGGGCGTCGTTGACCCCGTCGCCAACGAACAGAACCTTCCGGCCGCGCGCTTTGAGATCCGCGACCAGCTCCGCCTTTCCGAGCGGCGTCATCCCGGCATGAACGTCCGGCAGGCCGTGCAGGGCGGCCGCCTCCGCCCGGTCGCCGGTCATCACCAGACAGCGAAGCCCGAGCGATTCGATGTCCCGGATCGTCTCCCTCGCCGAATCGCGCAGCTTTTCCCGCAGGGCGGCGATCCCGGCCACTCGGGAATTCCTGATCACATAGACAAGATGGGATGATGAGCCCTTCAACTCCGACGCAAGATCCTCTGCCGCTCCGTGCTGGTCGGGAGGAACGATCTCAAAATTTCCCACGCGGATCAGGACGTTGTCCACGATGCCCTCGATCCCGGCGCCTGGAATGCTGGATGAAGGAACAGGAACGGCTCCCGGCATCCGGAACGCTCTGGCGACCGGATGGTTGCTGGACGCCTCAAGGGCGGCCACCGCAGCCAAGAGTTCCGACCGGTTCTCGCTCGCGGCGTTCACAAAATCCACCCGCTCGAGCTCATCCTCCCCAAGCGTTCCGGTCTTGTCGAAGACCACCGTATCAACCCTTGCGATCCTCTCGATGAGGTTGCTGTCGCGCGGGATCACTCCCCGCGCGGCCAGCGCACCCAGCGCGGACCAGATTCCCACCGGCGTGGCAAGGCCCATCGAACACGGGCAGGCAACCACCACGACCGCCAGGGCGTTGAACAGCCCGGCGATCCAACTCTCGCGCCATGTCCAGAAAGCAAATGTCGCCAAGGAGATCACGACCACCGAGGGAAGGAACCACGCCACGATCCGGTCGGCCTCGCGCTGGAGGTCGGAAGGGCGTTCCTGCGCCTCCCTCACCCTTGCAATCAGGGCATCGAGACGCCGCGCGTTTCCAGCGGCTGAGGAGCGGATCGAAAAACACCCGTCCACGGAAAAGCAGCCCGCGAGCAGGGAATCGCCCGGCCGCTTCACCACGGGAAACGGCTCGCCGGTCAGAGCGGTTTCCTGAACAAAACCCACTCCTTCCAAAATCTCGCCGTCCACTGGAATCGCCCCGCCAGCCCGAACGATGAGCCGGTCGCCTTCGGCAATATCACCGGCCCGTACGGTTTCCGTTTCCCCGTCTGCTTTCAGCCTTTCGCAGAGATCGAACTCGCCGGCGAGCGAGCGGGCCGCTTCGAGCGCGGCCGACCGGCGTCTTTCTCCGATCAGCTTCCCGAACGTGTAAATCGCTACGAGAATCGCAACGACCTCGTAGTAGATGTGCCCGAACCCCGTGATCGTGGAATGCACCGAAGCCCCGAAGGCACCCGCAATTCCGAGAAGGAAAAGCTGCTCGATCACCACCTTCCCGCGCATCAGTGCCGCCAACGCGGAATGCCAGATCGGCAAACCCGCCAACAAAAAGACCACCACGGCCGAAACGGCCAGAACCGAGTGAATGATCAGCCTGGCGGGCCCGTCCGGCGGCGAAATGTTGACCGCGAGCCCGAAAACCATCGATTGCCCGGCCACGAGTCCCGCCACGGCAAGACGAAACCAGTCTCCCGCCGGGACGGCCTTTGGATTGGGGTTCGAACATGCGCAGCAGGCCATAAGGCGGATCAAACTAGTGCCACCTCAAAGATTTGCAACTTCATGGCATGAACCCATCCCGGGGCGGCGGTGTTGAAAGAGCCGGGGTTCTTTGATTTCAGTCAGAAAAATTGCAGGCCGCCGCAACGAATGTTACGACGGCCTGCTGTTCCCCCCAGAACGAGGAAGAAAATATACGGGTCTCTCCGGAGTGCAAGGGAAATGATTGTGACAATTTCGTCACATTTCCGGGAGCCGGAAAAACGCGCAGATCAGAGGGCGGACCAGCCGCTCCACCCGAGGAGCCCCTCCAGGGCACGGGCCCGGTGGCTGAGGGAGTTTTTTGTTTCCGCGCCGAGCTGGGCGAATGTTTCGCAATGCCCGTCGGGGACGAAAAGCGGATCGTAGCCGAACCCTCCCGTTCCCTTGGGTGCATTGATGATCGTGCCCTCGACCGCCCCGCTGAACGCGCCCAGTTTCTCCCCCGCCTTCGCCAGCACGATGACGCAGCGGAACCGAGCGGAGCGGGCTTTGCCACGGACTCCCTCCAAGTTCCTCAAAAGGAGGAAGTTATTCGCTTGGTCGTCGGATTGTTTTCCGGCATACCGTGCGGAGCGCACCCCAGGTGCCCCGCCGAGGGCGTCCACCTCAAGCCCGGAATCATCGGCGATCACCCAACCATCGAATCTGCCGGAAGCCGCGACCGCCTTCAGTCCGGCATTTTCCTCGAATGTTTCCCCGGTCTCCTCGATATCCGGCATGTCCGGCAGCGCGCTGAGATCGCAGACAAGGAACCGGGAGCCGAGGATCGCACGGATTTCCCCGACCTTGTGGGCGTTGCGTGTCGAGACAAGCAATGGGATTGCAGGAGAATCTGTGTCTGGCATAGTCACCGGTTCCTACAATGTCCACGCAGCGCAAGCAATTTCCGTTCTCCGAATTCGAACCCGCCTGGCAGAAACGATGGGTCGAATCCGGCGCGTTCCATGCGACGAATCCCGGCGAGACCGGCTTCGATCCCTCCCGCCCGAAGTATTTCATCCTCGATATGTTCCCGTATCCGAGCGGCGACGGGCTTCACGTCGGCCACGTCGAGGGATACACGGCGACCGACATCCTCGCGCGCTTTCACCGGATGCGCGGGTTCAACGTCCTCCACCCGATGGGATGGGATGCCTTCGGTCTGCCCGCCGAACAGTATGCGATCAAAACCGGCCAGCACCCGCGGGTGACCACCGCGCGGAATGTCGAAAAGTTCCGCTCGCAGCTCCAGGCGCTCGGGTTCAGCTACGACTGGCAGCGCGAATTCGGCACGACCGATCCGGATTATTTCCGCTGGACGCAGTGGATCTTCCTCCGCCTCTACAACGCGTGGTTCAATCCGGAGACACAAAAAGCCGAGCCGGTCAGCACCTACACCGGGGCCGATCCAGACAGCGTCCGCCTGGCCTACGTGGCCGAGATGCCGGTGAACTGGTGCCCGCAGCTCGGCACCGTGCTCGCCAACGAGGAGGTCGTGGACGGCAAAAGCGAGGTCGGGGGCTTCCCGGTCGAGCGCCGCCCGATGCGCCAGTGGATGCTCCGCATCACCGCATTCGCCGAACGCCTGATCGATGGACTCGAAGGACTCGACTGGCCGGACTCGATCAAACTCCTCCAGAAAAACTGGATCGGCCGCAGCGAGGGAGCCATGGTCGAATTCGGAATTCGGAATTCGGAATTCGGAATGATCTCCACGGACGACTCTTCCAATCCGCAATCCGCAATCCGCAATCCGCATTCGATCGAGGTCTTCACCACGAGACCCGACACGCTTTTCGGTGCGACCTACATGGTCCTCTCGCCCGAGCACCCGCTCGTTCCGCAGATCACCACCCCGGACCAGCGCGCCGCAGTGGAGGAGTATCAAAAGAAGGTCTCCTCGAAGTCCGACCTCGAGCGCACCGATCTCGCAAAGGAAAAGTCCGGCGTCTTCACCGGGTCGTTCGCCATCAATCCCGTAAACAACGAGGCCATCCCGGTGTGGATCGCGGACTATGTCCTCATGGGTTACGGCACCGGCGCGATCATGGCCGTGCCGGCGCACGACGAGCGGGATCACGAATTTGCCACACAGTTCGGACTCCCGGTCCGCGAGGTGGTGCGGGAGGGCAACACAGGGAGCACAGGCGTCCCGCCTGTGAAGACTCCCTTCTTCGAAAAGCTCGAGGAAGTCAAAATCACCGAACGCAACATTCCGCACTGGCAGCAGGATGCGAAATACTACTTCGTCACATGGCGGCTCGCAGACAGCCTGCCCGCCGAACTCCTGAAAAACTGGAAGCTCGAATCGGAGGCTTGGCTCGCATCCCGCAAACAACCGCTTTCCGCAGCAGACGAGGAGGAGTATCACCTCCTTTTCTCCGACAGGATCGACAAAACCCTCGATGCGGGAACCGGAAGCTGCATTTTGAACAATCCTTCGATCGCAGGGATTATGGAGTCAGCGCTCAGGCATTTCGATGGGGAGCGTTACGATCTCTCCGCCTTCGTCGTGATGCCGAACCACCTGCATGTCCTTTTTAGGCTCCACGAGGGACAGGATCTGGCAAAAATTCTTCACAGTTGGAAGAGCTTCACCGCGCATGAAATCAACAAGGCACTGAACCAAAGCGGGCCGGTTTGGCAGGAGGAGTATTTCGACCTCATCGTGCGGGATGAGCGGCATTTCTCGAAATTGGTTGAATACATCGCCAACAATCCGCGCAAGGCAGGTTTAAGCGGGGTAACCGCCTGCACAGGCGGGACGCCCGTGCTCCCTGATAGCCCCTGCTTCTCCGGCGAGGGCATCGCGGTGAATTCAGGATTTCTCGACGGGATGCCCACCGCCGAGGCGAAGAGCGCAATGGCCTCTTGGCTGGCGGAGCGTGGGCTCGGGCGCGCCACGATCAACTACAAGCTCCGCGACTGGCTGTTCTCGCGCCAGCGGTATTGGGGCGAACCTTTTCCGATCGTTTGGGAGGACGGCAACCACCGCGCGCTAAGCGAAAAGGAACTCCCGGTCGTGCAGCCGGAGATGGAGGATTTCAAACCCACAGGCACGCCCGAGCCCCCGCTCACCAAAGCCCGTGAGTGGGTCCGGTATTCCGAAAAGGCCGTGCGCGAGACGAACACAATGCCGCAGTGGGCCGGATCGTGCTGGTATTACCTGCGCTTCTGCGATCCGAAGAACGCCTCCCGCTTCATCGGCACCGATGCCGAAAAATTCTGGATGGCCTCCTCAGGGACACCTGGCGGGGTGGACCTCTATGTCGGTGGCACCGAGCACGCGGTCTTGCACCTCCTCTACGCGCGCTTCTGGCACAAGGTGCTGTTCGACCTCGGCGAACTCACCACGCCCGAGCCTTTCCAACGTCTGGTGAACCAAGGCATGATCCTCGGCCCGGACGGACAGAAAATGTCGAAAAGCCGGGGCAACGTCATCACGCCCGACAGCGTGATCGAGGAATACGGCGCGGATTCCCTGCGCCTCTACGAGATGTTCATGGGCCCGCTCGAGCAGATGAAGCCCTGGAGCATAAAAGGCGTCGAGGGGGTCTATCGCTTCCTCGCACGCGTCTGGCGGCTGGGGATGGAGGAGAACCAGGAGGGCGAATGGATCGTCTCCAGCGACCTCGCCGACATCCCGCTCACCTCATCACAGACGCGCGTCGCCCACGCCACGATCAAAAAGGTCACCAACGACCTCGGATTGCTCGCGTTCAATACCGCGATCTCCCAGATGATGGTGTTCACCAACGAATTCGTGAACGCCACCCCGCGTCCGAAGGAAGCCCTGCGCATCCTGCTCCCGCTTCTGAGCCCGTTTGCCCCGCATCTCGCCGAGGAACTCTGGTCGAGACTCGGCTTCGATGGCTCCGCCTCAACCCAGCCTTGGCCGGTCCACGATGAATCGCTGTTGGTGGAGAGCGAGCTGGAAATTCCCGTTCAAGTCAACGGCAAGCTTCGCGATAAGATCCGCATCCCGATCCATGCCTCAAAGGAGGACCTGGAAGCCACCGCCCGTGCCAGCGCGAAAGTCATCGAGGCCACGGCGGGGCAGACCATTGTCAAAGTCATCGTGGTCCCCGGGAAGCTCGTGAACATCGTCGCGAAGGCGGATTGAGAGCACCCCCGCCTGTGGGTAAAATCAAAACACCCCGCGCATGGCGGGGTGTTTCAAAGTTTGATTTGGAAGTACGGCGGGTTATTTCGCGGCCTTCTCCTCGATGTATTTGATGACATCGCCGACGCTCTGGAGCTTCTCCGCATCCTCGTCGGGGACTTCGACTCCAAATTCCTCTTCGAATGCCATCACCAGCTCGACGGTGTCGAGGGAGTCGGCTCCGAGGTCTTCGATGAACGATGCGTTCGGAGTAACTTGCTCCGGGTTGACGCCGAGTTGCTCGACGATGATATCTTTGACTTTTTCTTCAATGGATTTTTCGGACATAGCGGGTGTGTGTTCAGTGATGCAGTTATTGAGAGCCGCGCACTTTGGCAACAAATAATTTGGAAATCTGTGTCGCGTGCGGGAGGTGAAAATTGCGGATCGGCGCAGGAGGTCAAGAGTATTTTCTTCCGGACCCCTTGATTTTCGGGAAAGTTACTCCGGATTGACGGTTTTTTCCGTCGTGAATTTCTCCTGGCTGGTCGTGAAAGCCTGGACCTTGTAGGTCTCCTTCGCCTTCATTTCGCGCGTCGGAATTTTTTCCTGATACTCGATCCGCTCCTTCGGGTTGATGACGACGATGCCTTCCTCGGGCTGAAACGAGCGGTCGTCGGACCAGCGGTCCACAACAGCGCCCTTCGAGTCGGTGGTGACGATGTCCATGTGCTGGGTCGTCGGATACTCGAGCCGGGTCATTTTTTTTGTGTTGTTGCGGATCGAGTAGGTAACGTTCAACTCGTGGCGGTCCTGAAGCGGAAACGTGGAGGGGTCGACTTTCAGGTCCTCCGTCGTCGGGGGCGTGCGCAGCGGCCCGATGCTCACCGAAGAAAATATCCCGGTGAAAAACTTTTTGATCCGCGAGCTCGCGCTGTCGGGCGAGTTCCGGTTTTTCGGGTAGCCGGCGATCACATCCTGCAGGTCCCTGCCCGCAAAATCGGCGTTCCGTGTGCTGTTCGCGGCGACAGGATCCAGAAAAAACGGACTGTTCTCATCGGGCGGGGCAATCGCGAACGCGGTCACGGCATCCGTGGCGGACGGACGGGTCTCCTGAGCGGCGAGCGGCAGGAGCCCGCAGGCCAGCAAAATCATTACGACAGGTTTCATGTATGCTAGTCCCTATCCGAGTGCCTGTGCGGTTGCAAATCCAATTGATTCGCTTAAATTGGCCGTCCCATGCGCTCCCTACTCAGGAATCTGCCGTTCGCCCTCGTCCTTTCCGTTCTTCCGTTGCATGCCGGGGAAAAAAAGCCACCGCCGGTGAGCATCCGCCTCCATTCCGAGGGAAACGAAAAAGAGGGTGATTCGTTCGTCACGCCCATCGAACTCACCAATCCTCAAAAGAAGATATTTATCCGGAGGGTGCCCATTCTGACCGAGCGTGATATCAAGAAGTTTCTCCCGTTCCCCGGACGCGACGGGATGGTGGGCGCGTATTTTTTCCTCGATCCGCACGGGGCGGACAAGCTTGAGCAGTTCACCACCGAAGATCGCGGGAAGCTCGCCGTCGTTATGATTAACGGCCGGGTGGGAGCAGCCTTAAAAGTGGACAAGCGGGTCACCGACGGGATTCTTTTCGTCCCGGGGGGAATCATGCCCAATGAGGTCGCCCTGCTTCAGGCAAAATATCCGGTCATCGGCCGCGAATCGGAATTCGGGAAAAAGCCGCCCAAAGAGAAAAAGCCCCAATGATCCTGCGGACGGTCCTCGCACTGGCTTTGGTCCTGCCGGTCCGGGCTGCCCTTTTTGATATTCCCACAGCCAACCGGGCCCTCCTCGACGGCCACCCGGAGGATTTTTTCATGTATGTCGACCGCGATTTCGAGGGGCAGAAATCGCAGCCGTGGGAGGGCGGACAGTTCGGGTTCGTGCGGGGTCCGATCCGGACGGCGGACGGCGTGGTATGCCTGACTCTGCATGAGGGCATCGACATCAAGCCGCTCAGCCGCGACGCTTCCGGAAATCCTTTGGATGAAGTCTGTGCGGCCGCAGACGGACGGGTCGTGCACGTCAGCCCGGAAGCCGGGGCCTCGAACTACGGCAAATACGTCGTGATCGAGCATCTGATCGAGGGCTCTCCCATTTACACCCTCTATGCCCACCTTTCTTCGGTGGAGGTGGCCCCGGACCAAACCGTCCGCCAAGGGGAACCGCTCGGCAAACTCGGGTTCACCGGCTTCGGAATCGACCGGGCGCGCGCGCACGTCCACTTTGAAATCGCGGTCCTGCTCAGCCGGAATTTCGAGGGGTGGCACCTTGCAAATTTTCCCGGCAACCCCAACAAGCACGGTCTCTTCAACGGTCTCAACCTTTCGGGAACCGATCCCGCTGCCATTCTCAAAGCGGCCGCCTCGGATCCCGGGTTCCGGCTTTCTTCGCATATCCGCTCGCAGGACCCCGTCTTCAAACTCACGCTCCCAAACTCCCCGAACCTGACGCTCCTGCGCGATTATCCCTGGCTGGTCCCGGCGGGTGAAATTGCGAATCCCACTTCGTGGACGATCTCGTTCACCGGGACCGGATTCCCCATCGGGGCGGTTGCCTCACAAAAACCAGTGGCCGAACCCGAGGTCTCCTGGATCAAGGAAACCCGCGAGCCCTACAGCCGGATCACACGTGGACTGGTAGGAGGGTCCGCGGGTGGCCCCAAGCTGACCTCCGCCGGACAGCGCTTCGCCGGCCTGCTCACGGCTCCTTCCGCGCCGCGCTGACATTTTCTCCTCCGCGCTTCACAGAGTTTCGTTTCCTGTGGTAGCGTCCCGCGCATGGCACAGGGACTAGAGCATCTCACAGGGAAAAAGGCCTTCCAGATCAACATGGACCGCCGGTTCTACGGAACCTTCGCGGAAATCGGCGCGGGGCAGGAAGTCGCGCGCAGGTTTTTTGCCGCCGGCGGTGCTGCGGGAACGATCGCCAAGACGATCTCCGCCTACGACATGACGTTCAGCGACGCGATATACGGCGCCTGCGGACGCTATGTCAGCCGGGCGCGGCTCGACACCATGCTCAACCACGAGATGGGGCTTCTGATCGAGCGCCTCGACCGCGATGTGGGTGCCGACAGGAGGTTTTTTGTTTTTGCAGACACGGTGGCCGCTCGGAGCTTCCGGCGCCACGACGAATCCCACGGCTGGCTGGGGTTGCGCTTCCAGCATGCCCCGCGGGCTCCCTTCAGCGAAATCATCCTCCATGTGCGCATGCTGGACCCGGAAAACCTCCAGCAGCAGGAGGCGCTCGGCATCTTCGGGGTGAACGTCCTCCACGGAGCGTTCCACCTTGCGGAGATTCCCGAGGCGCTCATTGCCTCACTCATGGATGATCTGGCCCCGACCCGAATCGTAGTGGACATGATCCGCTTCTCCGGGCCGGCATTTCCCGGCGTGGACAACCGCATCATGAACCTTCAGCTCGTCGTGCAGGGGCTCACGAAGGCGACCCTGTTCCGCTCGGACGGCGAGGTCGTCCAAGCCGCTGATGCATTTTACAAAAAGCCGCTGCTTGTCGAGCGCGGCAGCTTCCGGCCGGTCACCCTCCTGACGAACGACATGCTCGAATGCGCGCGCAGGATGTTTGAAAACGAGGAGGGCGTCCGCGGCAGCCAGCCGGAAATCCTCATGGAAATCACCATGAAAAACCTCCTCTCGACCGGGCACCTGGATCTCCGGGATTTCCTCGATCGGGTCGATATGCTGGCTGCCCTCGGGCACACGGTGCTCATCTCCAACTACGGAGAGTTCCACCGCCTCGTCAACTACCTCTCGATCTATACCGACAAGATGATCGGGCTCCCGCTCGGCATCCCTGGCATGCACGAGCTCTTCGAGGAAAAATTCTACACCGGGCTCGAGGGCGGGATCCTCGAGGGGCTCGGGCGTCTGTTCAAGCACGGGGTCAAGCTCTACGCCTACCCGCGCCTCATGCCGGATGGCGCGCTGGTAACCGCGGACAATTTTAAGGTCGCCCCGAATCTCACCCACCTCTACTCGCACCTTCTCGAGAACCGCTTCATCGAAGGGATTTCTGGCTACCGCTCGGAGCACCTGCCGATCCGCTCGGCCGATGTCCTCGCCCTCATCCGCAAGGGAGATTCCTCCTGGGAAAAGATGGTTCCCCCCGTCGTGGCCGGGATCATCCGCGAACGCCGCCTCTTCGGCTGCGCGTAACGCGTCCGGCCGGCGGTATCGATCACGCGGGCAGCGTCGTGACCAGAACCTCCGCCGCGCCGTCGGCTGGAGCGATTTCCAACCCGTCGCCTTCCGCCGGAACGATAAAAAACCGCCCACGACCGAAGGTTTTCCCCCCGCAGACGACCTCCCCGCCCGTGACCGCTACCAGCGCGAAACAGCCGCCGGGACGGATATCCCGCGGCGCGATCAGATCCACTTTTTCCACATGGAAAAACGGGCAGTCCGCGATCTCCCGCTTCTCCGCAGGGCAGGTGGAGGGTTCGAAGTCGGCGAAATCGATCGAGGCGAGAGATTCCGCGATATGCAATGCTCTCGGCGTCCCATCAAGCCCCATCCTGTTCCAGTCGAACACCCGATACGTCGTGTCGCTGTTCTGCTGGATTTCGACGATCAGGTTGCCTTCGCCGATCGCGTGCAGGCGTCCGCTGGGAATGAAGATGCTCTCCCCGGTGGATACCTTGATTTCGTGCAGCGTGCGCTCGACTCCGCCGGTGCGGAGCGCAATCTCGAAATCCTCCCGCGTCACACCATGTTTCAGCCCGGCAAAAATGCAGGCTCCCGGCAGGGCATCCAGAAAATACCAGGCCTCCGTCTTGGGTTCGCCACCAAGCGAATCCGCCATCTCCAGCGGCGGATGCACTTGCACGGAAAGCCGCTCGCGGGCGTCGAGGAGTTTGACGAGTAAAGGAAACCTGGGCGCCGGGCTCGCCAGATATTCATCGCCGAAAACCTCCGCCCGCTCGTCGGACCAGAGTTCGTGGAGGGATTTCCCGCGCCACTTCCCGGCATGCACGATGCTCTGCGCATCGTCCCGGTCCACCACTTCCCAAAGCTCCCCGATCGGGGTCCCGGCCGGGATCGTCTTCCCGAGGACAGACTCAAACCGCCTCCCCCCCCAGACCCTCTCCATCGCAATCGGCTCAAAAACAATCGGCTCGCTCATGAAAGCCAGTTTTTTCCGTTCCCGCCCCGACCGCAATGCCAAAAAAACCCGGCCTCCTTGCGGAGAGCCGGGCTTTCTTTTTCTTCGGGGGAAATTACCCTTGGGCTGCAGCAGCCTCGTCGCGATCTTTCATCGCGGCCTTGCGGCTCAGCTTGACGCGGCCCTTGTCGTCCACGCCGATGCATTTGACCCAGACGGAGTCGCCGTTCTTCACGACGTCCTCGACCTTGTTCACGCGGAAGTCGGCAAGTTCGGAAATGTGGACCAGTCCATCTTTTCCGGGAAGGACCTCGACGAAGGCGCCGAACTCCTTGATCGAAACGACCGTGCCCTGGTAGATCTCGCCGACGCCGATCTCCTTGGTCATGCCGAGGATGATTTCCTTCGCTCGCTGGAGGCTGTCGCCGTTGCTGGAATAGATGTGAACCGAGCCGTCGTCCTCGATGTTGATCTCGGCGCCGGTCTCGGCGACGATGCCCTTGATCGTCTTGCCGCCGGGACCGATGATCAGGCCGATCTTCTCGGGGTTGATGCGGATGGTCTCGATGCGCGGGGCATACGGGCTCATCTCGCTGCGGGGTCCGGCAAGGATCCCGTGCATGACGCCAAGGATTTTTACACGAGCCTCGGTGGCCTCGGTGACCGCTTCCTTCATGATCTCATGCGAGACCCCGGCAAGCTTGAGGTCGAGCTGGAACCCGGTGACTCCGGCTTCGGTGCCGCAAAGCTTGAAATCCATGTCGCCGAAGTGGTCCTCGCTGCCGATGATGTCGGTGAGCGTGGTGTAGCGCTTCAGATTGTCGCCGTCATATTCAGTGACGAGGCCGACGGAGATGCCGGCCACAGGGCGCTTGAGCGGGACGCCCGCATCCATGAGCGAGAGCACTCCGGCGCATACGGTCGCCATCGAGGTCGAGCCGTTCGACTCCATGACCTCGCTCGACACGCGGATCGCATACGGGAAGTCTTTCCCATCCGGGATCACCGGAGCGATCGAGCGCTCGGCCAGCGCGCCGTGGCCGATTTCGCGGCGGTTCTGCCCGCCGAAGCGGCCGGTTTCACCGACGCTGAACGGAGGGAAGTTGTAGTGAAGGATGAACGATTTCGTGTCCACCCCGCCGCCGTAGGCGTCGATCATCTGGGCCTCGTCGGACGGAGCCAGCGTCGTGATGCCGAGCGCCTGGGTCTCGCCGCGGGCAAAGAGGGCGGATCCGTGGCTGCGGGGCAGGAGGCCGACCTCGCCGGAAAGCGGGCGGATGTCATGCAGGCCGCGCCCGTCGCAGCGCTGTTGCTTGTCGAGGATGCTGACGCGGAACGCCTTCTTCTGCAGATAGTCGAAAGCCTGAGAAATCTCAAACTTCGAGGCGGCGGGGAATTTTTCCAGGACGGCTGCTTCGACCTCCTTGCGGAGGGCGTCCACCGCTTTGCTGCGAGCGACTTTGCCGGAGGTGTAGATGGCGGATTCGATCCGGTCGCCGGCGACCTGATAGGCGATCTCGAGGGTCGAGTCGTCCACCTGGAAGAGCGGGACGGTGCGCTTGGCCTTGGCCACCTTTGCGGCGAGTTCGCGCTGGGCGGCGACGATCACGCGCACGTTGTCGCGGGCGAAATCAAGAGCCGCGTTGAACTGGTCTTCGGGCAGCTCGTTGGCCGCGCCCTCGATCATGATGACCTTCTCGCCGTCGCCGACATAGATGAGGTCGAGGTCGCTGTTCGCGCGCTCGTCGTGGGTCGGGTTGGCGACAAATGCCCCGTTGACACGGCCGACACGGACGGCTCCGACGGGACCGGCAAACGGGATGTCCGAGACGCAGAGGGCGGCGGAGGCCCCGTTGATCGAGAGGATGTCGGGATCATTCTGCCCATCCGCGCTCAGGAGGAGCGTGATGATCTGGGTGTCGTAAAGGTAGCCCTTCGGGAAGAGCGGGCGGAGAGGACGGTCGGTCATCCGGCAGACGAGGATTTCCTTTTCAGAGGGGCGTCCCTCGCGCTTGAAATAGCCACCGGGGAACTTCCCGACTGCAGCGGCCTTTTCCTTGTATTCGACGGTGAGCGGGAACCAGTCCTGCCCTTCCTTGATGCTGGTGGCCGAAACGGCGGTGACAAGCACGATGGTTTCGCCGCAGCGGACGGTGACGGCGCCGTCGGCGAGTTTGGCGAGTTTGCCGGTTTCGATGATGAGATTGGTCTGCCCGATCTGGGCATTTACGGAATGAGACATATTGGTAATAATTGGTGGTTTTGCCGCCGGTTCCCGGAGGCAGGGAGAAAAAAGCCCGGATGATTGTCCGGGCTTTTCGGTTTGTATTGTGCGCTACTTGCGCAGTTGAAGTTTCTCGAGGACCGCCTGGTAGCGGTCGGTTGCCGTCCGCTTGAGGTAATCGAGAAGCCGCCGCCGGGTGGCGACGAGTTTGAGCAGACCGCGGCGGGACGAATGGTCCTTCGCGTTGGCTTTGAGATGCTCGGTGAGTTCGTTGATCCGTTTGGTCAGGAGGGCGACTTGAACGTCCGCGCTGCCGGTGTCTTTTTCGTGGAGTCGAAGCGTATCGACCTCTGCTGTTGCTGCCTTTGCCATGTTTTCTGGTTTTTGTGTAAGGGTGGCAGAATCTCATGCCTGCATCGTATTGGCAAGTTGAAAAAGTCCGGCCTGTTTGGAGACCGATCGTAAAGCGGGTGGAAGTTGTTTCGGGCGCGCGCCGGATTTTCTGCCGGCTTGTGGAACGGTCCCCGCGCGGGAATAATCAGTTGATGTTTGTGCGTGTGCTGCCGGATCAGGCCGCTGGGCGGCTTTTGGACTACCGTGTCCCGGAGGCATTCGAGGGCATGGTGGCAGTGGGTTCGCGCGTGAAGGTTCCCGTGAGGACAAGGATCCTCACCGCGACCGTCATCGAGACGCTCGAGTCATCTGAAGTGCGTGGCGTCCGGGACATGGTCGAGTTGCTCGACGCAAAGCCGATGATCCGGCCGGCGCTCCTCGATCTGGCGCATTGGATGGCGGACTACTACTGCTGCCCGGTCGAGACGGCGGTGTGCAGCGTCCTGCCGGTAGCCGTCCGCGACGGGCGTGTCGGGGAAAAGCGGCGGAACACGGTGCGCCTCGCGAGGGAGATTTCTACCGAAGAACTGGAGGCTTTGGAAAAGAGGGCTCCCCGCCAGGCCGACGCCCTCCGCGCGCTTGCCGGAGCGGACGGACCGGTGGCCGTTACGGCGGCCGCAGAGCAGGCCGGGGTGGCTGAGGGGGTCTTCCGGACGCTGGAAAAGCGCGGGCTCGTTGTGATCGAATCGGCCGTGGTTGCGCGTGATCCGTATTCGGAAAAATTTGTGTCGTCTGCGGCCATCACGCTGAACCCCGAACAGGAGGAGGCGTTGCGGGCGGTGGATGAGGCGATGGACAAACCCGGCGCGCCGATCCTGCTCTTCGGGGTCACCGGCTCCGGGAAAACCGAGATCTACCTGCAGGCGATCCGCAAGGCGGTGGACTGCGGACGCACGGCGCTCGTCCTCGTTCCGGAAATCGCCCTGACTCCGCAGACGGTCGAACGTTTCAAGTCCCGCTTCGCCGACATGCAGGAGAAAATCGCGGTCCTGCACAGCCACCTCTCGGATGGAGAGCGCCACGACGAGTGGCACAAGATCCACAGCGGAGATGCGCGCGTCGTGATCGGCGCGCGCAGCTCGATCTTCGCGCCGCTGGAAAACCTCGGCATCATCATCGTGGATGAGGAGCACGAGAGTTCCTACAAGCAGGACGAGGCACCGCGCTACAACGCCCGCGACATGGCGGTCCTGCGGGGACATCGCGAGGGCGCGGCGGTTCTGCTCGGCAGCGCAACCCCCTCGCTGGAGAGCTGGCACAATGCGCAGACGGGAAAATACCGGCTCGTGCGGCTCAGCCAGCGGGTGGACGACAAGCGGATGCCGGTCGTGCG
The DNA here is from genome assembly GCA_007280915.1 of Verrucomicrobiaceae bacterium. Taxonomy (GTDB): domain Bacteria; phylum Verrucomicrobiota; class Verrucomicrobiia; order Chthoniobacterales; family Terrimicrobiaceae; genus QYQL01. The sequence goes on along the minus strand of QYQL01000122.1, from coordinate 5,268 downwards.
CGTGCTCGACCTGCGGCAGCAGGCGCGCAGGACTCCCGAGGGAGGGATTCTCTCGGCTCCGCTCAAGGAAGCGATCGAAGGCCGGATCGCCAAGGGCGAGCAGACGATCCTTTTTCTGAACCGGCGGGGATTTTCAACCTCGATGCTCTGCGAGGCCTGCGGGCACGTCTGCAAATGCCCGGATTGCAGCGTCTCTCTGACCTACCACCGGGCGGCCGGGCGGATCGTCTGCCACATCTGCGGACATTCATCCCGCGCGCCGAAGGTGTGCCCGAAGTGCAGCGACCCCGGGATCCGGCACGCCGGGGTCGGCACGCAGAAGGTCGAGGAGGCGGTCACCCGGATTTTTCCCAAGGCCCGCATCGCGCGGATGGATGCCGATTCCATGACGCGGAAGGATTCCTACCGCGAGACGCTCGGCGCCTTCAAGGAGGGGAAAATTGATATTCTGGTCGGCACGCAGATGATCGCCAAGGGCCTCCATTTTCCGAATGTCACGCTCGTCGGGATCGTCAATGCCGACCTCGGTCTTCACATGCCGGATTTTCGTGCGGGCGAGCGCACGTTCCAGCTTCTCACCCAGGTCGCCGGGCGTGCCGGCCGCGGGGAAATGGAAGGCGAGGTGCTGGTGCAGACGTTTACCCCGTTCAGCCCGTCGATTCAGTTTGCCAGGCACCACGACTACGAGGGGTTCATGGAGCAGGAGATGGAATTCCGCCGCCAGTTCAACTATCCGCCATTCGGAAAAATGGTCCTGATCACACTGCGCGGGACGATGTTCGAGCGGGTCGAGTTTTCGGCGCAGACGCTCGCTCGAAAACTCAAGGCCGCCTCACCCCCGGGCATCGCGGTCGGCGACGGAGTCCCCGCACCGCTGGAAAAAGCGAAAACTTATTATCGTTTTCAGGTCTCCGTCCGCGGCCCCTCATCGATGCAGCTTGCAAGGCTGATACGCTCCGTGCTGGACTCGCTGCCGATGCCGGAAGATGTTTTTGTCGCCGTGGACGTGGATCCGCTGCACCTGCTTTGAAATTGTTTCGATGAGAGTCCATCCGGCGATCCATTTTCTGGGAAAGAATGCCATCCGTTTTGTGCTGGTGGTCATCTTTCTGGGAATCCCGTCCGTCGTGCTCTATCTGCGCGAGGTCGGGATCGGGTTCGGTGCGAAGGAGGCGCTGGCCTCGGCCCTGAGCACAAATGCGCTGGAGGTCTCCATTGGCCGGCTCGCGCTCGATCCGTTTTCCGGGCTGTTGGCGGAGGATGTCACCATCCACGACCGCGCGGCCGGAGGACGACTGATCGCGAAAGTCAGCGATGTCTCGCTGTCCCTCAACCTGAGCGAGCTGTCTCACGCAAAGATCACCGTGGACAAGCTCTCGCTCGAAAATGCGGGGGTTTCGATTCCCGTGGAAAACGCGGAGAATGCCCCCCGGCTGGATCTCAGGCAGGTTCATGCCGAGGTGATTCTTCTCGGCGACCGGCTCCGCCTGAGCCGGTTTGAAGGGCTCATCGAGGGGATCCGCGTCGAGCTCACCGGCCAGTTTCTCAACCCCTCGTCTTTTCAGCCCAAAGCACAGGTGCCGACCGGTTCCGGCGGCGGCGGCGGAAATCCCGCCAAGCAGATTCTCGGCGAGCTGGCGCGGATCCGCTTCCCGGGAGGACCTCCTCTCCTGCGCGCAACCATCGAGGCGGACCTCGCCGTCCCCGACTCTCTGCGTGTCGAGGGGCTGACGCTGAAATCCGGTGAAATCCGGAGCGATGACTGGACGCTGCAAAGCCTGGATTTGCGCGGAGGGTATGCAAACGGCAACCTCCAGATCGAGAGAGCTGCTGTCACCGACAGCACGGGCTCGCTTGAGGCATCGCTCGATTGGTCGCGCGAAACCGGCGCGCTCGAAGGCTCCCTCCTCTCCACTCTGGAACCGGGACCACTCCTGCGGGCCGCCGGAAAAAAAAGCGAGCTCCTCCGCTCGCTGGTTTTCAAGCAGGCCCCGGAGCTCAACGCCCAGTTCAGCATCGGGACCGGCTCACCCAAACCCTCCATCCATGTGACCGGCTCGTTCCGCGCACGGGCCGTGGCTTTCAAGGATATCGATTTCCGCGATGCCGGGTGCGAATTTGCCTGGAAGGACGGCGTGCTCTACGCGCGTGAAATCCGGGTTTCGGTCGGAAAAGGCGACCTCACAGGGCAGCTCTGGCTGTCTCCGCAGGATTTCCGGGTCGATGCGCACACCACCATCCCGCCGACATCCCTCCTCGGACTCTTCGACCCAAAGACGCGCGAATTTCTCGAACGCATGGAATTCGCCGCCCTGCCGGACGTTTCGGTTTCCCTTCACGGAACAAAACCCGATTTTGCAAACATCCGGGGCAGCGGGCACCTCAAGCTCGGACGCACGGCCATGCGCGGATCCTGGCTCGACAGCGCTGAAGCCGACTTCGAGCTCGGCGACCGTTGCGTCACCTACAAAAACTTCCGGGTCGCGACCGGAAGCGGAAGGGGCACCGGCACGTTCGCCTACGACGTGGGGCTTCAGGAGGCGAGGCTTAGCGATATCCGATCCACCCTGCTTCCCTACGATGTCCTCATGTGGATCGATCCAAAAATCGCGGAAGCGGTGAAACCGTATCGCTTCCACTCCCCGCCCTCCGCAACCGTGGCTGGCAAGGTCCACCTCAAGGATGCCACAAAAAACAACCTTTCGATCGGAATCGAATCCGCCGCCGGGCTCGACTACGACCTCCTCTCCCGCACGCTCAGTTTCGGAAAAACCTCCGCAAAGGTGAATGTTGTCGGAACAAAGGTGAATGCCGACATCCGCCGCGCGGTCCTCATGGGAGGCGAATTGAACCTGAAGGCGGTCGTTTCGATCGATGCCTCGGACCCGACGTTCAGCGCCGACGCGAAGCTCACCCGGGTGAACTTCGCGCAGCTCACCAAGCTGTATTTCAACTACGACACTTCGAAGGGCGTCATGAGCGGCAACTACAAATTCTCCGCCCGCATGGGGCAGGAGAATCTGATGCGCGGCTCGGGAAGCATCCGCATCGAGGATGGCAACGTCTTCGCCATTCCCGTGCTCGGCCCGTTCTCCGAGATCCTGGGTTCCCTCCTCCCGGGCGTCGGATACCAGACCGCACGCCTCGCGACCGCCGACTTCACGGCGGCCAACGAGATCATCAACACGAAGAACCTCGTCATCGAGGGCGCCGGCTTCAGCATGTATGGGTCCGGCGACATCCATTTCATGACAAGCCGGCTCGACATGAGCATGCGCCTCAATGCCCGCGGGATCCCGGGCCTCGTCTTCTACCCGGTCAGCAAATTGCTCGAATACATTTCCACCGGCACTGTTGCCAACCCGGCGTGGCGTCCGAAGATCATTCCGCGCATCCCGAAGCCGGGCGCGGCCAAGACAGAGAAAAAATCCTCCCCCCGATGAGCAGCGATCTTCCAGGCGAACCCGTCAAACCCTCTCCGCGGAATGGGCGCACCGTCTCGTTCCGGAGCATCCTCCTCGCCGTCATCCTCGGGCTCATCCTCGCTTCGAGCATCAGCACCACGTGGTTCGGCGCAAACGGCCTCGGAACTGTCATCCGCACCCTCCTCGGACGCCAGATCGAGACAACCCTGGATGCCGTGACCGGGCGGGTGGAGGATCTCTTCGAGCCGTCCGACCGCCTCCTGCACACGTTCTCGAAAAGGGTCCGCAACGGAACATTTTCTGTCACCGATCCGCTGAACATCGCGCGGAATTTTTCCGAGACGCTCGAATTCGAGGAGGGGATCAAGGGGATTTACTTCGGCTATGCGGATGGAAGCCTTGCGGGAGCCTGGCAGGATCACGGGCAATCGGTGCTCATTGTCTCCTCTCCCAATGGCGGTCCCTGGCAGGAATGGAAGCAGGACCCTGAGGGGAATCTCGTTCCTTTTGTCCGGGACTCGGTTCCCGCGTCTTTCGATGCGAGGGAGCGGATCTGGTTTCAGCTCGCCAAAGCCCACGACGGGCTGGCGTGGTCGCCGCCGTATGAATTCGCCGGCGAAGGGCACGGGCTCAGCGTCAGCGAGGCGGTCCGTTCGGCTGACGGCACCCTGATCGGTGTCGTGACCGTGGATTTCCTCCTCAAGGACGTCACGGATTATCTCGAGTCCCTCAAGCAACAATACAAGGGCGACACCCTTGTCTTTTCGATCCGGGGCAACATCCTTGCCTCGCCGAAGGATCTCGATTCGGACCCGATCGTCGAACATATCCGCGAGAAGATTGAGGGCCAGGATGCGTGGCAGAAAATCCGTCGGGAGGGCGGGCACTTCGTCACTGATTTCACGGTCAACGGACAAGCGTATATCGCCGGGGTCCGCGGCGCATCGGTTCCCGGCGACCTCGATTGCGTCAGCGCCATTATTTTCAGCAGGAGCCAGGCATTCGGACCGCTTTTAGACATTATTTATCACGGTATTCTCACCGCTCTCGTGGCGCTGATCCTCTCGCTGGCTGCGGGCTTTCTTCTGGCGGGCAGGATCGCCACGCCTTTGAAGAGCCTGGCGGCGGCCGTGGCGCGGATCGGACGCTTCGATCTGACCCAGAACCCGATGCCCCGCTCGACGGTCCGGGAAATCCGGGCCCTCTCCGATTCGATCGAGCTCATGCGCACCGGGCTGAGGTCGTTCTCCCACTACGTGCCGGTGGACCTCGTCCGCGATCTCGTGCAGGGCGGCGGCGTGGCCGCACTCGGCGGAGAGCGGCGCAATATCTCGATCATGTTTTGCGACCTGGCCGGGTTTACCTCCTACGCCGAAAATATCGCTCCGGAAAAAGCGGTCGAAATCCTCACCGGTTACTTCGAGGATTTCGGCGGCGCAATCGACGGCAACGACGGGGTGATCGACAAGTTCCTTGGCGACGGAATGATGGCGATTTTCAACGCCCCGAATCGGATCGAAGCCCCCGCCGCCGCCGCCTGCCGCGCCGCTCTCCAGGGGATCTCGGCCATGGGCTCGCGAGACGGCGGCTTCACCGTCCGGGTCGGCCTGCATTGCGGGGAATGCCTCGTCGGGAATGTCGGCACAGAGACCCGTTTCACCTACACCGCGATCGGCGACTGTGTGAACCTCGCCAGCCGCCTGGAGGGCATGTGCGTCAAGTTAGCGGGGGTTGGGTCTTGAGGATGGATTTTTTCGGTTTTTTCCGACGCAGCAGAAAAGTGTTTCTGTCTTCAACAAGCCATTCGAGTTCCTCACCTTTCTCGATTTGGGCCGCTTCGGCC
>QYQL01000059.1 GCA_007280915.1 Verrucomicrobiaceae bacterium | reverse complement strand
TCTCGCTACGGGGAAGCGGCTTCGAACCGACGATCGCGGAAAGCGCGGCGTCCGGTTGAACGGGTTTCATTAATGCAGGGTTAACTTTGCGTTTTGTTGTGGCCATAGGTTTTTGGTTTTGGATCTGCCGGGGGGCTGATTGAGTGAAATGCTACACTAGCATCCTCGCGGAGTAAAGCTTCTATCTGCCTGATTTTGCAACCCACGAAAACGTGCCATCGGGAGAGGCGACCTCGATGAGTTCGCCTTCAAAGGCCCGCTTCTGCCAGAGGGCGGCCTGCTCGGAGTGGATGGCGTCGATGTTGCGTTGTTCTTTTTCCGCGAGCGCCTTCATGAGAGCCCGGCGGTCGTCGTTTTCGGCGGCGACGGTTTTTCTCATGTAATCACCGGCCTCTCCGGGAGTGTCGACGCGGATCGAAACCAGTCCGTCGCGGCCCTCGCCGACGAGACGGGAATTCTTGAAATTCTGGATGTCGGCCATGCGGTTCCGACGGCGGGATTCCGGGTCCTGCGCCTGAGCTGCCGGAGAGGAAGGCTTGGCTGCGCCCTTGTTGTGATCGTAAACGTCGAGACGCATCGAGATGTCCACCTTGATCGGTTCGGAGGTTGCGAGGTTGACGGTGGGCGCGGAGCATCCGGCCATCGTTGCGGCTGCGGCGGCGGTGCAGAGGATTCTCATGGTTTGTCTTTCCATCGCCCCTGGTTCGATTCATCGGCATGGAGGACGATGTCAAAGTTGCGCGATCCGAGCGGTCCTTGCAACTTTAACCCGAAGACTCCCTGCTTTTGAACAAACCAGAGGTCGCCATCGGCCTTGTCGTAGTCGAAGTCCCGGAGCGATTCGAGCGCGACCCGCGTGCTGCTTTTTTTGAGGTTCGACCATGAGTCCGGGATATTGGCGAGAAGGTCGTCGAGCTTGCCGATGGTCATGCGTCCCGGTTTGACGGCGTGAAAATTCCCCTTCACTCGTTCGATGTTTTTCCCGAATGCGTCCATCTGGAGCTTGAAGTTGACCGGCCCGGTCATGCGGAAATTTTTTGGTGCGAGAACGTCTGTGAGCCGCCGGAAGCTGACCCCCTTGCCGTAGAGCCATCCGACCCACGGGGCCTCCTCTTCGAACAGAAAGCTGAACCCGCCGCTGAGGTAACCATCGTAGACCCGGCCGCCGAAGTCGCCATTGATGCCGGTTTTGTCAAACGTCGCCGAGAGCCATGCATCGGAGGCCTGGAACTGCCGCCAGCAGACCGTGTTCAGGAATAATTTCCCGACGAGGTTGTTTTCATTTTTTTCCGGGGGATATGCGAACTGGAGGTCTCCCCGTTTCGTCGAGACCTCGAGCTGGTAGTCGGGGAACGAGTAATTTTCCTCATGAATTTCAAATGCGGTCTGGAGTTTGAGCTTGGCGAGATTGTCGAGTGCGATATCGCTGGCCGTCGCGTGGAAATTCAGCGGGAGCCCGTATTTCGCGCGTCCTCCGCTGCCCACAAGAAGCCGTCCTTCCTCGACCTTGAGGGTGCTGATTTTCCATCCGGGTCCGCCCGCGTTGCTTCCATCTCCGGCGAGCCGCTTCTGGGTATCGTCCATATACCAGAACAGGTCCTGCCCGACATAGATCGAGGGATTGAGAATGTCGACGCCAACAAGTTCCTTGCGGAGGAGTCCGGCAAGGGTGAAGTGCAGGAGGATCCGGCGCATGGTGAGGACTTTGATGAACGGGTCGTAAGGAGAAAGGATCTCCATGTCTGCAATCTCGACCGTTCGCTCCTCCTCGCCGAGAGCGGACGCAACGCCCGCCAGCGAGATCTCACGGAGGCTGGTGTTCAACTGGAAGGAAACATTGGATGCGGTTTCACGGGTGTCCTCGAGGCGCACCCGGACGCCGTTGATATCAAGCAGGCCCAGCTTCCATGCGCTGCCGGGCGCGGAGGGGGCTGAAGAAACCAACGGGCCGGAAAGGAGTTTTTGAAGGGCCGTGCCGAGCAGAAAACTTCCCCCCGACACCGCAACCGAGTCGATCCGGCGGTTCTTCAGCATCTCATCGGGAGTCACCCGGGCGCGGACCACATCCAGCGAGAGAAAAGCCGCCGGGTCGTCCGGAGCGAAGCCGCGCAGATCCCAGAGAGTGAGTCCAAGCGGAGTCGCCACTCCCGGATCCGTCCAGTCGAATGCGAATTTGAAGGTGAGATCCGGACTCGGCAGTCCGAAGCCCCCGAAGGAAACCTCGCCATAGTCGCACACGATCCGGCGCACAGACCAGGGAAGCGATCCTCCCCGGCCGCCGGCCGCCGCCACGGGCATCACGTTCAGGAAATCCGGAGAGATCTTCAGGCGCGGGTTCACGAGCCGGATTTCCCCCAACGTTTTTTTCCGGATATCGGCAAAGGAAAAATCGATGCTCCCGCCGTCGAGGCGGAGCAATTCCGCGCCGGTCTTGCTCTCCCGGAGCGTCAATTGCCGGATGACGATCCGGTTCATGGCTTCGAATTTCACATCCGCAACCTCGGCGCGCAGCGAGGGCAACGCCCGGCGCACCGTCCAGCGGGCGATGCGGGTCAGGTTGTGCGTCGCGTAAAATACCGCCGACCCGGCCAGAACCGTCAGCACGAGGGCCGGGGCGGCGAGGCGTTTCGACCAGACGCGCGCGCGGGGAGGATGTTTGGCTTCAGGCAAGGCGGTCGAGAAGGGTTCCCGCGACGAAGGCGATCCCAACGACGGTGTTCGCCTGAAAAAATGCACGGTTGATGGACTCCACGTCCCCGCGCCGTGCCTCGATATGTTCGTAGGCCAGCGCCGCCAGAACAATCGCGAGCGACGAAAAATAAAACCGCCCCAAACCGGCCGCGAAACCGAACGCGGCCAGCCCGAGAAAAGCCGCCGCGTGGAGCCACACTGCCAAACGGAGAGCTCCCGGCACGCCGAGGAGCACGACCATCGACCGCAATCCCTCGCTCAGATCCACCTCGTAATCTTGCGTCGCATAAATGAGGTCGAAACCGGCCACCCACAGCAGGACCGCCACCGCCAGGACCAGCGGTGCCAACGCGAAGACACCGGTGACCGCAAGCCACGCGCCGACCGGAGCCGTCGCAAGGGCCAGGCCGAGGAAGAACTGCGCGAAATGCGTGAAACGCTTTGTCAGTGAATAAAAGAATACGATGCCAAGCGCGACCGGAGAGAGCGCCAGGCACAGCGGGTTCAGCCACCACGCGGAGAGGACAAAACCTGCGGAGGAAAACACACACGCCGCAATCGCGACCGGGCGGCTCGCCAGCCGGTGGCGTCCGGCCGTGCGGGGGTTTCTCCTGTCAATTTCCCAGTCCGCCAGCCGGTTGAACGTCATCGCGGCGGTGCGGGCGAACACCATGGCCGCCAACACCCCGAGAACCACCCGCAGCGTCGGCAGACCGCCAGCCGCCACGAACATCGCCCCGAGCGCGAAGGGAAGCGCGAAGACCGTGTGCGAAAACCGGATGAACCGGAGAAAATCCTTCATGAACTCCGTGGTTCAGTTGTTTTGCGGCTTTCGCTTGCTCACTTCCTCGAAGAGTTCGACCAGCCCGTCATCGACCCGCATGTCCACGATTTTCCAGATCCCGCCCGACTTGTAAAAATAGAACCTCCAGCGCAGCGGAAGGTCCTGATTGAGGGAGATGCACGTCTGACGGACGAGGCACGTTCCGACCTGCAGCGTGTCGACCACCTCGTAGCCGCCGACCGGGCCGTAGCTGTCGAGCGCCTTCTTCGTGCTCGCCTTGAGCTCGCCGACGTTTTCCTTGCGCTCGGCAATGATCGTTCCCCGGACGAGCGCCTCATAGGCGGCATCCACCTGACCGGATTTCAGGGCCAGAAAAAACGCGCTGATCACGGCTCCCGGATCTTCCGGCTTCTGTGTGGCCGCAGGAGTTGCCGGCGGCGTCGCCACCGGCTCGAGACCGTGTGAGGGAAAAATCATCCGTTTGCGCGGGTCGGCATCCTGTGCCTGGACGACAGTGGAGAGGAAAAAAACGCCCGCCAGAAAAGTTCGCATGCCGACAATGGACGTGTTTTTTCCTCTTCGTGCAAGTCCGCCGACATCAGGCTCATCCGGCCGCGGCCGCCCACTCGGATTTTTTGGACGCATCGCGTTTCTTGATTTCGATCAAAAATTGTCTTACAGGCAATCCGAATATGAAAAGGCTGACGGTTCTATTTCTTCTGCTGGTTTCGACGCTTCACGCGCAACAGTCGTATGATCTCCGGAGCGTTTTGACGGGAAACGGAACGACGAGCTGGGTCCCGGACATTCAGGACCAGGGCATCTTCAGTGATTGCTGGACGTTCGCCTCCGCGACCGCGATGAACAGCAACCTTTTGATGGGCGGAATTCTTCCGCAGGTTTCGACTCCGCCGCCCATCCAGATCTCCTCGTGGCACCTTTCGACAACGAATGGTGCACCGGAGGCGCTGGTCGGTCCCAATTACGGGGGAAACAGCAACGCGTCGTGGGGCGGATTTGAGTATCAGGCGCTCGGCTATGCCACCCGCGGCCAGGGACAATGGGCAATCCCGGGCGTCTCGCCGTCGAGCACGACCCACATCACGACGATGGGAGGCGGTCCGGTATTGGATTCCCAGAACAGCCAGAATCCGTTTCCTTCGGTCCTGCAGAACAATTCCCCCGCAAACATCGGCTACCTGATCCCGCCGGCCAGCCAGACTCCTGCCTACGCGGTGACGTCGGTGACCATGTATGATCAGGGGTTCAGCAACAACGTGGCGCTCCCCTCCCCGATCACTCCCGGTGGAAGCAACTACAACTTCAACCTCGGAGCGGCGGATCCCCAGGTTGCCGCCATCAAGCAGGCGCTGCTGAGCAAAGGCGCTCTGACGACGTCGATGAATGCGCAGAACTACAGCGACTTCAACTATGTCGCCAATGGCAACGGGACCTACACGGTGAACTATTTCAACCCCGGTCAGGATCCGAACAACACCGACCATGAGGTCACGATCATCGGATGGGACGACAACTATTCGATGACGAACCCGACCACCAACGCGACCACCACCGGCGCGTGGATCGTTCAGAACAGCTGGGGAAAAAGCTACTGGACATCCAATGACGCCTATCCGAACAACGGAACCTTTTACGCATCCTATAATGACGCCTCCATCGGAAGGACGGGAGTGGCTTCGTTTGAACTCGCGCCCACCGGAAACTATGCGCCCACGGTGCTCCAGAACGAGCTCGGCCCGATGTCCTATGCGAACAATTATTCCGCAGGCCAGGGGCCGCTCGGCATGGCTCAGAGGAACGAAACAAAAGGGGCGAGCATTCTGCAGCCATCCTCCGACGGCCAACTGATCGCTCTCGGGCTTGCCACCCAGTTTGCGGGCGCGGAGGTCACGGTGAATATCTACGACGATTGGATCAACGGTCCGGCAAACCTCCTGGCGACGGACACCTTTTTGCTCAAAGGCATCGGCTACCAGCTCAACGACCTGACCACCCCGCTCAATCTTCTTTCCGGCAACAGCATCGTCATTGAGCTGGTCTACAACACTCCCGGGGCGGTGCCGGTCGTGATCGGCGGCACCGGACTCAACGGCTATCTCAATGTCCCGGACGGGCTCTCGTATTATTGGGATGAAACGACCTCAACGTGGAAGGATTTTTCGCGGGTCGGATTCACCGCCTATTCGGGATCGCCGGATATCACGGGGGGCATCCTGTTTGTGAAAGGACTGACTGCCGTGCCCGAGCCCGGCACCGGCCTTCTCCTCACATTTTCTGGCTCCATTCTCCTGCTCCGCCGCAAAGGAAGAGCCTCCAAGTGCCGCCGCCCTTGAACGGAGATTCTGCTGACGTGGCGATCAGTTCGTTTTCGACGCCAACCGCTTGCCACGCCGATCCTGCGCCAGTCGCTCAGGGAACGGGTTGTGGTGCTTCCTGAGCACGGGCGGCCGGTCCGTTACGTTTCTATGGTATTCTGTGATTTGGAAGACCTCGAACGCCTCCAGAGCAGGCACGCCGCTCCTGCTCCGATCACCAATAACGCAGAGGAGGGCTCTGGAACACTCCCAACTCGGAAGCCGCAGTTGGCATCTGCTGCGGTAGGGGCAGTACCAATCACCCTTTCCGAGGAGCTTAAGGGCGAGGCATCTGCATCATAAAATGAACCGCCACGACGTACGCGATCAGCATCACTGATGTTATTTAACCCATCAGTAGAACTTTCATTCCACTCAGACACGTTCCCCCCCTGGCCCATCGTTCCATAGGGACTCAACCCTCCCGCCTGGTCCACTGACGCAGGATCGGCTGCTAAGTTGTTGTAAACTGCCGTGCCTGACGTTGTCCCGCTGGCAACTGCAGTCGGTGCCGTGTTGTTCCCCGTCGCGTAGTTCCAGTAGCCCTCGCCGCCAAGCTTGTTGGGATCGTAATACGCCGCCTTATACCACTCGTTCTCGCTCGGCAGGAAGTAATACGCGTTCTTGTTCCGGTAGAGGTTCTCTCCGCCAAGCTGCCACGCCTCTGAGCTGCTCCACCGGGTCATGCTCCATTCAGTCCCGAAGGTCAGGTCGTAGGCCGCTTGGTGACCTGTGCTCGTGTTCAGCCAGTTCACAAATGCCGCAGCCTGATACCAAGTTATAGTGTAAGCGGGTCCTTGAAGCGGTGCCCCGTCGACCGTAGGCACGTTTGTCAGTCCCCCAGCGGTTGCTTTGATGATTTGATCGACTGAGATTTCGTAGGAGCCCATCCGGTAGGCGTAGGATACCCCACCGTAGCCGGAAGTGTCATTCGCGTTGCCCGGATTGCCCACAGGCACGAAACCAATCGTGAAGGTATTGTTGCCGCTGCCGAACGTGTCGGCATGGGATCTGTCTGCCATCGCCAGGTAAAGCCCGATGGATAGCATAGCAACTGTGATTATTGAAGTCGCTCTTTTCATAAGTCAGTTGGTTTGAGAAGTTGTTAGCTTTTGAGACTACGGTTTACCTCGATCAACCCTCTAGCCGGGTGCACCGCTTGGTGTCCACGCCATTCCATTTTGATCGTGATCTTCATCAAGGATTTCGGGACACTTTAGCCCAAGTTTCTTATGGCAAGCCCTGAAGGGGCATAACACCAGGGGGTGTCGGAAAAGGGGAAAAAGGGGTCAAAAAAGGGGTCAGTCCCGCGTATTGACGCCTTTTTGAAATCTGCCATACTTCCGGCATGGCAAGACAACTGCGAGTGGAATACGAGGGTGCGATTTATCATGTGATGAGTCGCGGGGACAGGAAGGAGCCGATTTTCGTGGATGACGAGGACCGGCTGAGGTTTTTGAGGACGCTTGGCGAGACCTGTGAGCGCGCGGATTGGGAGGTGCATGCGTATTGTTTGATGGAGAATCATTTTCACCTGGTGCTGGAAACCGCGAAGCCGACGCTGGTGAGCGGGATGAAATGGTTTTTGGGCACCTACACGCAGCGCTTCAATGCGCGTCATCGGATGCGAGGGCACCTTTTTGCGGGCCGCTACAAATCGTTGCTGGTGGACGGGTCTGATGATTTTTATCTGCGAGTGGTGTGCGATTACGTGCATCTCAATCCGCTGAGAGCTGGGATGCTGGGGGAAGGCAAGCCTCTCGAAGACTATGCTTGGAGCAGTTTCCCGGAATACCTGAAGCCGCCGCGCAAGAGGGGTGGATGGTTGCGGGTGGACAGGTTGCTCGGAGAGCATGGGATTCGTGAGGATAGCAGTCGGGGAAGGCGAGAGTTTCGGGAAATCATGGCGGCGCGTTGCGGACAGGAGGGGCACGCGGAGGAGGAGCTCTGGTCGGGCATCCGACGGGGCTGGAAATTTGGAGCGGAGGATTTCGTGGAACGACTTGTGGGAAAAGGACAGGCCAAAAGGGGAAATTCGTCGAGTTATTTGAGCGATACGCTGGAGGAAACAATGGAGGAGAAGGCGCGTGGAGTCATTCGGGCATTCCTGAAAAAGCGAGGGACCAAGTTGGAGGCATTCCTGAAACTCAAGAAAGGTGATCCCGCGAAGGTGCGCCTCGCGGGGGAACTCAGGCGAAAGACCACGATGACTATGGCATGGATCGCGCGAGAGCTGAATGCAGGAGTTCCCCAGACGCTCTGGAAAGCATTATGGGCATCCGGTCAAAAAAGCGATAATACGCGGGACTGACCCCTTCTTGACCCCTTCTCGGATGAGTGGTGACCTCCGAACTCTCTGCGGCTCTGCGTGAGCCTCCCCCTGCATTTTCCTATTTGGGATTTAGACCTGAGCAGGATGCCCATGTGCGTTTTCCAGTCAGGAGGCGTCTCAGGCCGCGTCTTTTTCCTGCTTTTTGCGGATGAGCGGCGTGCGCCTGCCCTCGACGACGGCGCGGTTCACGGTGACCTCGGCGATGTCGTCGCGGCCAGGCGCGTCATACATGATGTCGAGCATGATGCGCTCGAGCATGGCGCGTAGCGCACGGGCACCGGTACCCTTCTTGACGGCCTCGGATGCAAGCGCCTTGAGGGCATCCTTCGTCAGGTTGAGATGGACTCCCTCCATGCCGAGAAGCTTCTGGTATTGTTTGACCATCGCATTTTTCGGCTCGGTGAGAATGGTGACGAGTTGGTCCTCGGTCAGCTCGTCCAGGGTGGCGACGACCGGCAGGCGGCCGACGAATTCCGGGATGAGGCCAAAGCTGAGCAAGTCCTCGGGCTCGACGCTTTTCAGAGCGTCTCGCATGAGGAATTCCTCCGGAACCTCCTCGCGGGTGTGAAATCCCATGGCGCGTCCGCCGAGTCGCCGACGGACGATCTTGTCGAGCCCGACGAAGGCACCGCCGCAGATGAAGAGGATCTTTTCGGTGTTGATCTGGATGTATTCCTGGTGCGGGTGCTTGCGTCCGCCCTGGGGCGGAACATTGCAGACGGTTCCCTCCAGAATTTTGAGGAGGGCCTGTTGGACCCCTTCGCCCGAGACGTCGCGGGTGATGCTCACGTTGTCGGTCTTGCGACCGATCTTGTCGATCTCATCGATATAGACGATGCCCATCTCGCAGCGCTTGACGTCGTAGTCGGCGTTCTGGAGGAGCCGGAGCACGATGTTCTCGACATCCTCGCCGACATAGCCGGCCTCTGTGATCGAGGTCGCATCGGCGATGCAAAACGGGACATCGAGGATTTTTGCGAGCGTGCGGGCAAGCAGGGTTTTTCCGGATCCGGTCGGGCCGACGAGGAGGATATTGCTCTTCTCGATCTCGACATCCGCGAGCGGGTCGAGGCCGACTGTTGAGGGGGATTCCTGAAGAAGCCGCTTGAAGTGGTTGTGCACCGCGACCGCGAGGAACTTCTTGGCAAGCTCCTGCCCGATCACGTGCTGGTCGAGCTGGTCCTTGATTTCCGCCGGCTTCGGCACGCGGATCGCGGTCTTCGTCTTCTTGTTCTCCTCCTTGAATTCCTTGTCGAGAATCCCCTTGCAGACGGTGATGCAGCTGTCGCAGATGTAAACGCCCGGCCCCGCAATGAGCTTGCGCACCTCCGCGTGGGTCTTCCCGCAGAAGGAACACATCGTGAGATTGTTCGTCCGGGCCATGACTTACTCCGTCGCTTTCGGGAGGTCCTTGATTTCCTTGCGCGAGGCGACGACCTCGTCCACGAGCCCGTAGGCTTTCGCCTCCTCGGCCGTCATGTAGTAATCGCGGTCGGCATCTTTCTCGACCTGCTCGACCGGTTTTCCGGTGTGGCGGGAGAGGATTCCGTTGAGGCGCTTCTTGAGCTTGAACATGAACTCGACCTGGCGCTCGACGTCGCTTGCCTGTCCCTGCGCGCCGCCCGAGACCTGATGGATCATGATGTCGGAATTCGGCAGGGCGTAGCGCTTGCCCTTGGTTCCCGCGGCGAGGAGGACAGCCCCCATGCTGGCGGCGATGCCCATGCAGTAGGTGTTCACGTCGCATGTGACGAACTGCATCGTGTCGTAGATCGCGAGGCCGGAGGTCACCGAACCGCCGGGCGAATTGATGTAGATGTTGATGTCCTTTTTCGCGTCCTCCATCTGGAGGAAGAGGAGCTGCGCGATGACGAGGTTTGCGACATGATCGTCGATCGGCGTGCCGATGAAGATGATGCGGTCCTTGAGGAGCCGCGAGTAGATGTCGTAGCTGCGCTCTCCGCGCCCGGTCTGTTCAACAACGATGGGAACCAACATAAATTTTAAGCTGCGGCGTTCGCCGGTTCGCGAACCGTAACATTGGATGCGATCAAATCAAGGGCCTTGCCCATGAGGATCTGCTCGCGCACCGGGCCGAATCCCTCGCGGGCCTGCAGGTCCTTGATGAGCTTTTTGACCGGGATCTCGTAGCGGCGGGCCATCTCGGAAATCGCCACGAGCATGTCGGTGTCGTTGACGTCGAGCTTCTCCTTTTCCGCGATGCGGAGGAGGAGGAAATTCGCGCGGACGCGGTCGCGGGCGTTCTGCTGGGCGACGCCGATCAGTTCGTCCTGGTGCGAGCGCAGCTCGTCGTCGCTGACGCCGCGGACCTGGTTCTCCTGGACGATCTCGCGGAGGATGCCGGAGACCTCGCGGGCGACCGCCTGCTCCGGGAGTTCACATTGGACGTGGGAGAGGAGGTGCTTGATCGCGCCGTTGCGCTTCGCGCTGTCAAATTGCGAGTCGGCGATCTTTTCGAGGCGTTCGCGCATTTCCGCGCGGAGACCTTCGAGCGTCTTGCCGGGCTCGATTTTTTCCGCGAGCGCGTCGTCGAGCGGGGGCAGCTGCTTGGAATTGATTCCGTGGAGCGTCGCCGAATACGAAACCTTCGACCCGCAGAGATCGGCGAGCGGGAAGTCGGCGGGGACATCGAGCGTGAACGAGCGCGCTTCATCGATCGCCATGCCCTCCAGCGCCTTTGCAAAGCCGGGGACGAGCGTTCCCTCGTCCATGAAAATCCAGGCGTTCCTGCGCCCGTGAAGCTGGGCGGGCGCCTTCGGAAGGGCGTCGGAGAGGAGCTGGTCGCCGATTTTCCCCTCGTAGGTCAGGACGGCATAGTCGCCCATCGCGAGAGGGCGGCCTTCGACCGCCTCAAACGTGGCGTGCGGCTCGCGGAACTGCTCCAACCATTTTTCCACATCCGCGTCGGTGACAGGACGCTTTTCCGCCTCGACGGGAATGGAGGAATAATCCGGAAGCTCGAACTCGGGAGCGGTGACGACGCTGGCGCGGAAGCGCATCGTCATGTCGGCGCCGATCGTCACGTCCTCGACTTTCGCGACCGTGAGGACGCGAAGGTTCTTCTGCTTGACCGCCTCGTTGATGCTCTCGCGGAGAAGTTTTTTCTCGAGTTCCTCGCGGATGTCCTTTGCGAAGCGCGTATCGATCAGCGTCTGCGGCGCCTTGCCCGGACGATAGCCGGGGATGCGGGCATGGCGTTGAAAATCTTTGGCGACGGACTGCCATTCACGGGAAACCCGGTCGGCGGGGAGCTCGACCTGGAGGTTGACGACACAATTGGGCTGCGGATCACAAACAACATTCATGGGCAAACGATCATTTGAGCACAGGATTCCGTGACCGGCAACCGCGAAGCAATAAATCTTCACCGGCACATTTTCCGGATCCTTCATTCCATGGAAGGATTCTGATCGGAATTTTGATGCGCGCCGGACAGTCGGAAAATCTCCGCGCGGAAAATTCGGAAAATTCCGCTTGTTTTCCACTCACCCCAGCGCGGATGTTGTGGCCACGATGAGCCCCACCCCGAATGCTCAAGGATATGCGATGCCCGCCGAATGGGAGCCGCACGAAGCCACCTGGCTCTCGTGGCCCCAGCCCGGCTGCAACAGCTTTCCGGGATCCTACGACCGTGTCCTTCCCACGTTCGTCCAGATGGCCCTGGCCCTCGCGGAATCCGAAACGGTCCGCATCAACGTGCTCGACGGGGATCAGGAAAAAAGTGTCCGGAAGCTGCTCGCTCGCGCTCCGGAAGGGCGGATCGAGTATTTTCACATTCCGACCAACGAGCCCTGGTGCCGCGATCACGGTCCGGTTTTCGTCCGCCGCGCCACCGCCCCGCGTCTGGCCGTGCTGGATTTCGAGTTCAACGCCTGGGGCTGGAAGCTCTCGCCTTTCGAGGAGGATGATGATGTCCCGCTGAAAATCGCAAAGAAACTCGGGCTCCCGATCTTCGACTACAGCGGGTTTGTTCTCGAGGGCGGATCGATTGACGTGAACGGGGCCGGGACGGTCCTGACGACGGAAAGCTGCCTGCTCAATCCGAACCGGAACGCAAAACTCGACCGCCACCAGATTGAGAAAAAACTCCACGATGCCCTCGGGGCCACGCAGGTGCTCTGGCTTGGCGACGGGATCGAGGGAGATGACACCGACGGCCACGTGGACGACCTCACGCGCTTTGTCTCGCGCTCGGTCGTTGTCTCGGTGAGCGAAGACGACGAGAACGACCCGAATTTCGAACCGCTCCGCACGAACCTCGACCGCCTTCATGAAATGCGCCTCCCGGACGGCGAGCCGCTCCACGTCCTCACACTCCCCATGCCCACCCGCATCGTGAGGGACGGGCTCAGGCTTCCCGCCAGCTACGCGAATTTCTACATCGCAAATGAAATCGTCCTTCTTCCGGTGTTCGGAGAGAGGAACGACGCCTGGGCGGAATCCGTGCTCCGCGAGGTGTTCCCCACGCGCAAAATCGTGCCAATCGACTGCCGCGAACTCATCTGGGGTCTCGGTGCGTTCCACTGCCTCACCCAGCAGCAGCCGGCGGTCTGACCCAAAATGAAATTCCGCCGCAATGTCGCATTCATCCTGACCCGTGCCGGCGGGGAAATTCTTGTGTGCGAACGCAGTGGCTACAAGAACTCCTGGCAGTTTCCCCAGGGAGGCGCCCGGGATTCGGAAAGCGACCTCGAGGCGCTCCGCCGCGAGGTCGTGGAGGAGATCTCGATCGGCCCCTCCCAATACCGGATCGTCACCGAACACGGGCCCTACCGGTATATTTTCCGCTCCGGCTTCCGCAAGGAAGGCTGCGACGGACAGGAGCAACGGTATTTTCTCGCCGAGTCGGTCGGAACCCCGGAGATCATCGTGGATGAAAAGGAGTTCAGCGCATTCCGCTGGATCCTTCCCGAAGCCTTCCGTATCGAGTGGGTGCCGCCGATCAAACGTGATGTCTATCGCCAGGTTTTTCAGGACTTTTTCAACGTCCGGCTGCGGTGATCCTCGGGAGTGCCGGGGCAAATGGACGGACAAAGCCTCTTTCTCCTCTCAATGGATTTTGCCTCAAACCTCTGATTCTTATTGACTCCGGGCCGAAAACTTGGGATTTCCCCGCCGCTGCCTATGCTTACTTTCACCGCCTTTACCGTGCTTTCCACCACGCTCCTCGGATGCGTCTGGTGGGTGAGTCGCGACGATCAAGGGGCTTCCTGATCCATTTCCGCCGCCCTCGCCGGCTGCGGATGAATATTCCATGATTTCTTGGTTATGTTTTGAGTGGCAGACGGGCAAAGTGCCCGAAACCGGTTCCCTTGTCGCCCCCCTGGTCATCCGTCAGGCGGAAAAATCCGAAGAGGAAGGTGTGGGCAAAGTTCTCAAGAGCGCCTTCGCGGTGGATTCCGGCTGGGGGGATGTGAACCGGACCGTTGAATCCATCCTGACCTCTGCAACCGAGCATGTTTTCGCGGAGCCAGCCCCCCACTGTCTTGTCGTTCTTCATGGCAGCCGCGTCATCGGCGCCTCATTGCTGGCAGATGCCAACGCGGAGAATCACTTGATCAGTGGCCCGTGCATTCTGCACGAATACCGGAACCGCGGTCTCGCGAGCGCGTTGCTCGCCGCCTCGCTCGGATATCTTGCGAAACTTGATGTTAAAGCCGCGCGCGGATTCACCCGTGCGAATTCCATCACCGCCCGGTTCATTTATCCGAAATTCGGAGGAACCTCCCGCCCGTTCGACGGGGATCCTTTGAAGGTGGAAGCTGACTGATTTTTCAGACGCCTCTGTCTGCGAAAGCCGGTTCATTTTCTCATCCCGCCGGGAGGGGGGGCGCAGCCGGACGCCTCCGAAATCAACGAGATATTTGCTAATTGTCTCCGGGGTTCTAAACTCCTGTGTGCGCAAATTTCTTCTCATTCCGTCCCTGCTCGCCGCGGCGGCGTTCGCCCAGGATCCATCCGATCCGCCAGAGGATTCGCCATACGAGCAAATGCAGATTCTTGCCCGCGCAATGCAGCTCATCCGCCAGGACTACGTGGACGAGTCGAAAGTTTCCTACAAGGACCTGACTTATGAGGCGATGCGCGGCATGCTCGCCACGCTCGACCCCCACAGCCAGTTCATGGATCCGAAGGATTTCAAGAGCATGCAGGAGGATACGAAAAGCGAGTTCGGCGGACTCGGGATCGTCGTCTCACAAAAAAACGGGATGCTCACCGTCATCAGCCCGATGGAAGACTCCCCCGGATTCGAGGCGGGCATTCTTCCCGGCGACCGGATTCTCAAGATCAACGGACAGACCGCCGAGAAACTCACTCTCCAGCAGGCCGTGGACAAGCTGCGGGGCGCGGTGGGTGAAAAGGTTTCCCTGACGATCAGCCGTCCGGCCACCAAGGAGATCAAGGACTACGAACTCACCCGGGCCATCATCAAGGTTCCCAGCGTCAAAGACGCGCAGATTCTCTCCGCGGGCGGGGGTGCGAGGATCGGTTACGTGAGGATCACCCAGTTCAACGAACCCACTGCCGCCGAGCTTTCCAAGACGCTCGACAAGCTGGAAAAGCAGGGCATGGACGCGCTCATCCTCGACCTGCGCTACAACCCGGGCGGCCTGCTCAACAGCGCCGTCGATGTCGCCGGCGAATTTCTGCCGTCGAACACCATGGTCGCATTCACCCGGGGGCGCACGCCGGCCAGGGAATACCGCACGCAGCCGCGCGGCTCGCATGAACGGAAATACCCGCTCGCGGTCCTCGTCAATTACGCAAGCGCCAGCGGCTCCGAGATTGTCGCGGGCGCCCTGAAGGATCTCGGCCGCGCACTCCTCGTCGGCGAGACCACATTTGGCAAGGGCTCCGTGCAAAGCGTCATCTCCCTTCCCGACGGTTCCGCGGTCCGCCTCACGACGGCAAAGTATTTCACGCCCGGAAAAAATCTCATCCACGAGCACGGCGTGAGCCCGCACATCAGGACCTCGCTGACTTACGACGAGGAGACCGACCTCCTCCGGTCGCGCCGCAAGCAGGAGAATATCGGAAAGGAAGCGAAACTTTATATGGATCCCCAGCTCGCGCGGGCGATGGATGTCCTGCAAGGCACCCTGACATTCGCCAAAAGGCAGAATTAATTTCCCCAGATGCCGGCTTTTGACGACCGGGCAGAGCGTTCGAGAGTCTTCAACTTCTGCTCAAAATGTTCGGCCGTCGACTTTGCCGGCCAGGGAGCGGGCATTCCATAAGCGCGCGCCAGCCCCGCCT
>QYQL01000015.1 GCA_007280915.1 Verrucomicrobiaceae bacterium | reverse complement strand
TCCCCCCCCATCCGCCAGTTTTTTCCGGCTCTCCACCAAACAATGGCTCATGTATAGTCGCGCCGGATGTATTCGACGCTGATGTGACGGTTCTTTACTTTGCAGCGGACCGGAACGCGGACATCCTGTCCGTGAACTGGGTTGATGGCGGGCGGCCCCTGTCAATGGCTTGAAACCTTCACCGCAGCGGAAACTGTCACAGGGCCGAGCAGTCCGGAGGTCAGCGGTTTGTCGGACTTTTTCCAGTGGTGCCATGTGGTAAATGTGAATCTTCCCGTCGGGCTGGGCTTGCCCTCTAGGAGCCACTGCGGCCATTCCTTGATGGCGCCGTTCGACGACCATTCGCAATCCGGCGGAAGTTGTTCATCGCCGATGAGGCGGTTTGGCCAGAGGTTTGTCACTTTGATCTCCAGCGAGTTTTTGCCCGGTTTGGCAACCTCTGTGATATCCGCCCGGAACGGGGGCTTCCAGAGAACTCCCAGCGGTTTGCCATTCACGGATACCTCAGCGAGGTTTTTCACGTTTCCCAGATTCAGCCAGAGTGAGTTTCCTTTGCCGAACAACTCCTCGGGAATCTCCACATTTTTGACATAGGTGGCCGTTCCGGAAAAATATTTCACGCCGTTATCCGAGTGGGCTGTCCATGAAATGAGTTCCGGGAGGGTGACCTTTGCGGGTGCGCCCCAGTTCAGCGGAAAGTTCAACTCCCACGGGCCAGATACCTTCAGAGGCTTGGGCACATCGTTCACTTCAGCTCTCAACGTCTTTCCGGAGGAAGTTTTCAATTCCACCGCACCGGGAGCCGATGCGAGGAGCGCCACCTGGCCATCTGTGTTCGAAACCAGTTTCAGCGGAGGAGGTTCGCTCGCAACAGCCGGCAAGCCGATCTCCAAAACGGCATTTTCCAGCGCGATCTTTTCCGTGGCAACTCCGTTCAGAACGTATTCCAAGCGGAGTTGTTTTTTATGCATGGGAGCGGGGTCTCCACCGAACGCCCGGTTGTTCACAGCGATTTTCAATATCCCGTCGCGAACCATACCATTGAGCGTCGCAGTGACATCGGCCGCCATCTTGTTGTCGTCCTCGGATTCGTATCGGGCCTTTGTGATCACAAGTTCCGACCGCGCCGCAACCGGACTGGATGAGTCAGAAAATGTGGCTGAAACGATGTGTTCTCCGGATTTTTTTCGGAACACGACAAAAACTGATCCGGCAGGATCGAATGTCACGGGGACGATGGTGCGTCCGCTCTCCTCACGCCAAACCGGAGCCTGTTCCATGCGGCCCGAGTCGGGATGCCAGAATTCCGGGATTTTTCCGGCAACACGGAATGTGCAATCCACCGAGTCGAACCGGTCACGCTGATTGGACACAAAGTAAATATCCGCATCGCCATCAGTGCGATGGATGAAGGCAAGACGCGACTCGCCGGAAAATTCCAAGTCGGGCTTCACTTCCAGAGCCGCTAAAATCTGCTCCATCGTCTGCCCCCAGAAGACTCTCCCCTTTCCCAGGCGATGCTCGGTAACGGAGCTGCCGTCGCAGTTGCCCCAAATCTCACTGACAAGCGATTTCACCTCCTCGTCGCACTTCGGGTAACCGCCGAGACCTGGAGATTTTTCAGGAGGCGGTCCGACAAGGGTCAACCCTTCGCTGACAAAATCGCGGAGCTTGCGCAGGAGGCCCGGAGTCATGGTGCGATCCGGCTGCGAAAGCGCCAACAGGCGATAGCTCACTCCGCTCTTCAGCACGAGCCGCCCGTCCTTCATTGACGCCTGGTTGAGCAGCACATCGGCATTGATTCCGTCGTAATCATAGCCAGGAGGCAGGGCGGGCGTGATCGCCGGCATCTGCACCGGAGCGCTTTCGCCGCAGAAGGCCGCGGCATCCGCTGCGAAGACTCCCTGCTGGAGCAGAAACTGGCAACGGGCAATGTATTTCATCCACGCGGCACCCTGATTCCACCACGTGCAGGTGCGATCGAAGTGCGAGCCCCACTGCCCCATCGTCATTCCCGGCCAGCGGTTCATCCACGGCTGCATTGCGTAGCGGTGGAAAATATACCGATTGATGCCCTGGCAGAACACCAGATCTCCGAGTGCTTTCAGAGCGTAGGGATCATCCAGCCAGCGGCCGTGATCCGCACTCGGGGCCGCGGTGAACGATTCCGCGCCGATGATCGGCCGTCCGTAGATGTGACCGACGGATGACGCGAGTTTCAGGGAGGAATGAGGCTCGCTTCTGACCCAGAATTCCCCCATGGGAATTTCTGCCGCGGCGCCACATTGCAGCGATTCGAAAGGTCCGGTGTAGGGCTCGATCGATGCCGTGAGCCCTCGTTCGCTGCAAAGTTGCCTGAACCTTTCGTAGTATTTTTCAGCAAACAAATCCGCGGCCGTCCGCCGCATGTCCCACAGAAAACGTTCCGTGACTTCCGGATTATCCACGACCCGTCCGGTCACTGTAACGAGCCATGGGAGGGGATCGTAGCCGCGCCGCTTCTGGAATTCCTCGCGGAATTTTGTTGTCCAGTTCTGCCCGCCGACCTCATAGCTGTCGATGAGCACGTTGTTGAACGCCTTCCCCTTTCCCGCCAGCGGGCCAAGGTCATCGATGATCTTTTGCACGAAGCCCGCCCAGTGCGCATCCATGGCCTCCGCGCTCAGCTTGTCGCACTCGAGACCTTCCCCACCCTCCGGCGCAGGGTGGTTTTCTTTTCCGGTGAGCGTCTGGCCAATGCGCACGACCGTCCACTGACCAGCGGGCACGTCCCAATCCAAGCTGCCGTCAGGCTTCATTTTGGCCGTCAGATCGATGATGTCCGAAAAGTTCACGGCGAGACCGGGTTCAACCGCAGAAGTCACAGGAATTACCGCGGCATTCGTCGATCCCATGTTCATGCCGCTTTTGGCCAACACGTCACCGGTTCGAAGAGCGGGGCTGAAGGAAACCTCCGCCACATCAATCTGTTTTGCGTTCAGACCGCCTGCGGCGAATTTCACGCGATAAAACTTCGCCGGGGCAGGATTGGCTCCGAGCGAAACCCACATTGAGTTGTCACCGCTGTTTCGGGGAAAGCTGAACGGCTGCAGGTCACGGAACTTGAGCCCGTCATCTGAAACCTGAACGACGCCCCGCGACCCTCTGGCATTCGAGCCGAGGACAACCAGGGCGGATCGGGCCGGGAAGGGCTTGGGAAATTCGAACTGGAGGAATGATTCCCTGCCCTCCGCAGGCAATGGGAGGGTTGCGAACGTGGCCGGATTAGCGTCGAAAAGGCGGTCGCCTGAAATGTCCTTCTGGCTTCCGGTGACTTTCGGGGAAAGCGACTGCATGGTGATTTCCTCACCGGCCGGCGTGGGGAAAGCCAGCACTTCGATGTCGCGATAGAAATCCAGTGTCGCCCGCGGCTGCGGCAGCGTTCCGGAAAAATGAGACGGACCTTTGAGCGTCGTTTCGCTGAGGGCGAGCTGCTTCATCGCGTTTTCCGGCGTGTTCCATGGGCCTCCGCTGCTCGACCAGCCCGGGCAGTTGTGAAGGCAGAGCTCCACTCCAAGCCGGTCGGCTTCCTTCGCCGCATGCTGCATCAGTTCGCGCCATTCCGGACCGAGAAACTTCACCGGTCCGGCTGGGATGCCGGACCCCACGTTAAAAATCTGGGCGCCTCCGATGCCCACACGCGCCATGGCTTCAAGGTCGGCGGTGAGCCCTTCCTTGGTGATATTGCCGTTCATCCAATGCCACCAGGTGTGCGGTTTGGCGGAGGCGGGCGGAGACTGGAAGCCGTCGGCTAGTTTGTCGGTTTTTGCCGAAACGAGTGCAGCCGTAGAGAAGAGACAAAGGATGGCGAGGGAGGTTTTCATGATGGGAGTATGGTCGTGTTTAAATCTTCAAATCGGTCGGATCGTATCGCAGTTAGTCGGCATCATTCCTGGTCCGGTCCGACAATCGGGGAGCTTTTCCAACCTTTTGGCGGCTTGTTGTCGCCGGGTTTCCAGAAGGCGGGAGGGGCATCTTTTTTCATCTCGTCAATGCGGGCGGAGAGGCGTTGGACGATTTCCGGATTGTCCTTGGAGACTTCGTTTTTTTCAGAGGGATCGGTTGCGATATTAAACAATTCAAATGTCCACAGGGCTTCGGGCTTTGCAGTCCGGATCAACTTCCATGGCCACTCGATCATGGCCCCGCGTCTGTCGCGCTCGCTGTCCTCCAGCAGGAACAGAATCTCCTTGCGTCCGGACTCCGTGGCATTTTTGAACAGCACCGGAGCCAGATCGACTCCGTCGAGTGGCTTGGCCGGAAGCGGGGCTCCGGCCAGAGCGGCGAACGTCGGATAGAGGTCTGCGGCGTAGGCGAGGGCCTCAGTGGTTTTTCCGGACTCGATCTTCCCTGGCCAGTAGGCGAATGCGGGAACGCGGAGACCTCCCTCATAATAGGTGCCTTTGCCATCGCGCAGCGGCCCGTTGTTCGCGGCGGCATGGAGGTTCCCGCCGTTATCGGAAAAGAAAAAGACGAACGTGTTGTCGAGTTGGCCGACTTCCTTGAGAGCATCGATGATGCGCCCGAACTGAAAGTCCATGGCCGCACAGAGACCGAGCAGGCCCCGGCGCTCCTCGTTCTTTTCGTCGGCATAGGCGGCCGTATATTTTTCCGGGGCCTGATTGAACGCATGAACGGCGAACATCGGGTTGTAGAGGAAGAGCGGGGATTTTGAAAAATCGTGCTCCTTGATGATGCGGACGCAGTCGTCTCCGATGAGATCGGATGCGTAGCCCTCCTCGCGAACGGCTTTCCGGTTGCGGTGCCAGTCGAGCCCGCCCTGCCACATGTGGGTGAAGTGGTCGATGGCGGTATAAAGTCCGTAGTGGTAGTCGAAGCCCCGCTCGGTCGGCAGGTAGGCCGGGGTTTCATGACCGAGGTGCCATTTTCCAACGATGTCGGTGGTGTAGCCTGCCTTTTTAAGCGTTTGAGCGAGCGTGGTCTCATCGAGCGGAAGCCCGTAGTGGAGGTGGTTGAGAATGACCCCTGAGGCCATGCCGGTGCGCCAGGGATATCTCCCGGTCATGAGTGTCGCGCGTGTGGGCGTGCAGATCGGTTGGACATAGAAGCGGTCGAATCTCAATCCCTCCGAACTGACCCGGTCGATGTTGGGTGTCTTAGCCTGGGAGCCGTGGTAACCGATGTCGCCCCAGCCAAGGTCATCGGCCACGATCAGGACGATGTTGGGCTTGCGGTCCGGCCCTGCGGCGGAGAGGAGGTTTGTGGATGCGGCCATGGCGGCCAGCAAGAAGAGGGTTTTCATGGAGTGGTTTGTCGTTCTTCGGAGTGAGGGATGGGGGATGGCCTTTTCCGCCGGTCCAATACCGGTGTGGCAGAAAGATTGGCATGGAGCCCGGAAATTTGCACGCCCTCCTCGCCGGGCGCCACAGATTCGCCGATCACAATGCCGGCGGCGGTTTTTGGACGCGAGTCGTTGATCGTCAACTCCGACACCACAACGCCGCGGCACGCGCGGAGCCCGAGGCCGTCACTGGACGGAAACGTGCGGGAGGCGTCGGCATCGATGCGGTTGCCTGCAACCGTCACTCCATCGCAGGCCAGGAGGCTGATGCCCTCTGCCGGAGGATCCGTGATCACGTTGTTCTCGATCCGGATGTTCTTTACGGTCGGGTCGGGAGATATTCCGTTCAGGCCGAGACCCATGACCATGATCGCGCCGTAGCTGCGTGCCTGAGAGTCTTGGCCGACGCCCCGTAGTTGATTTCCACGAATGACAATATCGTGTGGCATCGGACCTTCCGGCCAGTTCGGCTCGTTGGCGATGACGATCCCCGGCCCCGAGGTCCGCTCGAAGACGTTGTTTTCTATCAGTCCATTGACACCTCGGAGGATGAGCCCACGGCCGCGGAAATTTCCGAAATAGTTATTCCTGATGATATACCCCGCGCCGCAGGTCGAAAGGTTGAAGACGACATCGGCATCCAGGTGGTTGTCCATCGAGACGATCCCCTTGAGGATCTCTTTCGAGGTTCTGACGCCATCGATCGGCTTGTCCAGAGTGATGACTTTGTCGTCCACCGAGGAAACCCCCGCCTCGCCTTTTACGAATCCCGTCTTCGGGTCCATGACCTGAATCCTGTCGCCGGAGCGCATGTCAAAGGTCTGGTGCACACGAATCTTCGAGGGGGAGATCACTTCTGTAACCATGCGCACCCGGTCGTATGTATTCATGCCGTCATCCGTCATCCCCTCGAAATGGCAGTCCTCCACCAGCAGGCCCTTTCGGGCCATCTGGCAATGGATACCGTCGACATTACCTGAGAGCAGTCGCGTCGTGTCCGGTCGCGGCCGAACCGTCACGCGCCTTACAACGAGGTCGCCCTCGCATCCGATAAAACCCATGCACAGCCCGGGCGAAGCGTGAATGGTGACATCCTCGACCCTGCCGCCATTGCATTTTGAAAATGTGACGGCGTTTCCATCGCCACCACCACGCATCACGAAAGCATCGCCGGGCGTGATCATTTGCGCCTCCGCAGGGTCGCCCAATTCCAATCTCCAGGCCCGTTCGCCGAGGGGAGTGAATGACCGGATCACCACGCAGGATGGCGTGCCCGGCTTGAACCGGCGTGCCTCCCGGTCCATCACTACGCCCCACTGTTGCTTCATCAGTTCGGGCTGCGGCTCCGGATACCCCTCATCCACCTTGAGATCGAATGTGCCTCCGGCCGCATCCACCGCCGCAATGTTTCCCTGGATGAAAGGAACGGGGTCGTAGTCAATGACAACCCCGCTCACCCGCACATCCTCACAGGAGAAAAATCCAAACATCCCGGCACGGGGGCTCGAGGAGATCAACTCAGTTGCCCCGGGGACACCCTGGACGGCGACCTGTTTCGCTCCCGCCAGCTTGAAGCAATATTTCCCATCGCCCTCCGGATCCGCAGAAACCCGATAGCGTTTGGCATCGAACTGCACGGTGGCTTCCGAACCGGCCTGCACCGCGGCGGAAATTGCCACGCGGATTGCTGCCGAATCGTCAGTGACCCCGTCTCCTATCGCGCCGAAATCCGCCACACGGAATACCTGACCGCTCTCCGCAGGCACAAGGGCTGATTGACCTGCAGCCACCAGGTTGGAAAGCAATCCTGCGGTCAAAATGAACCGCCGAACCCGGTTCGGGCTGAAGGGATGGAGGAGGCTGGAAAACATCTGCTAAGGCTTAGGAGCAGTCGTGCCGGAGGATTTCTTTTGTTCGAAAAGCCACGGGATGAGACCCGGCTCCGCCCACGCCTGGTTCATCGACATGTGACCGACCCCGGGAAATTCGGTGTATTTCACCGGGGCTCCAAGAGCCTTCAGCCGTTCAAACATGTCCCTCGATCCCTTGGGCGGGACGGTTTTGTCATCGGCCCCGTGGAACGCCCAGACCGCAACGCCTTTGATCCGCTCAGCGGCCGAAGGATCGCCCCCGCCGCAAACCGGCACCGCAGCGGCAAAGAAATCGGGATTTGAGAGGATGGAATACCATGTCGCGTAGCCTCCCATTGACTGCCCGGTCACATAGATCCGGTCGGGAACGACACGGTTCGTTGCAGCAACGCTCCGCACCAGATCGAGAGCGGTTTTCAGGGATTTGGAAATCGGAGAATCCTTCAAAGAAAACCCTCCGCCGCTCCAAGTGACATTCACCCACTTGTCGGACATCGGACACTGTGGTGCGAGAAGGTAAGCCGGGTGGTTCTTTTGCACCTCCGGAGAGGAAAGCACTTCAAATGCGTGAATCCCGCGCGCGGTGTTGTCATTTCCACGCCCGGCAGCCCCGTGAAAGCAAACCACGAGAGGCAGGGGCTTGTTGCCGGGATTGTCGGGTATGAACAACTGATAGGGGATGGCATCCGGCGCGCCTTCCGGAAAGGTTCCCTTTTTGATCTCACCAGCTTGAAGAGAGGAGAAGGCAGCTGTTAGAAGGATGAATAGTTGGGACGTTTTCATAGGGTGGTGTCTTATTGGCGTATTATACCATTTTCACATCGGCACCGGTGGAATCGACGGACGGCTCGGCGAGCCATCCCTACCGATTGTTGGTAGGGCGGTTTCGCCGAAACCGCCGTTATATTTACCCATCACGCTGTGCTTTTGGCATTAGTATTAGAATAGGAAATTAGCGGATCGTGAAGATCAGGTCACCAACGCCGATCTCCGATTTAAATATAGCAGGGGCTGTCGGGGAGTTGGAGGTCGAGGCCCCGTAGATGGCACGAAACGTGTTGTCTCCCAGATATTCGAGCTCGCCGGTGCCGTCGATCGTCGAGAGCCCGAGGAAATAGCAGTTCTTGTTGTCGGCGTCATCCTTGCTGCCATCGAGCTTCACCGGCCCGTCGTCCCCGACGAACCATTCCATCCCGTCGCGGGAAAATTGCAGTGAGGGAACCTTTCGTCCTGTCTTGTCGGCGACAAATGTGATCCGCACGAACAGCGGGCCGCCCGGCGCCTGCTTCGCATAGGCAAGCTGATTGCCCAGTTGACCCAGGTTGGCACCCTTCTCACGCAACTGCCAGTCGAATGTCTTCGGGTCGGCGCTCCGGATGCGGGAATAGCCTTCGTTGGTTCCATTCACTTTGGCAGCGACGTAGAGCCAGAACGGCAGCTTGTCCCACGGAACGTAAAGCAATTCCTCGTGATGCAGGTTGGTCGAGCAGGGATCATCCAGATTTACGACAACGCCCCTTTCGGAAAACCGGGTCCAGTCGGAACCGTTGGGGCTGGTGAAAAGCTGGATCCGGTCCGCCTGGACTGTCGCTTTCTGCCCCGGCAGATCGATCGGGGCTCCCGGACTCACCATGACCTGCGTGAACATGTAGTATTGGCCGTTCACCTTCATGACTTCCGGATCCATGGTGTTGCTGGAATACCACTTCCCGGGCTTTCCGTCCTCGGCGCCGTTCCAGAACTCCGGCCGCTCGCGCGGCATTGTCCATGTGCCCGCCGCGCCATCCTTTGAGACATACTGCATGACGTGGTCGCCATCGGCAAACTTTACACCGGACCGCTTCCAGCGCCCGCCCGCATACATCCGGTAAGCATCCCCATCCCGGATGATATCCACGCTGTAGTCGTATGCCGCCTTGCCGTCTGTCATCGGCCGGTTGACGGCCGAGTTGTAACCGTAGAAAGCGCTTTTGAACGAGATCGAGTGAATGCCCAACACGTTCTTGAAATGAAGAGTGCCTTGTTTGTATTCGACTGCCGGGGATGCGACGACTGCATAGTGGATCAGAACCGCGGCAACTGAGATAACCTGTTGGCGTGGTGTCACGGAATTCCGTTCAAGCTATGAATAATCAGGCGCGGGAGCCGGATCGCTATTTCCGGGATTCGACGAGCGCCTTCATTTTTGCAGCCAGCTCATCCTTCGTCGTTTTATATTCGGGCTTGTCCGCGAGATTCACCGTCTCGATCCCGCCATTCGAGTAGTCGTAGAGCTCCTCGCCAACCGTCTCGCCCGTCTTGGGATGGATCCACAGCGTGTAGCGCCAGTTTCCGGAGCGGAGGCTGTATCCCATCGCGCGGCCCGGCCGCTCGACCTGGGAGAGTGCGGGGGCATCAGAAGGAAGGGATCCGCCTTTGAGAGACGGTGAAAGGTCGCGCCCCTTGAGCCCGTCGGCGGCCTTCACTCCGGCAAGCGAGCAGAGCGTCGGATACAGATCGATGAGCTCGATGTTTCCGTCAACCTTGCGGGGCGCAAGGCCGGGCGCATGGAGCATCAGGGGAATGTGGGTCGCGAGTTCGGTGTTCACGTATTTCACCCACTGGCCGAGCTCGCCGAGGTGGTAGCCATTGTCGCCAAGCACAACGACGATCGTGTCTTTTGCGAGGCCGAGCTTCTCGAACTCCGCCAGCAACTGCCCGGCGAGATCGTCCGAGAAGCTGGTCGCAGCGAGATACCCGTGGATCAATTCCCGCGCCACATCATCCGTCAGCGGGCCGTCCTTCGGGATCCCTTGAAACGCGCGAAGCTCAAGCCAGTTCCAAAATGCAACCGGCGGCGAGCCGGCGGGCACGTCTTTCGAATCCGGAAGCCGGATCGCGCTGCGGTCATACATCTTCCAGTATTTTTCGGGCGCGGCGAAGGGCAGGTGCGGCTTGTGAAACCCGACCGCGAGAAAGAACGGCTTCTTTTCCGCGGCGAGCCGCTTCAGTTCCTCATGCGCCTTGGCGGAAATTTTCTCGTCCTCGTATAGACTGCGCCCCTCGCGCCCGATTTCCACCGGAGGCCCGACTTTCCACTCACCGTCTTTATTGGCGGCATTTTTCTCGTGGATGCGCCGGTTTTCCTCGTGGGCATACAGATCGTCCTGCTTGAAAAAATATTCGGCGTTCCAGCTCTGCGGGTCGCGGACCCGCTGATCGAAGACCTTGCCGACGCTGACCGTCTCGTATCCCGCCCGCTGGAATGCCTGCGGGAGGGTGAGGAGGTCGGGCTGGCGCTCACGCAACTTGGCCTGGTTGCCGTAGATGCCGAGTTGGTCGGGGGTGAGCCCTGTGAGCGTGCTGGCACGGGACGGACCGCAGACCGGATACTGGCAATAGGCATTTGAAAAGAGGAGAGACTGCTTCGCAAACGCGTCGAGATTCGGCGTCAAGGCCCGTGATACGCCGTAGGCACCGAGCTCGGTTCGCAGGTCGTCAATGTAGATGAGCAGAACATTCGGCTTCGTGTCCTGTGCGCGGACCGCCGCGCCAGACAACAGCAGGGCGGAAAGAATCAAAGTGCCGGAACGAATCAGGAGGTTTTTCATAAATCAATGGGCTCCGCCGTTTTTCGCTTCATATTTTGTTTTCATTTCGGCGACTTTTTCCGCGAAGGCTTTGCTGAATTCGGGATCGAGGAAGGGATCCTTGGTTTCCTTGCGCCAGTCTGCGATCCGGGCGGACAGCCGGGCGACCAGTTCCTTGTTGGCGGGGTCATTGGCGAGGTTGTGAACTTCGTCGGGATCGGCGGAAACATCGAACAGCTCGAACTCCGGCGGATTTTCCACACGGTCGTAAACCTCGCGGATCGCGGTGCCTTCGTATTTCGGGGACTCGACTTCCCACCAGGCGTAACAATAATTTTTCGGTTCAAGCGGGTTCTCGCGCTTGCCGCCCTCGATGTTGTGGATCAGGTGGTATTTCCCCTCTTGGATCGTGTAGCGCGGAAAATAGTGCCACGGCACATGGGTGATGAATTCGGTGAACAGCTCCTTGCGCCACGCCGCTTCTCCCGGCTTGAGGAGCGGGAGCAGCGAGAGCCCGGTCTGTCGCGGATCAACGGTGGAATCCTTCGCCCCGGCAGCCGCGAGGAACGTGGGAAACAAATCCACCGTGGAGACCGGCTCGCCGCGCACGAGTCCGGGCTGGTCGTGACCGGGCCAGCGGATCATCAGCGGAGTTCGTGTCGCGGTTGCATAGGCGGACATCTTGCCCCGCGTGACATCCGGCCCGTTGTCCCCAAGAAAAATGACGAGCGTGTTGTCGCCACCGAGGTTGCGCTTTTTCAGGATCTCCAGAAACTCGCCCACTCCAGTATCCAAGCGGCTCACGGCGGAATAGAAGTCGGAGTCCTCCTTGCGGAGATCCGGACTGTCCACGCCAAGAAATGCGATCGGTTTGGTCTCCTCGGGAGTGGGAGGATGTTCCGGAAGACCCAGCCGGAGGCGCGGAAACTTCTCGTTCTTTCCAGGACCGTAAACCCCGTCCCCGCCACCCCGGTGCGGGTCAATGTAGCTCATCACTAAAAAAAATGGCTCGCCGGACGGCTGCGCGTCGAAAAATTTTTCCGCCTGCGCGTTCATCCACCGCACGTCGCGCTGCGTGGCGATCTTCTGCATGTTGTTGACCTCGGCGGTATCCCACTGGAAAAGGTCGAACGGCTCGAAGTGACTCTTGCCGATCATCCCCGTGCGATAGCCGAGCGACTTCAAGGCATTTGGAAGCTTCGGCACATCGTCGTACATTTTTGCCCAGCCGGATTGCGACAGGCCGAACATCCCGTGCTGGTGCGGATAGAGGCCGGTGAACATGCTCCCGCGCGACGGACTGCATGAGGACGCCGTCACATGGGCGTTGGTAAAGCGGACTCCCTCCTTTGCGAACCGGTCAAGGTTCGGCGTTTTTGCGGTGGGATCCCCGAAGCAGCCGAG
Source organism: Verrucomicrobiaceae bacterium (assembly GCA_007280915.1). GTDB lineage: Bacteria > Verrucomicrobiota > Verrucomicrobiia > Chthoniobacterales > Terrimicrobiaceae > QYQL01. Next base: position 17,036 of record QYQL01000015.1, on the reverse strand, counting down.
CTGCTGGCCGAGGTCATCGGCGATAATCAAAATCAAGTTCGGACGGTCTGGCGCGGCAGCCGCAGGACTGCCCGGAATAACTGCCAGCAGGATGACAAGGGGAAGGATAAAACGCATAGAATTAGGGGAGAAATATTTTAAACGCCGGAGCATATTTGACAAGTTTTCATCGCCTAATCAGTATTAAATCCAAACTCATGCATCCATCGATTCCTCCGGTTCGTCTGGAAAGAGGGAACAACCGGCGGTGGTTTTTCCCTGCCTTTTCAACGATTCAGCATTTCGGAAAGATAACCTTTTTTCTTCTCGCTGGACTCGGGATGTTCGGCCTGCGCGCTTTCTGCGTGGACGTCGCGATCAAGCCGGCCAACGGGCAGCCGCAGCTGGTGATCAACGGCGAACCGCAGGTGCCGCTTTCGTTTTTTGGCTGGGCTCTGGAGCAACCCCAGCGCACGGCAGTGGATGCCAGCTGGCGCGAGGCAAAACTGCGTTTTGTCGCCGATGAGAACACAGACGGCTTCGTCATCCTCTTCAACCGGATCGATGAAGGAATTCCGGGCAGTCTCTGGATCGACGATCTCCGCGTATCAACCGGCAACGAACTCGATAAACCCGCGGTCAGCGCGGATGTCATGGAGCAGTGCGGCTCCGAGCTTCCCGCCGGATGGGCTGTCACATTCGGACGAAACGCGGGAGTCGATGCCTCGTGGGAGTATGACAAAAACGTGTTTGCGTCCGGGACCAGATCGCTGCGGATCGATGTCCGGAAAAACCCTCCCCCGGGCTGGCTCGGGCTGGAAGTCAAAGGACTTCATCTGAACAAGGGGGAGATCTTCGCGGTCGGGTTACGAATCAAGTCCACCATGCCTGGGTATGCCGAGGTGGTTCCACTTGTGAACGGGCAGCGGACGAGCGGAACCAGAGATCCCGAAGAATCGCTCTACGCCCGACAGGTTCGCATGGCTGCCGCCCACGGCATCCATATGCACCAGTTTTCGTTCCCGGTTCCATTCATCGGCAGCTCCGACGAAGCTGCGATGTATGAGGCGCTCGACCGCGCGATGGCGGTGACGCTCCGGGAAGATCCGCAGGCGATGATCACAATCCGGTTCGGGGTTGATGACGGGGGTAAATGGCGTCGGGCATTTCCGGACGAGTGCGAGACGCTGAGCGATGGTTCGAAGCTGTTCCCATCCCCTTCCTCGCAGAAATGGCTCGAAGCCATGTCGCCCGCCCTCGACAAAGCCGTCCGGCATCTCGAGGAAAAATGGGGCTCCCATGCGGCGGTTTACATGCTCTCCGCAAAAAATACCGGGGAATGGTTTTATCCGGTCTGGGAAAAAGACGCTCTCCCCGGTTTCGCTCCGGCCACGCGCGACGGCTTCCGGCGCTGGCTGGAGAAAAAATACCGGACTCCCGAGGCACTCGCCCAAGCGTGGGACCGGCCGGTTGCGGGATTCGATCAAGTCGAACTTCCCGATGCGTCCGCGCGGCGGACGGCATCGCTCGGCGAGTTCCTCGATCCGCGCAAAGATGCCGACCGGATCGACTTTTTTGATTTCTACAACGACGCGATGGCGGACGCGATTTCCCTGCTCGCGGCGACGGTCAAGAATGCGTGCGGAGGCAAAAAGCCGGTCATGGCCTTCTACGGATACCTGCACGCGCTGGCCGGATCCCGCGCGGGGTTGGCGCACAGCGGCCACCTGAAATGGAGCCGCCTCCTGCGCGATCCGAACATCGACATGTTCTGCGGCCCCAATGCCTACACCAACCGCGAACCCGGCGGCCCGGGCACATTTCACGGCCCGGTGGACGCCCTCGCGCCCTACGGCAAGTTCTGGTTCTGTGAGGATGACACATTCACCCTGGCCGCTCCGATGGGAAAATATCCCGCGCTCCGCTGCAGGACAGATCAGGAGGTCGCGGATGTCCAGCGCAGGAACTTCGCGCAGGATTTTCCCCGCGGTTTCGGCTGCTGGTATATGGATCTACAAAATGCCGGATGGCTGCTCAACGACGCTTTATGGCAGGGCATCGGCACCATGGACCGGTTTTGGAAAGAGCACCTGAAAAATCCCCAACCCTATCACCCGGAAATCGTTTTTCTCGCCGACGAAGTCAGCCCGCTCTACCTCCGCAGCAACACGCTTCTCCACCGCCTGCTTTTGGACGACATGCCGCGACCCGTGTCGCAGATCGGCGCGCCAGTCGGCTGGTCGCTCCTGGGCGCGTTTCTGGATGGCAAAGTGCCCCCGGCAAAACTGTACATTTTCCCGAACGCCTTCGTGCTGACCGCGAATCAACGGGCGAAAGCCCGTGAAATCCTGAATGCTCAAAAGGCGACGGCCATCTGGTTCTACGCTCCCGGGTTCATCGACCCGACCACCCGGACCGCCGGAACAGAGACCATGCGCGAACTCACCGGCATCGATATCCAGCCGATGGGTCCCTCCGAAGGAAAAACACTTCGCCTCACCAGCGGGCTCCCGTGCACATGGGAGGATCCCTCCGCAAAGGGAAAAATCCTCCAGCGCTGGCAGGCAAAACCGTCGCCGGACGTGGAACCGCTCGCCTTGTATGAAGGGGGGCTGATCGGCGCGGCTTCGGTGCGGATCGACGGATGGCGTTCGGTCTACATCGCGTCCCCGACCGTCCCGGCGGAACTCCTCCGGCGGCTGGCGCGCGATGCGGGCGTCTGGCTGTATGACGAATCCGGCGACACGATCATGGGAGGCGGAAATTTTCTGAGCATTCACGCCGCAAGCGACGGACCGAAATCGCTTTTACTCCAGGAAAAGCTCACGCCCCGCGACATCATGACCGGAGCAACTCTCCCCGCAAGCGACCGGCTGGAATTCCCGATGAAGCGCGGCGAGACCCGGATGTTCTGGTTGGAGAAGCTGTGACTGCCCGCGGGTCAGAACGCCCGCCGTTTGCCTGTTCCTATCCGGTTTTCTGTTATGAACCGGCTGTCGGCACACGGACGGTCGATTTATCGCGAAAGTTTCTCCGCCTGGGAGAATTGTTCATTGAACAAAGGAATCGTTGCCTTTATTGGACTTCAGAACCCCATGCACAGCTTTTCCCAACTCTTGCGGAAGGGGAGAGCAAGCGAGAAATTCATTTCATGCGATCTCCTGCCGGACACCCAGCCGATTTGATCCCCCCCCGACGTTTTTCCAGGGGCCAGACATGCTTCACGCTGATCGAACTGCTGGTGGTCATTGCAATCATCGCGATTCTGGCGGCACTGGCACTGCCGGCCATGGGCCGGGCGAAAGACGATGCCTTGGCCATCAAGTGCGCATCGAACATGAAAGCGACCATGGCGGCCGCATTCCTGTTCGCTGGCGAGCACGACGGGAAATTACCCAGGCTGAACATCCCGAACGCTGAAGCTGCGGCATACGTGGATATGACCATCCCTCTTGAAAAACACATTACCGACAATAAAGCGGACTACTTCTGGGAGGACATGCTCACGCCGTATATACAGAGTCCAGGGGCCTTCTCTTGTCCCGCGTTGACTGAAGTGGCCGCCAACGGTCCTGGAGGCGGAAAAAGCACACATTACCCGCTGGGCATCGGGATCGGCTGGGGAACCATGGGGCCCAATGACAAACCTGATCCACAAGTCCCCAACTCCAAATACACTTGGGTGCGCCAGGGACAAGTCCCCAAGCCGAGCCGCGTGGTCTGGTTCACTGACGCCGCCGGAGGAGGCAAGGGCTCCATCGGCCCTTGCACCGGCTCTTGGCTCCAACGAAAGGACGTTCCCGGCGCCGGAGCGTCGTATTTCGTGGGACACAACATCGGCTCGAATGCTGGGGAGGGAGTGATGCCGCGCCATCACGGCAGGATCAACGTGGGATTTGCCGACGGGCATGTGACACAGACGGCCCCCGAAAAGATTATCTGGGGACCTGATGTCGAAGGTGATTACATCGGCTACAGTTCGTTTAACCTTGATAAGGGGAACTGAAGTCGAAGGTGATTACTTCGGCTTCAGTTCGTATTAAAATCCGCTTCCTCCGATCACATCGGCCATTCCGAAAACCTGGAAATTGCCCAGGCTACCAGGCGAGCTTGTAATCTATTCCATTGTTGTTTTAATGAATGGCTTCCGAAATTGCCCATCCCGATTATGAACCTCGCCTCCCTTAAAAAATCATCGCTCCTTTTTCCGGCTCTTGCCGTGCTCATCGCATCATCGGCGGGTATCGCCCTGGCGGATGTCCAACTGCCCTCCATTATTTCCGACCACATGGTTCTGAAGAAGGGCTCGAAGATTCCCATCTGGGGCAAAGCGGAACCGGGCGAGGCGGTCAAGGTCACGCTGGGAGACGCATCGGCAAAGGCCACCGCGGACTCCTCGGGAAAATGGATCGCTTCACTGGATCTGTCGGAGTCCAAAGCGGGGCCGTTCACGCTGAATATCGCAGGAAAGAACCAGATCGCGGTCAATGACGTGCTGGTCGGAGAAGTCTGGCTGGCCTCCGGACAGTCGAACATGGCGTTCATGCTCAGTGCCGCGATCGACGCGGAAAAGGAAATCGCTAATTCCGCAAACCCGCAGATCCGCCAATTCCGGGTGGACCGGGCGGAAGCCGCCGAGCCGGCTGACAACTGCAAGGGCGCCTGGGCGGTGGCCGGCCCGGAAACAACCCCCACGTTTTCAGCGGTCGCCTACTTCTTTGCCAAACGCCTCCAGAAGGAGTTGGGAAAACCCGTCGGCATCATCAATTCCTCTGTCGGAGGCACTCCCTGCGAGGCATGGACCAGCCCGCAGGCGATCGACACGGTGCCCCACCTCAAGGAAGCCCGCGAAACCGCTCTGAACGCCTTGAAGAGTGCAGAGCCTCCTGCCGATGCGAAGCAAGCCGCCAAGAAAAAGAACGGCCGTCCCCACTCCGAGCCAAGCTGCCTCTTCAACGGGATGATCAACCCGGTCATCCCCTATGCGCTCAGCGGAGCGATCTGGTATCAGGGCGAGGCGAATGCCACACGCTCCTGGCAATACCGAACCGCCTTCCCACTGATGATCACGGATTGGCGGACGCAGTGGAAACAGGGGGATTTCCCGTTCTACTTCTGCCAGCTTGCCAACTTCGACAAGAACAAGCTGCCGGAACTTGCCGACAGCCCGTGGGCGGAGCTTCGTGAGGCTCAAACCCTGGCCCTCAAGCTTCCGAACACCGGCCAGGCCGTCCTGATTGACTTGGGGGAAAAAGGCGACATCCATCCGCGGAACAAACAACCTGCCGGCGACCGCCTTGCGATCATCGCACTCGCCAATCAATACGGCCGAAAAATCCCGTTCAGCGGACCGGTCTTTCAATCGAAGAAAGTCGAGGGCGACAAGATCCGCCTGAAATTTTCCCACACCGACGGTGGACTCGTTGCCAAGCCGCTCCCGGCCACCATCAATGTCGCGACAAAGTCCGGAAAAACCGAACCTCTGGTCCGCAGAAGCCCGAACAGCGAACTGGAAGGATTCGCCATCCGCGGGGATGACAAAACGTGGGTCTGGGCGGATGCGAAGATCGACGGGGATTCCGTCGTCGTCTGGTCGGACAAAGTTCCGAAGCCGGTGGATGTCCGCTACGCCTGGGCCGACTACCCGGTCTGCAATCTCTATAACAAGGCAGACCTCCCGGCCTGCCCGTTCCGCACGGATGAGGATCCAGCCGTCACCCGTGACGCCCTCTACTGATCGGTTGGCCTTACTTCGTGGTGAAAGGCGCCGACCACGGCTTCGCTGGAACCAACATCACGCCGTCACTCGACGAGATGCAGGCGCGGACGGCAGATTTTCTCACCCGGCACTTGCTGGAACCTTGACTCTATGAACATCCGACATTCCATCAACCCCGCCCAAATGATCCCCGCCATCATCCCGAGAGCATTTCTCCTCGCCGCGATTTTTTTCGCATTTCCACACCCGGCATCGGCGGATGTCAAACTGCCTGCCATCATCTCCGACCACATGGTGCTCCAGAAATCCGCCAAGGTTCCGATCTGGGGCAAGGCAGATCCCGGCGAGGAAGTCACGGTGACCATTGATGGAAAGACGGCGAAGGCCACGGCTGGCCCCGATGGCCGGTGGCGCGTAAAGCTGGAAGGGCTCCAGCCCGGCGTCGCGGGCGATATGACTGTCTCGGGCAAGAACAGCCTCATCGTGCGAGATGTTGTGGTGGGCGATGTCTGGGTCTGCTCAGGGCAGTCCAACATGGAAATGCCCCTAAAAGCCACCTGGATCAGCCAAGGGGGCGTCTTGGATTTTGAACAGGAAATCGCCGCAGCCAATTACCCCAAAATTCGGATGTTCACCGTGCCGAAGAAAGCAAGCGAAATTCCGCTGGAAGACGTGGCAGGCAAATGGGAAATCTGTGCTCCCGAAACCGTGCCTGGCTGGTCGGCAACCGGCTACTTTTTTGGCCGCCAGCTCCACCAGGATTTGGGCATTCCCATCGGCTTGATCCACTCCTCTTGGGGCGGCACCATGGCGCAGGCGTGGACTCCCAGCGAAGTACTCCAAGGCACCCCCGAATTCAAAACTGCCTACTACGACAAGCGTCAGGCGGAATTAGCGAATTACCCCGCCCTCAAGGCAAAGTATGAAAAGGAGACACTTCCCGCGTGGCAGGCAAGTGCCGATGTGGCCAAAGCAGCGGGAAAACCCGTGCCAATAAAACCGCGGGGGCCTGTAGGACCTGGCATGGGACCTGCAGCCAGCACCCTCTACAACGGGATGATTGCGGGTGCGACAAAGTATCCCATCAAAGGAGCCATCTGGTATCAGGGCGAATCGAACGCCATTGACAATGACTCCGAGCGATATCGCCGCCTGCTCCCCGCAATGATTACTTCCTGGCGCAAAGCTTGGGCCCAGCCCGATTTCCCCTTCTACATCGTCCAACTCGCCAACTTTATGGCGCCACGCCCGGATCCAGCGGACTCGAAGTGGGCCAATCTGCGTGATGCCCAGCGACTAACCGCCCTCAACCTTCCAAACACCGGCTTGGCAGTAGCCATCGACATTGGAGAAGGAAACAACATCCACCCTCGCAACAAACAGGAAGTGGGTCGCCGTCTTGCCCTGGTCGCCGAGGCCAAAAGCTACGGCAAGAACACCGTTTGCTCCGGGCCTTCCTTTGATTCCGCCAAATTTGACGGCGCAAGCGCAACCGTGATTTTCGAAGCCGGCACTGCCCTGGGTCTTACGGCTAAGGATACTGGATCGGTCAAAGGATTTGCCCTCGCCGGGGAAGACCAAAAATTCGTCTGGGCTGATGCAAAAATCGCTTCCCCTCGCCATGATCAAGGCAATGAGCCGGTTATTGTGCTGAGTGCTCCGGGCGTGGCGCACCCCGTGGCCGTTCGCTATGCGTGGGCCAACAACCCCGAGGTGAACCTCGTCAACAAAGCGAACCTTCCCGCCGTTCCCTTCCGCACAGACGATTGGCCGCAAGTTGAGACGCCAGCGCCGCATGCGCAGCCGACGGCACCCGCTGCCGCTGGCAGATCAAACCCGTGAACGGGAAATCACCCGGGTGCTGAAAATAATAAAATGTCCCCCGTGAGCTTATCGAATACTATCCACACGCCCCTCAACCATTCAAAATCATGCCCCCCCCCATTAGCTTTTGTCGCCCGTTCGTTATGACCCTCATGGCTGGTCTGACCATTGCCGCAGGGATGCCGCCGGCCGCAGGAGCTGAAAACTCCCCCGCTGCGGCAGGAGACCGGACGCAGATCCTCTTGAATTTCGATTGGAAATTTCATCTGGGGGATATCCCAAGAGCGCAGGAACCCAATTTTCCCGACCGAGACTGGAAAAGCGTCAACCTGCCTCATGACTGGTCGGTCTTCGGGCCTTTTGATAAAGACGCCGAAAAAGGGGCTTCTTATGGATTCCTTCCGCGGGGCATCGGCTGGTATCGCAAGGCCTTCCCCTCTCCGGAGTCTGGAAAGCGGGTTGTGCTTGATTTCGGCGGCGTGTATTCGGCAGCCGATGTCTGGCTGAACGGGACTCACCTCGGGAAAAACTACAACGGGTATCTCGGGTTCCGCTACGATGTAACCGATCTGCTCAAACCCGCCGGGGAGCTTAATTCGCTGGCTGTCCGGGCGGACAACAGCCGCTTGGACAGTTCCCGCTGGTATACCGGGAGCGGAATCTATCGCGATGTCAACCTGATCATCACCGACAGGGTGTATATCCCAATTTACAGCACATGGATCACCACCCCGAAGATCGCGCAGGACAAGGCGGAGGTTCATGTCGAAACAGTCCTCACCAATAGCAGTTCCCAAGCGCATGACGTCACGCTAACCACGAACATCTACGACCCCGCTGGCAAACTCGCCGCCACCGGGAACAAGAGCGAGCATCTGACTCCCGGCACCTCCGTCACCGTGAAGCAGGACATGGTGGTTGCCGGGCCGCAGCTCTGGTCGCCGGAGACCCCATATCTCTACAACTCGGTCAGCCGCATGGTTGCGGATCAGCGGCCGTGCGATCTTCTGGAAACCCGCTTTGGCATCCGGACCATCGAATTCACCCCGGAGCAGGGGCTGCTGCTCAACGGAAAGAAAGTCATCGTTAAGGGAACGAACATCCACCACGACCTCGGCTGCCTGGGAGCCGCGGCGTTTGATCGCGGATTTGAGCGGCGGCTGGAACTGATCAAGGCGATGGGCTGCAACGCCGTGCGCCTTGCCCACAATCCTTATCAGCCCTCACTTCTCGACATGTGCGACCGCATGGGGATTCTGGTTTTCGACGAGGCCTACGACAAATGGAGCGACCAATACACAGGGCCGGAACGTCCCTTCAAAACGGCGTGGCCCGAGGACCTGCGCACCTTCATTCTGCGGGATCGCAATCACCCCTCGGTGTTCCTTTGGAGCCTGGGCAACGAGCAGGTGAACCACCAGACGACCCCTCCCGATTTCGGGGTTAACCAGTTCAAAGCGATGCAGGCTCTCGTCAAAAGCCTCGACCCGACGCGCGCCGTCACCTGCGCGCTCTTTCCGGTGCGCGGAACGGGCATCCGCTTTAATGCCAAGCCCAAGGAGTTATTTGAGAACAGCGAACCGGCGGAGATGAGCTTTGCCATGGATGTCGTCAGCTGCAACTACACGGAAGCTTTCTTCGCGCGGGATCACCTGAAATATCCCAAGTTGATTTTTCTGCTCAGCGAAGCCAGAACCAACGGGAGCGGAGGGGATAGCTGGTTTAACTTCGACCATGCCTACACGGTCGGGTTGTTTTACTGGGGCGGTTTTGACTACATCGGCGAGTCGTTCAAATGGCCCTGCAAAGGCTGGTTCCGGGGATTCATTGACCTCGCAGGGTTCCGCAAGCCGGGCTCCTACTACGTGGAATCGTTGTTTTCCGACAAACCGATGGTCCACATTGCCATCCAGGACGCCAAGCCACCAAGCAACGTCGTCTGGAATGATGTAAAACTGAATTGGGAATACCTGGTCTCCCATTGGAATTGGACGCCAGGGCAGACACTGAAGGTCTTCACCTACAGCAACGGCGATACCGTCGAACTGTTTCTCAATAACCGCTCGCTTGGAACTCAAAAAATGGGCTCCCTCAAAGATCTGAAGATGCCGTGGCAGGCCCCCTTCGATACTCCTCAATGGGCGTCTGCCCCGCCAACGGAAGGTCTGAAAATGTCGTGGGAGGTACCGTTCGCCCCCGGCACCCTCAAGGCTGTGGCCTACAAAGACGGCAGGGTTATCGCCGAGGATCAGATCCAGACTGCCGGCCCGGCGACCCGACTGGTGCTGGAAAGCGACCGCCCGGCATTGAAGGCTGACGGCCTCGACCTTGCGCACATCACCGTCAGAGTTGTCGATGACAATGGCATCATGGTTCCCGATGCCAAGCAGTTAGTCCATTTCTCCGTGACCGGCAACGGCACCAATGCCGGAGTTGACAACGGCGACATGTATAGCGGCGAATCCTGGCAAATGAATGCGCGGTCCGTTTACCAGGGTCGCGCCCTGCTGGTCGTGCGGGCGGGCCGCAAGGACGGCTCCGTCCAAATTCAGGCAAACGCAGAAGGCCTGAAACCGGCCACTTTGGAACTGCCCGTTCGATCCAGTGGGGCCAAATAGCGTCACAGGAAAAAATGCCAAACAACCCCCCGCAATAGGAACCTCCACAATATGAAAACCTCCATCTTTTTTCCCCTCAAGTTGATTTGTGCGACTCTTCCAATAGTTCTCGCTTCCGGTGGCAAAGGACAAAGTGAAGCCTTGCCGCCACAATCGGCCCTCTATCGCAATCCTTCAGCCCCGGTGGAACAGCGGGTGGACGATCTTCTCGGCCGTATGACGCTTTCCGAAAAAATCGGCCAGGTGTGCTTGGCTCAAACAGTCGTCGAAAACATGACGGAGGAGCGGAGGAAGATGATTGCGACCCGAAACGATGATTTCATCCGCCGGGGAGCTGTAGGCGCCTTTCTGGACAACCACGTCCCCATCGGCAACGTTGAAATTCGCAATCAGATGCAAAAGGTCGCCATGGAAAAAACCCGGCTCGGAATTCCGCTGATCTTTGGATTCGACGCCATTCACGGATACCGGACAGGTTTCCCAATTCCTCTGGCGCAGGCGTCGGCCTGGGAGCCGGAATTGTTTGAGAAGACGATGTCCGCAAATGCCTTTGAAACCACTGCGGCCGGAATGAACTGGGCGTTTTCACCGATGGTTGATCTCGTGCGCGATCCGCGCTGGGGACGGGTGGCCGAGAGCTTTGGGGAGGATCCATACCTCGGCCAGCTTTACTCCGCCGCTTCGGTCAGGGGATTGCAGGGCTCCACTCCGGGAGATCCCAGGCATGTGGCCGCGTGTCTGAAACATTATGTCGGCTACGGTGCCGCCGAGGGAGGACGTGATTACAACACCACCGACATCTCCGAATACGCGCTCCGCAATTTTTATTTGCCTGCGTTCAAGGCGGGCGTGGATGCAGGCGCACTGACGCTCATGAGCGGGTTCAACTGTCTCTCAGGGGTGCCGACTTCCGCGAATCACCACACGCTCACGGACATTCTGCGGGAGCAGTGGGGCTTCACAGGGTTTGTGGTGAGCGACTGGGATTCGGTGTCGCACCTCAAGGCTCACGGAATTGCCGCCGACAGCGCTCAGTGTGCCCGCCTCGCGATCACTGCGGGTGTTGATATGGAGATGAATTGCGTCAATTACTCGACGACGCTTGAGGAGCAGGTCAAAGAAAACGTGGTGCCGATGGCGGTGATCGATGAGGCGACCCGCCGCGTGCTTCGCGTCAAGTTTCAACTGGGTCTCTTTGAACATCCCTTCACCGATCCGGCATGGCAGGAGGACAGCTATCTCCTTCCCGCCTCGCTGGCCCTGGCAAGGGAGGCTGCGCGCAAGTCGTGCGTCCTGCTAAAAAATGATCGCGGCATTCTGCCCTTGGAACGCAACAGTTGGAAGAACATCGCCCTGATCGGACCACTTGGCAGGGCCCAGATGGACCTGCTCGGAACCTGGCACGGACAGGCCAAAGCGCAGGACGTGGTGCCCCTGGAGCAGGGAATCCTTGCCAAACTCGGCAAGGGATCAACCCTAAAAACCGCCTACGGATGCGATCTGATTGACGTGGAATCTACGACGACCCTCAACGACGCAACAGTCGTGACGGACAAATCGGTGAAAAGTCTCAGAAAAGATGACGAGGAGATCGCGAGAGCAGTCAAAGCAGCCGCGGAAGCCGACCTCGTGGTGATGGCTCTTGGGGAACCGTGGAACTGGGGTGGTGAAAATGCCAGTCGCTCCCAACTCGGTCTGCCTGGACGCCAGCAGGACCTGTTCGATGCCGTCGCCGCGACGGGAAAGCCGGTCGTGGTGGTTTTGATGAATGGCCGACCTCTCTCCATTCCCGAAGTTTTGCAAAAGGCGTCGGCAGTCCTTGAGGCATGGCACCCCGGAGTGCAGGGAGGCAATGCCATCGCAGACCTGCTCTTCGGAGATGCCAGTCCTTCGGGTCGATTGACCATGACTTTCCCACGGTCCGTCGGCCAGGTGCCTCTCTATTACAATCATCTGAATACGGGGCTCCCCGGTGGGAAGAAAGTGAAATACAAAGACGGCTCCTCCGATCCATTGCTTCCATTCGGATTCGGGCTGACTTATGGTTCCGTCGAGTATGGCAAAGTGGAGTTGAGTGCTCCGGATATGGACCAAAAAGGAGAACTGGCAGCTGCGATCGAGATTCAGAACAAAGGAAGCCGCATGGCCGACGAGGTGGTTCAACTCTATATCCAGCAGGAAGTCGCTTCACGGGCACGCCCGGTTCGTGAACTCAAGGGATTCCAGAAAGTTCACCTTGAACCCGGGGAAAAGAAACGCGTCACCTTTCAAATCACCCCCGGCTTGCTCTCGTTCCTCGACGAGTCGGGGAAAACCCTGCTGGAACTCGGACGTTTCAATGTCTGGATTGCTCCGAATGCCCTGGCCGGCGAAGCCGCCGGTTTTGATTTAAAGAATGAGAATCTCTCCCTAAAACCAGCCCTATGAAATCACCCCGCCTTGTAATTTTGTTTGCCCTGACCGCCGGCATGACTCTCCATGCGGATCCCGTCATCCAGGAATATTTTGAATACGGTCCCGGGGTTCCGGAGCGCGATGCCATCAAGGCGGACGACAGCGTTAAGCAGAGCGGGATCAGTGCTGCGGGCAATGCCTGGCAGGTAGCGGGCTTTAGTGGGATGGTTTTTGCTCCCGGCAAGGGCATTGCCATAAAGGGGGGAAATGGAAATGTCAGCCTTTTCATCGAGGTGGACCCGAACCTGTTTGCGCAAGGTTCCGCAGTGCGGGCAGAACTCGAGTTCGTCCCCGGAGATGTCTGGGTCGATGCCATGGGGGTTCCCGGAATCTGGCTGGGATTTGCAAATTCCGAATCCGGAAAGAAGGAACTTCTCGCCAATATCGGCGAGGCGGGAGACCATTTAGTGCTACGCTACGCCGTGGCACCAGATCCCGTCAAATGGAGTGTCGTTGTAAAAACCGGTGTCAGCGGGGAAACCACTATGGTGCCTGGCCCCAAGATTCCGTTTCAACCGGGAGCGACCTATCGAATGACGCTCCTATACAAACCTGCCGATCATTCCTATGAGGCAACCATATTGGATATGGAATCCGGAACCACAGAAACAGTGCGAGGGACTTTGTCCCTCCCCCCGGTTTTCAATATTCTTCGCGTGGATTTCACCGGCTTGAACATGGCTCCAAGCACAGCTCAACCGATGATCAAATCCATCTCTCTGGAGAAAGAATAAGATCCCTTATTCAAATCAAAACTCCATATTTTTAAATATGACATTGTCACTTCCCTTACGGCGCATCGTTCCGTTTCTTACCGGCATACTCCTCGCGACAGTCGCCTTCGCGGACGTCAAGCTGCCTGCCATTATTTCCGACCACATGGTGTTGGAAAAAACCGGCAAAGTTCCGATCTGGGGCAAGGCGGATCCGGGCGAAGAAGTGACTGTCACCCTTGGCGGACAAAGCGTCAAAGCCAAGGCCGGGACGGATGGCCGGTGGATGACCGCACTGAATCTCAAAGATTCGCCGACCGGACCATTTGAAATGACCGTCGAGGGGAAAAACAAACTCGCTCTCTCCGATGTTCTCGTCGGAGAAGTCTGGATCGCCTCGGGCCAGTCCAACATGGTGTGGGTTTTACGCGAAACGACCGGCGGAGCTGCGGAAGTCGCGCAATCCGCCAACCCGCTTCTCCGCCAGTTCCACGTCAAGCTGGTTGCCTCGCCGGAATCTCTGGACGATACCGAAGGCCAGTGGGTAGCCGCTTCCCCGGAAACCTCCGGCGACTTTTGTGCAACCGGGTATTACTTTGCCAAGAAACTCCAGAACGAGCTGAAAGTGCCCGTGGGACTTGTGCAAACCTCATGGGGAGGCACCCCGGTCGAGGCTTGGACCAGTGTCGAAGCCATCGACAGCGTTCCCGATCTCAAGGCCGCGCGTGCGCGTCTCTGGACCGCTGACAAAGAATATCCAGCCAAAAAGAAAGCCTTTGTTGAAGGCATGGATTCCTGGGTCAAGGAGAGCGCGCGCGAGGACAAGCCGGTTGCCGATCCCTCCGCCTATGCCGGATTGGATGTCTCCCAGGATGGATGGATTCCCGTGGCGATTCCGGGAGCGGTGACTGCGCCAGGTCTCCCGGAAGCGGGGGCCGTCTGGCTGCGCAAGGATGTCACGGTTTCCAAGAACGGAGACATTCTCCAACTCACTCTTCCCGTCGATGGATACGACAGCGTCTATTGGAATGGCACACTCATCAAACAAACAACCTATCGGAATTTTCCGGGCACGGGTTATGTCCGCAAATACAATATCTCTCCCGACAGGATCAACGAGGGCAGGAATGTTCTTGCGATCCGGCTCTACGAACCGGTCGCCGCGGCAAAATTTACCGGTGCGCCCCTGGCTAATGTGAGCTCCCTTGCGGGAACTTGGCTGGCCAAAGCGGAATTTGCATTCCCTGCTGTCGACGCGCAAAAATCGGCGTCCGCTCCCCGGGCTCCGGCCATGCCTCCCAATCCGAATCAAGTGGCCAGCTACCTCTACAACGGCATGATCTCCCCGATCCTGCCGTATGCCATGCGTGGCGTGATCTGGTATCAGGGTGAAACCAATGCTGACCGCGCCTGGCAATACCGCACCGCGTTCCCTCTCCTGATCACCGACTGGCACAAGCAGTGGAACCAGGGAGACTTCCCGTTCTATTTTTGCCAGCTTGCCAATTTCATGGGCAAAAAATCCGAACCCAGCGAAAGCTCGTGGGCGGAATTACGCGAGGCGCAATCCCAAGCTCTCAAATTGCCGAATACCGGACAGGCTGTGCTCATCGACATCGGGGAAGCCGCGGATATCCACCCGAAGAACAAAAAGGATGCGGGCGAACGCCTCGCACGGATCGCCCTGGCAAAAGATTATGGCCGGAAGATCCCGTTCAGCGGACCTGTTTATCAGTCCATGAAAGTCGAAGGCGGCAAAATCCGTCTGGCATTTACGCACTCGGACGGCGGTCTCGTCGCAAAACCTCTTCCCGCCACTTACGATGTCAAAACGATTGCCGGAAAGACCGCGCCGCTAGTCCGCAACAGCCCGAACAGTGAGCTCGAGGGCTTCGCCATCTGCGGAGCCGACCACAAATGGGTCTGGGGGGATGCCAAGATCGATGGGGATTCCGTCGTCGTCTGGTCGGACAAGGTTCCGGCCCCGGTCGCCGTCCGCTACGCGTGGGCCGACAACCCAACCTGCAACCTCTACAACAAGGCCGGCCTCCCGGCCGCGCCATTCCGCACGGACAATGACCCGGCCGTGACAAAGGATGCGGTCTACTGAGAGATGAATAAAATCTCCTGCCTGATGGCTTCGGTGGCCGTTCTTGCAACGGGCCTCGCGATGGGGGAACCCCTAAAGCCCGACCGGCCGCGCGGGATTTTTGTGCTGTCGGGTCTGGGTGGCGCACAGGGAGGAACAGAAAAATCCCGGCAGATCATCGGGCAGGTCCGCAATCTGGATTATGTCGAAGGGGTGACAATCGGATTTTCCTGGGCGGATACCGAGCCCACGCCCGGGCAATACGATTTCTCCAAAGTGGATGCCGCCCTCGCCGCCTTGCAGACCTCCGGAAAAAAGTTGAACGTCGAGGTGTTCGCCGTCGAAGTTCCCGAACATGTCGTGGCGCGGCTGCCGGATGCAGAAATCTGGGAGTCCCATGCTCCCGGGCGAAGAACGGTGAAAACCGCCGTGCCATGGAGCCAGACAACATTGAAGGCTTGGCGAGCATACATGAAGGCGCTGGCCGACCATCCCGTTTCTCTGCCGAATGGATCCAAGGTGCGTTTCAGTGACCACCCGGCCCTGATGATGTTGGACTCGCCGGTTGTCGGTCTCCAGGGGATCCGGGATCTTTCGAAAAAATTGACCGCGCTCCCGGGGTATGACCAGAAACGGTTCGTGGATTCCGTGGTGGAATCGGTCCACGCCACCCGCGACGCTTTTCCCTCCAAATTTGGATTTCTGGGTTTTTTCAGGATGGATGATTCCAAAAATTCCCCGCCGCTTGAGCAGGAAATCATGGACCGTCTGATGGCGGAGTTCAACGGACCGGGACAGCCCAGCTTGGGCTTTTTTCAAGAAACCCTCAGCGACTCCATCCCGCGGGCAGACGGCCTTGGAAAATACCTGTCCGATGCGAAGGACCGCACCTACATTGTCTTTCAAGCAAAGACGGCATGGTCGAGACCGTTCACGGGAGCGGAAACCGTTTCCAGCGGCAAGGCGGCGGTCGGCATTCAATTCGCCTACGAAACCTACAAGGCCACCTATGTGGAAATCTACTTGCCGGATGCGCTTGATCCGGCACAAACGGCAAGCCTCAGAAAGTGGAACGATATCCTCATGGGCCGGAACGTTCCTGAAAAACGATAGGCACACATATCCATCAGCCTCCGTCCGCAAGACGCGAATGCGTTTGATTTCTGACGGAAGCTTTGATTGCCCTTCTCTCCCCCTCGACGAAAGGGAGTCTGTCGGCTACGAACAAACCCGATGAAGATTGTGGGTTCAGGCCGCAAGGGACTTGACTCTCCCGCCGATTACGTCCGAAGGGCGGAACGGATCATTGCTGCTGCGAATCGCATGGCACCCCACCCGAAGCCCCGCGGATTCGTCGTGAAATCACGATCCTGGCAGGAATACACCGCATGGAGGCTGGCCCAAACCGATCCAAGGTTCTGGTAATACCATTTTGACATCGAACCGGGTGGAATCGACGGGCGCCTGCGGTCGGTCCGGAGGCCCGACCCTACCGATGGTAGGGCGCGACGTCCCGGCGCGCCGCGACATTTTACCGGGCAGACCGTGCGTTTGGAATAATATGGAAGCACACCAGCCCTCTGCTCCACGTCCGAAGCCTCCTCCCCTGAGAAGAACCGAACGGAAGTCGTTCCTCTGAG
>QYQL01000064.1 GCA_007280915.1 Verrucomicrobiaceae bacterium | reverse complement strand
CGCCCAGATAGACCCCGCCCGACGCCATCGTTTTCAACGCCATGTTGCTCGCTTCCGCACCGAGACATCCGACAAAGATTTCGAGCGTCTGCACGCACATCGGGCAGGCTCCGGATTCCGCGTATTTCGAAATGATCCGGTTCGGGTCGGTCTTTTTCATTTCCGCAGCGACGGCGGGGAGTTCCTTCCCCCGCCCGGTTTCGCGCAGGAATTTGTAGATGTTTTCGATGCCCATGCCCGAGACAACCCGCTCGGTGCTCACGTGGCCGAACTGCTTTTGAAGATACTCAAGGAGGGCGATCTCAAGAGGACTGCGCGGCGCGAAGTCGGCATGCCCGCCCTCACAGGCCCAGACATGATGGCGCTTTCCGTCCCAATACATCCCTGCCTCGCCGAGACCCGTGCCGGGCGAAACGACACAGCGGTTTCCTTCCGCGTCCGAGGCTCCCTTTTGAACGATCGCAAAATCCGCCGGCTTGAGGTGGGAAACGCCATAGGCATTCGCCGCCAGGTCGTTCATGACCGCAACATGCGGGATCTCGAACTCCTCGGAAATTTCCGCCGCATCGACTCCCCAGTTCAGGTTGGTCGGCTTGGCCCGCCCGTTGTGAACCGGGCCGGGAACCCCGAAACAGGCCGCCAGGATCGGACGCTCGTCCTCGGCAAGGTAGGCCCGGAGAATCGCATTCAGCCCGGCAAACGATGTGCTCGGATAACGCTGGTTGCGCACAAGAAGCAGTTCGTTTCCCACGACGCGGAACGTGGCAATGTTGGATTTCGTCCCGCCGATGTCGCCCGCGAGAATGTATGGGGAAGGAATGTTAGGCATGCTTCGCAATGATTTACCGGCGGAGGGTCTCGAACCCACACTCCCGAAGGAACACGATTTTGAGTCGTGCGCGTCTGCCAATTCCGCCACGCCGGCTTATCTGATATTCAATGACTTATGCAATTACACCCCACAGCTACTTGCAGTTGTGCAAGAGTGGCCCTGTAAAGAGCATTAAAAGAACAGTGATTCGGGAAAGTTTACCGCCGTGAGGGATTCCCGCAATCGTAAAATTTGACCCCTCGCTTCCGGGGGGCGTGCTCGTCGGCCAGGCGCCGCAACTACTCCTTCGGTGCCGCGCCGGTGTGGCATTCGGCGCAGGAGAAGTCGGAGTATTCGGCGTCGATGTGGACGAAATCGTATCCGTCCGAATTGAGCTTCTTGATCTCCGCGTCGTTACCCTGGGCCAGAATCAAATGGCAAGATTTGCAATCGTTCGCCTTGATGGATCCGGTTCCGTCTGTCGTCTTGTGCTTACCGTCATGGCAGCGGAAACAACCTTCCCAGTTTTTGTGGCTAAGGTGGTTCGGATAAGAACGCCAGTCGGCCTTCATTTCCGGGAAGAAGTTCGCATTGTAGATGGATTGCGCCTCGGCAACGATTTCCCCCACTTTCGGGTTGTCCGGATAGGCGGCGCGCAGCGACTCGTCGATTTTTTTCAGCGCCTCCTCCCGCGTCGAGTATGGTGCAGCCAGTGCAGCGACGACTTTGGATTTCACCCACGGAATTGAGGGATCCAGGCGCCCGCAAGCCAGGGAGATATCCACCGCTTCATTCGGTGAAAGGAAATTGTGGGCTGGCCGGTTGTGGCAGTCGATGCAGTCCATTTTGTGGACGGGGTATTTCGACAGGTCGCCCTTGAAATCCGGGTTCCGGTATTCGGTGACGACGCCTTTTTCGTCGGTGTGCCGGACCCAGGGGATGTCGCGCTGCTCGTCGTCCGTGGCGATGTATTCGATTTTGTTGGCAAGGTTCATGTGCCAGTGGATCCCGCCCACCGGACCGCTTTTCCGATCGCCTCCTCCCACGTTGAGAAGGAGCCTCACAGAAAACGGAGTATTTGCTTCATCGGACAGGTAGTGCCGGAACGTGCGCTCGAACCCGCCGGTGAATTTCTGCGGCCAGTGGCATTGTTCGCACGTCTCCCGCGCCGGGCGGAGCTTGGTAGAATCCAGCCGGATCGGCCGCTGGAAGTCGCCCATCGTCACATGATACAGCTGGCGCATGCCGCTGATCTTCGTTTTCACATAGGCGCTCGCCCCGCTCCCCACGTGGCAGGCCACGCACTCCACCCGGGCGTGCGCGGAATGCTGGGAGGTCACGAACTCCGGATCCATGGGAAGGTGGCAGGATTTTCCGCAGAAGTGGACCGACTCGGTGAACTGATACGTCTGGTAGCTGCCGACCGCGGTCATGAACAAAAACACCACGCTGCCCGCAATGAAAACGCCGAGGATCTTGCGGTCCCGGGGCCGCGAGAAATCGATCGTAAGCGCCACCGGGGGCGCGTCGTCCATCGCCAGGCGCTCCTGGCGGAGGTGCAGCCAGTAGCCCAGCAGCACGAGAACGAGACCGGCCAGCAGAAAACTCGGGGCCACCAGATAGGCAAGAATGCCCATGTAGGGGTTCCCGTGCTGAGAGAACATCTCGATCGAAAACAGCAGCAGAAACGCGAAGAAACTGCCGGCGGCAATGACCGCGCCCGCAAGACTGATCCAGTTACGAACCAGTTTGCGCAAACTAAACCGACTTGCGGGTTTTTTACTCATCATTCAGACGGCCATGGCGTGCGCCATGGCCGCTCCAAGTTTGAAGTTTCGATTGAGACGGGAAACCTTATTTCTTCATCCCGCGGATATACGCGACCAAAGCCTTGATTTCGTCAGGAGTCAGTTTTTCTTTAAATGACTTCATCTTGTCCTTGCCGTCGGTGATGATCTGGATTGCCTGTGCATCGGTGAACTTGGCCTGCACGGCGGCGGAGCGATAGTCCTCGACGTTATTTTTCTTTCCCATCACCGTGCTGCCGCTGCCGTCCTTGGCATGGCAGGAAGCGCAGAGCTTGCCCCAGTTTTCAGCCGCATCGGCAGCCGAAGCGAGGCTCGCGGCGCAGATGAGTGATCCGACAATGAGAAGTGCTGTTGTTATTGGTTTCATGGTTTTTGTTTCAGTGGGTTTTGGAATTGCTAGCTCAAGATCAGGGAGACCCCCGCCTGTGAGCGTGTTAAATTCATGGCATATCCGGAGGCTCAATGGCAACAACAACCGATCCCGGAATATCTCTTCATCATATCGGCGGTTGTGCAGAGGAGTTGATAATATTCGGCATTGGAAATTCCCAATGCCGCGGCACCGAACGTTTCGGCGTCCAATTCGGAGGCAAATTCCCCGTAGTTTACCACAACAAGCTGGAAGAGAACCAGGCAGGGGACCCGGTCAAGGTGCGCTTGAAAAAACGGGTGGATGAACAGGGTGAACCCGTCCTCCGGGAGTTCTCCCCTGGCCATGGGGAATGCGAATTCCCCCTCCTGCAGCGGCTGGGCATCAAACACGATTTCGCACGGATACCGGCAGGCGGAGCGGTCGTCGAGGATCCGGAGCAGTTCGCTCCAGCCGATCTCCGAGCCGTATTTTTCGCGGATCTCGCCGCCCTTCGCCACCAGGTGCGCGGTCAGCGACATTTTCGCATCTTCGGCTGTGAGCTGCCTGCCCATGCTCAAATGCCCTCGTTGGCCTTGGAAAGCTCACCTTGAAGAATCGGGACGGCCATGCGGAGAAAGATGGTGTAGCAGAGGAGGCCGAAGGCCCAGATGCCGAAGCAGACGAGCGTCTCGTTGATGGAGGGAAAATATTCGACGATCTGGCCGAGCGGGGTCGGGATGAACCCGGGGATGACGAGCCCCATTCCTTTTTCGATCCAGATGCCGGTGATGCACAGCACGCAGGTGAGGTTGAGCCACTTCAGGCTCCGGCTCACGGGCAGCACCAACAGCACCATGGCGGTAAGGTTGAATGTGATCGCCGTCCAGATCCACGGGACCAAGGCATGATAACCATGCAGCCCGAGATACAAATATTTGGACGACGTGATATGCAGTCCGCCCGCATAGAATTCCGTGAAGACTTCGCACATCAGCAGAAACACGTTGATGATCATCGAGACCTGCACGATGGAGCGAAGCGTGAGCAGAGCCTTGTCGGTGATGCGGTATTGAGTGACGTGACGGATGACCTGGAGCGCGAGGATGATCAGAGCTGGTCCGGCAGTAAAAGCCGAGGCCAGGAAGCGCGGGCCGATGATCGCTTGGTTCCAGAACGGCCTGCCGCCCAGTCCCACATAGAGGAATGCCGTGACCGTGTGGATCGAAACCGCCCAGATGATCGCGATAAAAACGAAAGGTATGTAAAACCACTTCGCCGGCTTCTTGTTCTGGTAGCGGCTGTAGAGCAGGTAACCGCAGATGTGGACGTTCAGCAGCAGGTAGCCGTTCAGGACGATGACGTCCCAGCTGAGCATGGACGCCGGAAAATTCAGCTGCCCGATCCCCGGGATCAGGTGCCAGAACCGGTCCGGTCTGCCGAGGTCCACCGTGACGAACGCGAGGCACATGAAGATCGCGGCCACCGCCAGCAGTTCGCCGAAAATCACCAAGTCGTGCAATTCCTCGTTGTCGTAGATGTAAACCGGGATGACCATCATCACCGCAGCGGCTGCTACGCCGACGAGGAACGTGAAGTTCGCAATGTAAACCCCCCACGAAACCTGATCGCTCATGCCCGTGGTAACAAGCCCGTGCGCGAACTGCCTGCAGTAGGCATTGAGTCCCAGCAGACAGAACACCGTGAGAAGCCCCATCCACGCGTAATACCGCCAGTCCCCGACGAAGGCGATCCGAGCACAGCGCCCGAGAAATACATAATAATTTCTGATCGCTGTTATCATACGTCGAAGTAGTAGAAAAACCGTGGTGATGTTCCCAGTTCCTCTTTGAGCTGGATGAAGACCCGCTTGTTTTTGAGGATGTAGGAGACCTCGCTGTTCGGGTCCAGAATGTTGCCGAATTTCCGCGTTCCCGTGGGGCAGACCTCCAGGCAGGCGGGATAGCGTCCGGCGCGGGTGCGCTGAAGGCAGAAGTGGCACTTCTCCATCACGCCCTGGCTGCGCGGGCGGTTGCTGAGGTAGTCCATCTCCGGGTTGAGCCGGTCGGCCGGAATCGAGGGCTTGGTGAAGTTGAAGCGCCGGGCCCAGTAGGGGCAAGCCGCCTCGCAATACCGGCAGCCGATGCACCAGTTGTAATCGATGACCGTGATCCCGTCCGGCTCCTGCCAGGTGGCGTGGACCGGGCAGACCTTCACGCAGGGCGGGTTCTTGCACTGCTGGCATTGGACGGGCATGTAAAAGTGGCCCTTCACCGGCACCTTCTCCGGGTCGTAATCGTGCACGGCCTTTTCCATGTCGAGCGAGCCGTTCTCCATCTGCAGGACGCGGATGTATTGGATTTCCGGGTTGCGGGACTGGTTGTTCTCCGCCACGCAGGCGTGAACGCACTTCCGGCAGCCGATTCAGCGGGAGAGATTGAGACAGTAAACAAACTCGACCCCGTCCATCGGCTTCAGGTCGCGCACGTGCGGGCGGATCCCGTATTGTTTCTCGACCTCCCGCTCGATGCGCTCGAGGACCTTTTTCATCTCCTCCGGCGTCATCTCCTTGTAATACTTCTGCATGAACTCCTGCAGGGACGGGAAGTTCTCGATGTCGAGGAGTGGGGTCAGGCCGGCTGCAATCGCCGCCAGGCCGGTGCCGAAGACGGCCGAACTTCGCAGGAAGCTGCGGCGGCTCATTCCCTCCGGGGCCGGCTGCGGATTGCTCTCTCCTGAATTGGGTTGATCAGACATGCTTAATGTTCTCCTTCAGAGACAGGGGCGGGCTTCAGCGTGGGATGCAGAATATGAGGCGGCGGGGCGGGGTGACGTCCGGGAAATTTCGGGGAGTGCGGGTTGTGGCACGAAACGCAATCTTTACGCGAAATTGGTCCCAGATCCCGGTTCCAGTAGCCGCTCGTGCGCCCGTGCGCTCCGGCTTCCCAGTCCCTGAAGGTCGGGCCGTGACAACTGCCGCACAGCTGGGTGCTCTCCGAGAATTTCAGTTCGCGGCCATCGCGGGTCTGGAAGAGTTCCAAATTCGCTTCATCATGGCAGTTGGTGCAAAGGTTGTTGCGGCTGTTCCGGCCATGCCCCATGACGATGTCCTTGTGCTCCTCCGGAACAATCAGATTGTGATTTTCATCGAAGCGAAGCGTCGGCGGCTTGCCCTTCTCGTGGCATCCGTAGCAATCGAAATCCGAAAGATCCTCGCCTGCGGCGGCCAGTTCCGCGTAGGAAACCCGGACGGTGGCCGTCTTGATAAACTCGGGGTCAACGAGCGGAATCGTCTGCAAAGGCGCGGTCTGCCCCCAAGCCTTGAAAAGGAACCCGGCTGCCAGAGCCAGGAAAACCACCGCCAAGCTGCTCAGAACGATGGCGGTTTTGGTTGAGTCTCTCATGGTGACCCGTAAAAATATTTCCCTGGAACCCTAAAACAATTCCCGCCCACGGGCTGGATTGGTCCAATCATTTTCATGCGGACCAAACCAGCCTGAGCTATGGAACTCCATTCGAGGAATTGTATTTTCGGACTTCGCCTTATTTCTTGAGCGATTTGACGTAACCAACGAGTGCCTGGATGTCGTCGGCGCTCAGATCGGGGAAGGCTTTCATCTTGGTCTTGTCGCCTTCCTTGATGCCTTCCTTGATGGAAGTGGAGATTTTAGCGTCCGTCAGCTCCGCCTGAACCTTGGCATCCGTCAGGTCCTTGGCTCCGGCCTTCATTCCCATTTTCGTGGCCCCCTTGCCGTCGGTTCCATGGCACTTGGCGCAATTGGTGTCGAACAGCGACTTTCCGTCGGACGCGGAGACGAGGCTGGCTGCACAAATCATTGATGAAACGATGAGCGATGTTGTTGTTTTCACGGGCTTTATAATAACTTTCTTGGTTTTGGTTGGTGGGGCGTGTTGCGTTAGAACATGACCTGCAGGTTGGTGGAGATGATCTGTGCGGTGTAGCTGTTGTTTCCTCCAGAAAGGAGATCACGGTAGCTGTTGTAGTAATACTTCACCGAGATCCCGATATTTCTCGAGATCTGGCGGGTGACGCCGACGGAGAAATCGAACTCGGTGGCGCCCGCGCCGTAGGGCACGCCGGTCGCCGAATTGTTCACGTAGTTGGTCGCGCAGTAGTATGACCCGTCGAGGTTGATCTGCGTTTTGTTGTCGAGGGCATACCCCATGCCGACGCTCGCGGTCCAATAGTTGTTCTCCGAGTTGGTGAACGCCGACGAAAGGCCGGCTGCTGGGGACGTGATCGTGTTCGCGACATATGAGAGGTTGCCCTGCACATACATCCGGTCGAGGGGGTTCCATGTCATGCTCTCGCTGATGATGCCGGTCGTGACGAGACCGCTCTGGCCAGCCGGGAACACATTGGGCTCCTCCATGGAACTCGTGAGCTCCCACTGGGAATCGATCTGGGTCCGCTGGAAGTCGAACCGGGTCACGAGATTGAGGTTCGGCAGCGCCTGCCATGTCGCCCGGAAGTTCACATCGTTGGTAAACCAGAACTGGTTCATAAGCCGCTGGTTGGTCGAGGCGGAATACGCACCGGTCGAGCTGAACTTCGTCGTCGTCTGGGGCGGAATCTGGGGCGACCCGAAATAGTAGCGCGGGTTGACCCGGGTCGGATCGTCCGAGTAGATCGTCTGATTGATGTTCTGTAACGAGGCATAGTATTGGACTGCCAAGCTCAACTGTGGCATCGGATACCAGTTTGCTCCCAGGGTGTATTTCTGCCGGATGTTCGAGTTGGATCCGTTGAAATTGTAGATATTCGGGTTCTGCCAGTAAGCCGCCGGGGAATTCCAATCCTTGAACTGGGTGAGCCCGTTGAAGCTGTTGTGAGGCGTGTTGATCTGTCGGTCCTCGTAGGCCTCCGTCCATTCCCCCCTGGCGTAGAGAACCCAGTTGCGAAGTTTGGAGTAGCGGATGTCCAGCGACTGGTTGAACTCATTGAGGGAGACCGCGCTATTGACAATGGTGGGCTGGTTGACGGTCGTGGCGGGGGAAACGAGCTGGTAGGCGGTGGTGGCAGCCCTTCTCCCAGCTCTCGGGGTCAGCAGCGCCCCAGTCGCGTTGGTCGTCTGTGAGATTTGCGTGAGGCGGGAGGACGAGGCGAGGGTGTTGTCATTTTCAAAGCGGATGGCCGGGATGATTGTCAGGCCCTCGATGGGCATCCACATCAGGTTGACGGTCGTGACGCTCTGCCCCATCTTGGCATTGCCCCCGAGATCCACATATCCGCCGTTCAGCCCCGCATAGGCGAGATTGTTGTAATAGGCGGAATAGGGACTGCCGAACTCCGGGCCATTGATGCGCTCGCCGCTGATGCTGGAGGAGACCGCCGTGTAGCCGTAGCCCACCGTGAGCCAAAGCTTGTCCCCGAACCGCGTGATCGTCGAGGCGTGACCGTTCAGGCTCGCCGACTTCTGGCTGTCGGTTTGCGTGGTGTAGTAGTTGGTGGGAACCTGGGGGATGTTGAACACGTTGAACGCCGTCGAAGAGCCCAGCACCGTGGATGCCCCGCCGGGAGCGGTCTGGTAGTTGAGAGAGTCGCTGTTGTTGATGTAGTCGTAGCGCAACCCGAAGTTCAGCTCGGTGTTGCCCATCGCCTCGGGTTTCCCGAAGAGATACTTCCCGTCGAAGGCCAGAGTGTCGCGCTGCTCGTTGATATTGCGGAAGGCCGGAAGGATCTTACGGACAGAGGAGCGGTAGCCTGACGTGGTGTTGGGATAATTGGTTGTCACCCGCCCGGTCTGCGGGTTGATGGGGGTGACTGTGGGTGCGGGCCAGGCCGTACTCGGCGCCGCTGAGGACTGGGTTCCTCCCCAGATTGTCGAATCCTTTTGCCCGGCGCGGAACGCGTGCTCATAGCGGAACGTCAGCTCAGGGAAATTCGGAACCCGCAATCCCACCTCCAACCAAGCCAGCCCACGGTAGAGGGCGAATTCGGGCCCGGGATAGAAGCGCCCGTTCGGAAGGTTGTCGTTCGGCGGCAGATACCCGCCGTTTCCGTTGTAATAGGTGCAGAACTCGGTGAAGCCGCCCTGGATATACCCGACATCGGGCAGGGTGATGTCGAGTTTGACCTTGTAGTCGCTGTTTGAGAAGATCGCCCGCGCATCGAGGGTCATCTGGGCCTTGCCCAGCGACTTCTCGATGTGCATGTCCTGGATGCCCCCATACAGCGGGGAGTTGGTCGGATTCGCATGCTGGAACTGGGCCTTGCTGCCGTTGATGATGACCCCTCCCATGGTGAGGTTCATCCAGTTATTGAAGAACGGATCCTCCTCGGCCGGGGTGATGGTCTTGGTATCTCCGGCGCAAAGCGGGTTCCCGCTCAGCAATCCGGCGCAGAGCGCGAGAGCGGCTATGCGAACACAGCGGTTTGGTATTAGGCGAGCCATGTTTTTCATGTTGGGATGGATATGCTTTGTTATTGTTAGTATCTGAGGTGGGAGTTGACTTGGGAGCCGTGCACCGCTTCGTGGCAGCCGCCGGACCAGCAGGTGCCTTGCGACAACCGGCTGGAGTGGCTTCCCTCGCCGATGACCAGCGTCCGTCCGCCACTGTTGCTATTCGCGCTGGCGGCAAATCCCGACTGCTGCTGGTAGTGGCACTTCAGGCAGAGGATCTGGTTGCGGGCGACGAGCATTTTCTGGTTGACCGAACCGTGGGGATCGTGGCAGGTCGTGCATCCCTCGCGGAGGGCCTCGTGCTCAAATACGAAGGGACCGCGCTGTGCCGTGTGGCACTGGAAGCAAATCTCATTGCGGGTCATCATGTTTGTCGCGCCGCCGCCTTTGAACATCTCTCCCTTGTGCGGATTGTGACAATCGCCGCAGCTGACCCGGCCTTCCATCACCGCGTGACGGTAGGGGAGCATGAACTTGCTGCGGATTTCCAGATGGCACTTGAAGCATGCTTCCGGGTCCTTTCCGGGATTGACGATCATCCGTGAGCTGCCGCCGGAGCTGATGTGCAGGCTGCCGGGGCCGTGGCAGGATTCGCAACCTGCATTCTCGGCGTTCTTGCCGGGAGCCATCAGCCGCGAGTGGTCGGCGGTTTTGAAATCACGGACCATCTCCTCATGGCAATCGGCGCAGGCTTTCGTCCCGACGAATGTCGCGCCCGGGATGTTCGGCGGCGCCACAATCGGCTGGCTCAACGTCCCGCAGGAAATCAGCACCAGAGTCAAGGCGGTGCAGGCGGCGGAAAGCCCGGCAATTTTTGCGCGCCTGCCTTGAAAGGTTCGCGTCAGGAAGGAGCGCACTTGGAAAAACGAGGGTCTGTTCATGGATTTTGTTTTTTGTTTGCCTGTTACTTTGTTTCTGAAGCGTTCCTGGAACTGCAGTCTGGGGTCACTTGGGAATTGGTCATGATCGGAGCGAAAATCGGGTTGATAAGAATTTCTAATGGTTGACGGGCAGGATTTCTAGCAGAGCCGTTGGACGGATGGCTACTTGCGGATTGCGATTCTCTTCCTGCCTATTGCTCAGAAAGGATTGCTGGAATTTTGCCGCTTCCAGCTGGAAGATATTTTACATAACCCTCATGGAGAAGTTGTTATAAAACAAATCTCCAACCTGATCAGCCGGATTTTGCCCGCGTTGAATTTTCCTGGAAGCCGCAAGACTCAAAAATAATTTGAACAGATGTGGCAGGAAAGCGATCGATACCGTGTATGACCTGCGCTAATCGAAGAAGGGCCGCGAGAATCGCGTTCCCCTTTCCCGTTGCTTTTTGTTTTTCAAACCAGGCAACGCTCGGTGATGGAATTTGCGAAAGTGTCTGGACACCGTTCCTGTCAGGCTTTAGATGACCATCTCTCTTTTTAATCCATGAAATATTTTCAAACGCGTTTGCTTTGCGGACTAATTATTTTGAGCGCGGCGATTCCTGCCTGCAAAGACAAGAACGCCGTTCAAGTCTATCGGGTTTCCAAGGCGGAGACGGAATCATCGGCGCCTCCGAAAGCCGCCGCGCCGGAAAGTTCTGGCATGGGCGCGATGCCTCCGGACCATCCCGCCATCGGCGCTCCTGCAAGCGCCATGGCACCAGCCGCAGAGCCATCCCGAGTCACGGGAAACCCGCCCTCGAATTGGGTGGCGCAGCCGCTCACCACGATGCGCATGGCGAGCTATCTCGTGAAAGGAGAGAACGGAACCTCCTCAGACATTTCGCTGGTGGCCCTTGCGGGACCGGCAGGCGGTGTTCTCGACAATGTCAACCGCTGGCTGTCGCAGCTCGGCAAGCCCGCGATCACCGCGGAGCAACTGGCGCAAATGGCGCAGCATGTGGCTTCGCCGCTCGGTGATGTGACGCTGGTCGATATTGAAGGATTGCCGGAGGGCGCGGATGCCGCAAAGGAAGGCCGGATCATCGCAGGCATCGCCCCGGTCGATGGAAAATCATTCTTCTTCAAAATGCGCGGTAACGCTCCTCTCGCCGAATCGCAGAAAGACGGCTTTATCCAGTGGATCGGCTCGGTGCGGATGAACGAGACGGCGAGCGCTCCGGACCCGATGGCGGCTGCTCCAGCGGCCCCGCTTCCTTCCATGCCTTCTGCCGCTCCCGCTGTCCCGGCGGCTCCTGAGCCGCAGAAGGAGCAGATCAAATGGGAAGTTCCCGCGGGATGGAATGCAGGCGCGGCGGCGGCCATGCGCTATGCAAGCTTTGCGGTTGCCGGGCAGAACGGCGAGAAGGCGGATATTTCCGTGAGCGTCTTTGGCGGCGACGGCGGCGGCGATCTGGGAAATGTGAACCGCTGGCGCTCGCAGATCGGCCTCGGTGAGGTTGCTGACGGCGAACTGAAATCCCTGGTTGTGCCTGTGGCGGGAAAAGACAGCGAGATCCTCACCGTGGACATGACCGGCCCGAAGGGGCGCATCCTGGCCGGCTGGGCGCGGATCGGCGGAAGGAGCTGGTTCTTCAAGTTGATTGCTCCAGACCAGCTGGCCGGCAGTGAGAAAGCGGGATTCCAGAAGTTTCTTGAGTCGGTTCAATTTCAGCCGTGACCGAAATGTGGAACAGGCTTCTTGATTTCATTTCATCGCTGAAGCTCACCGTCATCTGCCTTTCTCTGGCGATGATACTCGTCTTCGTCGGGACGATGGCGCAGGTGAATTTCGGCATCCATGAAGTGCAGCAGCGGTATTTTCAAAGCCTGCTCATCTGGTGGCCCTCCGGATCTCACGGCCTGAAAATCCCGGTGTTCCCGGGCGGGCACCTTCTGGGCGGCGTGCTTTTGATCAACCTGATCGCGGCCCATGCCCGCAGGTTCCGCTGGACGTGGAGCAAGCTCGGCATCCAGCTGACGCACGCCGGCCTCATCGTCATGCTGGCAGGCGTGCTCCTCACCGATTTCCTCTCGGTCGAAAGCTTCATGCGCCTCGCGCCTGGCGAAACAAAAAACTACTCCGAGGACTCGCGTGCGATGGAGCTGGCGATCATCGACGAATCGGACAGTCAGCTTGACCAGGTCGTCGCCATTCCAGAAGCGAGACTCAAGCAGCCCGGCGCAGTCGAAATTGAGGGCCTGCCATTCCAGATCACCATCCGACATTTTTACCAGAACTCGCGGATGCAGCCGCTCGACAAGGCGGGATCAAATGCCGTTCCCGCCGCCACAAAAGGCACGGGCTCTCAACTGGCGGTCTCGGAGGTTCCGCAGGCGACTGCGGAAAACGAACGGGATCTCCAGAGCGTGGTGATCGAAATGACTTCGATTCCGGCCTCAGGAGAAGCTGCGGCTCAGTCCCTGGGAACCTGGCTGGTTTCCGACCAGCTTGTCGAATCGCAGGCGTTTTCCTACGGCGGCAAGCCGTGGCGTCTCGTGATGCGGCCGCAACGGTATTACAAACCCTACAGCCTCACGCTGCAGAAATTCACCCACGAGCAGTATGCCGGAACACAGATCGCCAAGAATTTTGCCAGCCATGCCGTGCTCAAAGACCCGGAAAAAAATGAGAACCGCGAAGTCCTGATCTACATGAACCATCCGCTGCGCTACCGCGGCGAGACGTTTTTTCAGTCGGGATTTGAACAAAACGACACCGCCACGATTCTCCAGGACGTTTATAACCCGAGCTTCGTGGCGCCGTATGTCGCCTGCGTCATCGTGGCCGCCGGGCTTCTTCTCCAGTTCGGCTACCACTTTGTCAGGTTCCTGCGCCGGCGGAAAACGAATCACGCACAATGAAACGCTACTCTCCATGGATTGCGCTGGCGATCGCAGCGCTCTGGGTCCTGTCGAACTCCCGGATGCCGAAAGCCGCGCCGGGCGAGTTCGACCTCGTGACATTCGGAAAAATTCCCGTGCTGTCCGACGGCCGGAACAAGCCGTTCGACACGATCGCGCGCAACTCGCTGCTGATTCTTCGCGGAAAGCAGACGCTGCGCCTCGATGACGGCCGATCCATCGATGCGAGACACTGGCTGGCCGACGTCCTGTTCAACGCTCCCGTCGCCGACAAGTATCCCTCGTTCGTCATCCACAACCCCGAGGTCCTCGGCCTGTTCGGCTGGGAGCAGAACGACCGGAAATATTTCAGCTACGCCGAACTCCAGCCGTTTCTCGAAAAAATCGACACTCATGGCGGGCAGGTGGAGGGCGTCGAATCAGCCAAACGCTCCCCGTATCAGACCGCGATCTACAACCTGCGCAACTCGCTGATGCTTTATCAGCGGCTGAAAAACACCCTGCGCCCGGAAGGTGCCAATGATTTTGCCGGCGAGATCGACGCGTTCGTAAAAACGATTCCGGGGGCGCTTGAAGCAACCGCAAAGAGCGGGAAGGGCGAGCCGTTCGACCAGGAAAAAATCAACGCGTTTTCACAGGTGACGACCAGCTTCGAGACGATGGCCGAGTTGGCCTACGCCCTGCCGGTGCCGCCGGATCCCTCCGGCTCCAGCCCCCGCGAGGAATGGCTCTCCATCGGCACGAGCCTCCTGCAGACGATCTCGACGGGGGTGATTCCCCCTGTCACGAAGGACTACGCGCTCATCGGTGACGCCTACCACAACGGGAATGCGGCCCTGTTCAACCAGCATCTGGACGATCTCTCGGGCTGGTTGAAAACAAACGAACCAAAGGCAACCGGCCGCGCCGCATACGAGTTTCTTTTCAACCAACTCGAGCCGTTTTATCAGGCCATGGGGCTCTACGTGCTGGCGTTTCTTCTGGTGTGCGTCTCCTGGCTGGGAGGGAACCGGAGACTGGGCACGGCCGCATTTTACGTGCTGCTGCTCGCCCTCGCCATCCATACTTTCGGGCTCGGGTCGCGCATGTATCTGCAGGGCCGCCCGCCGGTCACGAATCTCTATTCGTCGGCGATCCTCATCGGCTGGGGCACCGTCATCATCGGGCTGATCATCGAAAGAATTTTCCGGGACGGCGTCGGCTCGGCCTGCGCCGCAGCCATCGGATTCATCACGCTGATCATCGCGCACCACCTCGCCGGCAGCGGCGACACGCTGGAGATGCTCCAGGCCGTTCTCGACACGAACATCTGGCTGGCGACCCATGTGGTGACGATCACCATCGGCTACTCGGCGATGTTTCTCGCCGGAACGCTGGCGATGATTTACGTCGTGCGGGGCGTTTTTACCGGCTCGCTAACGAAGGAGTCTGCTCAATCGCTATCGCGCATGACCTACGGAGTGGTCTGCTTCGCGACGCTGTTCAGCTTTGTCGGCACCGTGCTCGGCGGCATCTGGGCCGACCAGTCGTGGGGCCGGTTCTGGGGTTGGGATCCCAAGGAAAACGGGGCTCTGCTCATCGTGCTCTGGTGCGCCATCATCCTTCATGCCCGCTGGGGAGGCTTCATCAAACAGCGGGGGCTGATGGTGATGGCGTTGTTCGGTAATGTCATCACGAGCTTTTCGTGGTTCGGTGTCAACATGCTCGGGGTCGGCCTGCATTCCTACGGGTTCATGAACAAAGCCGTGCCGTGGCTCGCAGGCTTCATGATCAGCCAGCTTGTGCTGATGGCCTTCGCCTCCCTCCCCCTCGCCCGCTGGCGCAGCTTTCAGGCCACTCAGGGCTCAGCGCGATAGATCCTCGCGGACCATTTTCTCCAGGGCATCGAGCCAGCGGGGATGCTCGTTCAGGCAGGGGATGAGCGCAAATTCGACTCCGCCTGCCTCGGTGAAGATTTCGCGCCCGCGCATGGCGATTTCCTCGAGGGTTTCGAGGCAGTCGGAAACGAAGGCCGGGCAGATTACGAGCAGTTTTTTCACGCCGTTTTCTGCGAGCCGGGTGAATTCAAAGTCGGTATAGGGTTTCAGCCAGGGGTCGCGCCCGAGCCTCGATTGGAACGAGACCGAATATTTTTCAGCGGGCACACCGGCTGCCTCGACAAATGCCCGGACGGTCGCGAAGCATTGTGCGCGGTAGCATGTGCGATGCGCAGGGCTTGGAGTCGTGCAGCAGTCGGGTGTCGCCAGACAGTGGCTGCCGGTCGGATCGGCTTTGCGCAGATGGCGCTCCGGCAGGCCGTGGAAGCTGAACAACAGATGATCGTATCCCGCGCCGAGAAAATCCGCCGCACTGGCCGCAAGCGCCTCGATATAGTCGGGATTGTTGTAATACGGCTCCACGATTTTCAGCTTCATCTCCGGCGCCAGTTCTGCGGCGACTTCCCGGGCGCGGACGACGGCTGTTTCAAAACTCGACATCGCAAAATGCGGAAACAGCGGGAACACCAGCAAATCGGTGACGCGCTGCGCGCGCAGCCGCGTGACAGCGGATTCGATGTCGGGGGTCTGATAGCGCATCGCGAGTTCAATCACCAAGGCCTCGCCGACCCGTTGCTGCAACTCGCGCTGCACATGGCGGCTGGTGGCAACAAGTGGCGAACCCTCCCGGGTCCAGATTTTCTTATACGCCTCCGCCGATTCCACCGGGCGCCTCGGGAGGATGGCAAGGTTGACGACACCCCAGCGAATTGGCCACGGTGCGTCGAGCACGCGTGGATCCATGAGGAATTCGCGCAGATACTTCCTGACATCAGACACGGATGTGGAGTCCGGCGAACCGAGGTTGATCAACAGGACGCCGGGCTTGCGAGAAGGCAGCTGACTTTCTTTCGGCGGGATCACGGCTTGGCCTTTATCCAGTATTCCGGTCTGCGGGCACCGTGGCCGACGGCCAATATAATGACCGCCCCCTGTTCGATGGAGTAGGAGATATAATAGGGAAACCGGCGGAGGTTTACCCTGCGATAATCGCCTTTTCGCAGGCGGGGGAGCTCCGGTGCCGCCGCAACGCTGTGCAGATAGTAGGTGATTTCCGCCTCGAAGTCGCCACCCAGTCCCGGACGCAAACCCTCGTGGTAAAGCGATGCTTCGACCATTTCGAAACGGGCTTCCGTGGTGAAAATTATCTGCATTCGCGCAAGCGTTCCCGCACTTCTTCCCGCACTTTCTCCCAAGAGATGAGTTCTGCCCGGCCTTCCCGCACGGCGGAAAGACGGGCGCGGATTTCGTTGTCCCAGGCGGCTTCAACGTCCGGATCGACCGGCGTCTCATCCAGAGACAGGACGTAGTAGGCTAGGCGGAGTTGCTGGTCTCGGGGCAGCTCCAGCACTTCGTGCGTGATGGATTCGAGTGTTGTTGGCATGGCTGTTCCTTTTGCTCAAAAAATCTACAGGGTTTCCGGTTTCCTGTCGCCCGGATTTTTCAGGAGGAGAATCATGCGTCGGCCAGATATTTTTCAACCCGTTCCGCAATATTGCAGCCGGAGACGATCGAATCTCCCAGCGAAATGCCGTCGCGGTAATGCCCGGCAAGAAACAGGCCCGGGATGCAGCGTTCGATTTCGGTCATCGCAGCACGATGGCGGCCGTAGCCGACATTGTATTGCGGGATGGCCATGGGATAGAAAGCGCAGTGCCGGAACGTCGGCCGACCCTTCACTCCAAACAGGACGCTCAAATCCCCCTGCGTCAGCTCGAAGAGTTCCTCCGGCGACAGGGAGGCCAGCTCCGGATGCCGTTCGCCTCCGATATAGCTCGTGAGTGTGACATGCCCTGCGGGCGCCCGATTGGGAAACAGCGAAGAGGAAAAAATCGTTCCAAGGATATTGAACCCCTCGACCCCGGGAATCAGCGCACCGAACCCCTGGCAGGGATGGGCCACGTCTTCGCGGCGGAAACCCAGAACCACACTTGCCACGGGAGGATGACGAATTTCCGAGAACTGCGAAAAGAGTTCCCCGGCCGATTCGGTCTGCAACTTCGCAAGCTGGAATGCCGTTCCCGCATAGATCACGGCACCGTATCCGGAGCCGGCACCGTCACCCGGGAGGATATCCAGCTTCAGTCCGTCTGAAGCCCGCGCAAGCCCCGCGACCGAAGTGTTGAGTCGCACGTCATCCCCGAGTCGCTCGCGCAATGTATCCGGCAGCACTTGGAGACCCTCATCAAAAGAAAACTTCGGTGCGCGGTCCTTGGCGATTTCGCCGCGCTTCCTGCGCTCCCGCGCGCCGAGGATCTGGCCCTTGATGAGGGACCCGTATTTTTCTTCGAGCGCCGCGAGTTTCGGGAATGCCTGCTGCACGGACAGCTTGCCGGGATCGCCGGCATAAACTCCGGCCACCATCGCGTCGATCGCATGGTCAAGAAATTCCCGGCCAAGACGCCGCACGACAAACCCGGCGATGCTTTCCTCCACCCCGTCGCGACGGGCCGGAACGAACGGCTCCTGCAGCACTGCCAGCTTCGCCCGGGGCGTGAATAGTTTCGTCGTCAAAAAACCGAGCGGCGAGCCGGGCATGGCAATCGGCCGCTTGTAGCGGACCACGTATCGCGCTTCGGCCTCGCGTGGCGGCTCAAGGCGGCGGGATTCCAAACCCGCATCGCGGATGAGTGCGGCGATTTTTGGCGACGTCTCCAGGATCGTGTTCGGGCCGGACTCCGCGAGATAGCCGTCCTGCCGGAGAGACCGGATCACGCCACCAACGCGGCCACCAGCCTCGAAAACCGTCACAGGAATGCCCGCGCGCTTGAGGTAGAATGCCGCTGTCAGCCCGCTGACGCCCGCCCCGATAATCGCGACGGATTTCATCAGATCGTCCTGGAGTGCCTGCGTTCGCCTGCCGGGACGAGGGTATTGTCGAAGCACATCGCAATGTTGCGGATGAACAGGCGTCCGCTGTCGGTGACTGTGAAACCTCCGGGAGTGCGCTGCACCAGACCGTCGGCCTGAAAAGGCTCGAGCCCGGCGAGTTCGCCGGCAAAATGGCTCTCGAAGTCGATGCCGAGTTTCCGTGACATCGCCGCGAAATCGAGCGACAGATCACACATCACCCGCATGATGGTCTCGCGCCGGATTTTGTCGTCATCCGTCACGAAATAGGCGCGATGCCACGGCATCCGTCCGGCATCCACGGCATCCTGATATTTCGGCAGCTCTTTTTCATTCTGCCAGTAGGCATCGGGAATTTGGGAGATGCTCGACATCCCGAATGCGTAGATGTCCGAGCCCGAGCGCGTGCTGTATCCTTGGAAATTCCGTTGGAGCTGCTTGTTGCGCTGGGCCACGGCGAGTTCGTCGTCCGGCCGGGCGAAGTGATCCATGCCGATATAGACATAGCGGCCACCGGCGGTCAGCTTTTCGATGACCAGCTTGAGGACCTGCAGCTTGGTCTCGGGCGATGGCAGGATTTTTTGTTCCAGAATTTTCTGAGCAGGCTTGATCCACGGCACATGCGCGTAGCTGAACATGGCGAGGCGGTCGGGCTCCATGGCAAGAACCGCTTCGAGGGTTTCGTCGAATGAATCCGGGGTCTGGTGGGGCAACCCGTAGATGAGGTCGAGATTGATCGAGCGGAAGCCGAGCTCCCGCATCCAATCCATCGCCTGCTGGGTCATTTCACGCGGCTGGATGCGATGGACCGCCTTCTGGACTTTCGGATCAAAATCCTGCACGCCCATCGAAGCGCGGTTGAAACCGATCTCGCGCAGGGCAACCAGATGGTCGCGAGTGAGCCGGCGCGGATCGACCTCCACGCTCGCCTCGATCTCCGGCGAAAACGTGAAATGTTTGTGGATGATGCCTCCGAGCCTCCGGATTTCATCCGGGCGAAGGAAGGTCGGAGACCCCCCGCCGAAGTGAAGCTGGACAACCTTGCGGGCGGGGTGTAGGCGCGGCGACATCTTTGCGACCTCCTTCGCAAGATAATCGATGTAGCCCGCACCTTTGTCGTGGTTGAGCGTGATGACCGTGGTGCAGCCGCAGAACCAGCACAGCGTTTCGCAGAATGGAATGTGAAAATAGATGGAAAGGTCCCGCGCCGAGGCATTATTCGCATCGATGCGGGCGGAGAGCTCCTCGCCCGAAAAGTCGTCGGTGAATTTCGTCGCCGGGGGGTAGCTGGTATACCGCGGCCCGGCCACGTTGTATTTTTTCACCAGCTCGAGATCGACATGCAGCGGGTTCATTCTGGCCCTCCTTCGTCGGGCAATGCGAAATGTGGAATGTGGAATGTGGAATGAAGAGACGTGCGGCGCACGGGGAGTTGGCACTTCATACTTCCTCCTTCAGCCTTCCGACTTGTCCGGAGCTTCTAACAGTGTCCACAAGCGCCTGGATACACTCGAGCTTTGCCGACGGAGTCACCCCGTGCCCCAGATTGAACACATGGCCCGGGAGGCCTCTCATGTCTCGCAGAATCCGCGCGGTCTCCGAGGCAACAATCTCCGGCGTCGTGGTGAGGAGAAAGGGATCGAGGTTTCCCTGCACTCCGACGTTGTCCGGCAGGAGCCTTCGGATTCCGGCCAGCGGCTGGGTCCAGTCCACGCTCAGCACATTCGCGCCGGTCGCGACAAGTTGATCGAGCCTGCCAATCCCGCCTCTCGAAAACAAAATGACCGGAACTTTTCCATCGAGCGAGGCAATGACCTCGCGGATCCACCGGCCCGATGCCGCCTCGTAGGCATTGTCGGCGAGCATGTCTCCGTTGCTGTCGAAAATCTGGACCGCCTCGGCACCGGATGCGACTTGCATCTGCAGAAAGCCGCTCACCACAGATGTGATCTTTTCCATCAGCTCGCCGAACAGCCCGGGCTCGGAGTAGAATATTTCCTTGGCGCGGTCGGACTTCCCGGAGCTTCCGCCTTCGATCATGTAGCGCGCGAGCGTCCAGGGCGAGCCCGCGAATCCGAGAAGTGCCGTGCGCCCTTCCAGAGCCGGCTTGATCAGGGCGAGCGCCTCCGAAACATAATGGAGCCGCTCGACAGCACCCCTGTGATCCAGACGCCGGATATCCTCCGCCGAGTTCAGGAGGAATTCCATCTCGATGCCGCCGCCATTCTCACGGAAGTGGTAGGGCTGCCCCATCGCCTCGGGCACGACCAGGATGTCGCTGAACAAAACAGCCGCGTCAAAACCGAAACGCCGGATCGGCTGCAGGGTGACTTCGGCCGCGAGTTCGGGCGTCCGGGCAAGCTCGAGGAACGTGTGCTTTTCCTTGAGTTTCCGGTATTCCGGAAGCGCGCGCCCCGCCTGGCGCATCAGCCAAACTGGCGGACGACCCACCGGTGCGCACCGGCACGCGGCAAGAAACCGTTCGCGGTTGGTCGGTTCCGGCGGAATCTCGGACAGGGGCGTGGTGGTTTTCACAGGATTAATAATTCCGCGCTGTCATGGTTTCTCGACATGCCGGCGAAGGCCCTTGAGACAAATCGAAAACGGAACGCAGGTAAATCCAAAAGGTTTTGCCCAACCTTTTCAGAGCCCGGTTGGAAGCACCTCCCGGGCGGAGCGCCTCACTCCTGCGCCAGACGCCGGCGGCGATTGCCGGATTCTTCCTCTCGTTTAAACGGCAAGGGATAGATGATCTTTCCAAGGATCTCCGCGTCTTCCGGAGGGGGAATTTTTTATTCCGTTAAATTGTTAAAACTCTGCAGGGCTGGCTGACGGGACGTTGGTCGGAGATTTCTGGCTGGCTGGCAAGTCTTTTCTTTTCTTTTGTACCTCTGCGGGGCGTGCTGGCGAGCTCCGATT
>QYQL01000116.1 GCA_007280915.1 Verrucomicrobiaceae bacterium | reverse complement strand
CTTCCCTGCTCCGTCTCATCTCCGCCCTCCTCTGCGAAATCAGCGAAGAGTGGCTCACCGGAAAAATCTACCTCAACATGAATCCTACTGACCTGCCCCAAAATTAACTCTCAACTTTTACAGAAAAAAAATTGCGCCGCCCTTTAGTGATCTCCTCAAAGCGTTTCGCGTAGAGCCAACTGCCGTGCAAAAGACTGAACAGCGCGCCCAAAAAATTTTCGCGTTCACAATTGCAGCTCTCCGGATGTCGGATCATCACGACATCAAACATCATCAGCGTATCGAAAAAAGCCCCCACAGGATTCATGCGCAAGCAGACAAAACCTTTTTTGAAAAAGAATTCAAGGAGAGGGCCAAGAGTTGCTCCTCCTTTGTAGAACTCGACCATGCGGGCTTCAAATGTTATGCCGATCACTGATTTGAGGGTGTCGGTTGCTCCGGAAAAAATAATGCCTTCGGCCCCCTCGCAGTCGACCTTGATAAAATCCGGTGCCGGCAGGTTCTGATCACGAATCACATCGTCGAGCGGCTGAACCTCAACCTCGGTTTCGCCCACGGTCTCGAACTGCGTGCTGGCACTGTGACGTGCGATTTCCTGCATGTCGGGAGGAAACAGCGTTGAACTTCCCGGGTCCCGCGCGATATGGAGCTTGCGCCTTTCGTGTCTATCCCCGAGGGCCACCGGGCAGACGATGTCAAAATGCCGCGCTGCAGACAGACGTGCAGCTTCTTCGGCATCCGGCTCAAACCCGACAGAGCGGAACCCCGGAATCGACTTCAAGCGGCCGTAAGGCTCACTGACTCCCCACCTGGCTCCGATATCGTAAAGAACTGGAGGGGTAATCCCTCTGATTGCAAACTCCCTGCAAGCCTCTTCGAATCGCCTGTTGGCGCGCCATCGGTTGGCATGGGGGCTGACAAGACCGCGCAGGGCTTCGAGCGGATTCACAGTGCGGACGAGCAATTGAAACCCAAAATGCAAATCGCCAGCCGCGAAGGACCGCGATTGGCCATCCCGTCCAGCTTTACCAAGTCTCCATGAATATCCGGTAGCACCTGCTTATTCATGCTGCGACCGCCGGAGCTGGTCAAGTCTGAAGCACTTTCAATGATTCCAGCTGCGCGGCAGCGGGTTGCCCGAATTCATTTTTTTCGGTATTGAATTTCAAGGGTTTTTCCGGATCCAGGGCTGCGTATAATCCAGAGTCGGGGGTTGAATTCAAAGGAGGGAGTCGAGGGCCGGGGGCCAATCCATGCGAGCCCACCGGCAGGGATAAAGATGGTTTCACCCTGGTCTGTTTTCCGTTCTTCAAAGGTGCTCACCGGGAGAGGAGGGATATCAATCCAAGATGGGCGACGCTCTGTGGCAAGCTTCGACATGGACAGGGCGCTGGCAGCAATCCAAAAAA
Source organism: Verrucomicrobiaceae bacterium (assembly GCA_007280915.1). Taxonomy (GTDB): domain Bacteria; phylum Verrucomicrobiota; class Verrucomicrobiia; order Chthoniobacterales; family Terrimicrobiaceae; genus QYQL01. Next base: position 5,633 of record QYQL01000116.1, on the reverse strand, counting down.
TCACGCCGACCCTGCCGGTTGTCACAGACAGCAGCGGGCCCGCGAATCCCGCCAAGCAGCCGAGGATGGCAAAGGCGTAGCCGGCTCCGAACCTCAACGCGGGCGCGTGGATGAGATTCCATGCCAGCAACCCGACTGCCACCGCTGCGGGAATGAGAAGAAACCTTCCCGCGAGGGCCTCCTTCTTTCGCCGGAGAAGAAGGATGCCGCTACCGAGAACTCCTGCGAGCGCAGCGGTTCCGGCCATGAGCAGGTTCGTTGCCGAGCCCTGTCGCTCGATCCACAGCCGCCATCCGGGCACCCTTGCGGTTTCTGCAGTCGTTGCTCCGAATGTTTGAGCCCAATCGTGCGCCCGCTGGACGGTGGCTGCGGGAAGGCTGGGATCCACCCTCCACGAAATGTCCCACCAGCCTCCGAGTCCCGAGGGAAACAAGGGATAGCCGGAAAGCAGAAAACCGTGAAACAATTGGACGGTCAAGAGAGCGCCAAGCCAAAAGAAAAGGCCTTTCCGGGTCCAAAGGATTGATCGCGCGTGACGGTCTTTGAAAATCAGAATAGCCATCCAGACAAATGCCGCGAGCAGGAGGAGACCGGCAGACAACTTTGCAGATGCCGCCAGAACGGAGAACGAGGCGAAAAATAATACTTCTTCCGAAACGCCCGGGTATCCCGGGTTTCCGGTCCTGCCGGGCAGGGTTGAGGGAACCGGGCGCATGCTGTCCAATCCGCGCACCATGGCATGGAACGCCAACAGCATGCATAAATTCGCCGGGATGTCGGTTGAGGGGGATGGTGTGTTCACCCCGACGATCTGCCTGAACCAGAGATAGAATGCCGGAATGAGATACCAGTCGGCACGCGAGCCCTTTCCTGTCAGCACGCGGTGGATTGCGCTGAGAAGGATCATCCCCACGCCGCATAGAAAAGGAACACTCACGCAGATGACCCCGAGGCGCGCTCCAACCGGCCAGGACATGACGGATGCCAGAACCCACCATGAACTGTTGTATCCGTATGTCGGATCAAGATTCGCCAGGCCACGAACGACAGAATCGCCCGCAATCCATGAAATCACCGGGATGCCATAATAGCCGGAGTCACCGTGCGCGATCGGGCGGGAGGCGAAAAAGGCTGTGAAAATCGCGAGCGCAAAAGCCGGGACGCACGCTCGAAGAAAAAAAGATTTTATCTGCCGGCCAGCCAGCAGAAGTCCCCCAAGCGGCAGCAAAGAAATATACCAGATCAGAAGAGGGGAGACCAGATGGACCACAAAACCGATGGCCAGAACGGGAATGTGCCCGAGCACCACCCGGATGCCGAAATCTTCCAGACCGCCCCGGTGCGAAACACCCGGCAGGGACTGAAGAAAAAGCCCCCCCCAGCCCGAGAGAGAGATCATCCAAATACCGGAGAAAATAAGCAGAAGAAGCATGCGCAGCTAATTCGATAAAACCCACTTGTCGTGGCAGCGGGTGATGGGAAGGCGTTCCTCCCGGGCAAACCGCTCGACAGCTGCGCGAACGCCGCTCCACTCCCAGTCGTCTCCGAAAAGAATTCCTCCCGGCCGCAGGACCGCGCTGTAATCCAAGAGATCCTGATAAACGGCTTCCTCCTCATGGCTGCCGTCAATGTAGATGAGGTCTGCGGATACCCCGTGGGACAGAAGCCAGAGCGCAGCAGCGGCGGAGTCGATCGGGAACGGCACAATCCGGTCCTGGTGGCCGCTGTGGCACACGTTTGCCAGAAATTGAAAGTAAACCTGCGGGTATCCATGTCGGCAGTCCAGTGCCTTGAACCGCTCCGGATCGCTCTGGTCCAACCGGAACTCAAGCGCCCCCAGCCAGGTATCAATGCAGAGAATTTTTCCATCGAGCCCTCCGGCCTTCAGCGCATCAGCCATGGTAATGGCAGAGGCCCCTTTCCAGGACCCAACCTCGATGATCAGACCCGGCCGGACACCCGCAATCAATTCTCCAAATGCCGCCGAATCGCCTCCCCAGCCCGCGATATCGCAGGGATAGTTCGCATAGGAAAATCCTTCGTAGATATTCCCGCCATGGATGGAACTCATCAGGTTTCCAGAGCAAACCCTTTCGCTCCCTTGCGATCGGGAACGGAGAATGCCTTTTCGCCTGCGCTTGACCACAAAACCCAGCTTTCCCAGAAAAAACCTGATCAAACGAATCACAGGGAAAATCTGCCAGATTTAACTTCCTGCTCCAACTGTGATTTTTGAAACATCTCGCCTCACCTGATTTTCTCCCAGACTTCGAAGGCTTGGAGAACGCGTTTTTTTTGGTAGGCTCCCGAGGCGATGAGGCGCGACGCCGTCCCGGGAACATCGAAGTTGTCCGGACGCGAAATGATGATGGCATCGGGATTTCCCGAATCCGCGCGGTTCATGGAAAACTGGATCTCTCCCGGCCGGTTCGTCGGCACATCGGCCAGCGGAAGCCCGTAGTATTCCCCGCCGGAGTGGTCGGCCACCCACCAGACAATGCCGCCTCTGGAAGAAATTCTCAGCGCCTCCGCGACCGCTCCGCGGTAGTCATCATGACGGTGAAACGGGGCGAAGCGGATCAAGATCGAGGAGGCCAGCAGCAGGACGATGAGTCCACCTCCGGCAAGGCGTCCTGCTTTTCTCCAGATCCCCTGCCGCGCCCAGTAAATCGTGATGGCCAAAGCCAGCACCCAAAATGGGAAAACCCCCGCCAAGTGCCTCCCCCAGAACGGGAATCTTGCAGCGGCGGCCAACACATAAAGAAGGCATGCGCTCAGAACCGACACGCCGACACTCATCAGCCAGAAGAAAAACAGGCGGGGACGGCGCTGCGGGGAGGAAGGGCTTTCCTCCTGTGTGTAGACTGCGCGGATGGTGCCGGGATTCCGCGTCATCCATGATTTGAAGGCGAAGAGGAGGATGAGGCAATAGGCCGAGGCAAGGACCAGAAAGCCCGGGAGGAAAGGCAGGAGGTCTCGCGCAGAAGAGAGGCCCTTCATGATGGACCTCAATTCCTGACGGCCGGGGCCGAGGCCCTGAAAGCCCAGAAACTCGTAGGCTACAAACAGGATATTGGCGGGCGAGACAGACCAGATTTTCGCTCCGCCGGCTCCCCGGAGGAGCGTGGAGCCGTAGTAGATGCCAAGCGCGGCAAGGATGAGGAGAGTGGCGATCAGTAGGACTTTTCCGGATTTCGGCACCAGAAGCCTGCTCAGGATCCCATGAACGGAAAGCCCTGCGACAATCGCGATGAGCGGAACCAGTCCCAGCATGCTTGCCCCGCAGAGGAGAACCGCTCCGATACAAAGATCCACACCGATTCCTCCATCCGTCTGTCGGCGATGAAGATGGCCCAGTGTTCCAGAAAGGAGGAGCGCGCCTCCCGCCATCTGCATGAGCGGCGTTCGGGCGTGATTCATGCAATACCACGTGAACGGCTGGATTGCGAAAAGGATGGGGAGCCAGGGAATAGAAACCTGGCGCCCAACGCGCGCCAGGGCCGCCAACACAATTGCGGCCCAGAGAAGGTTGAGCGATCTCATCGCCAGTTCCCGTGTCCCAAAAGCCCGCGTCCATGCCCAGAAAGAAAACATCCCCAGCGGCATCTGCGCTTCCGAGTTCGAATCGGTTTTCAGCTCGTGGCAAAACGCGGAAAATGTCCCGAGCCGCGCGTAGTCCCACGTCTGCGCCTCGTCCATGTCGATGCTGTCATTGCTGAGCGACAAAAGCAGCACGGCAAATCCGATCACCGCCCACCGTGCAGGAGAAAGTGTTGCGAGAAGAATACTTCCCCTCGCCAGCGGAGAAAAAGTCATGGAATCCGCTGGTCTCCTGCCTCGCGCTTGGAGACTATGAAGTGTGGCCGGCCTTTCACCTCACGGTAAACACGGGCGAGGTATTCTCCGATGATTCCGATGGAAAGCAGTTGGACCCCGCCCATGAAGAAAACAGCGACAGCAACGGTGGTGAACCCAAGCACTTCGAGATCTTTGAAAAATCCGAAAAACTGGAGAATCCGCTGCGCAAGAAGCACCGACCCGTAGGTGAAGCTCAAAGCGGAGATCACGAGCCCGGAAAGAAAGATCAGTCTCAGGGGGGCGTCGCTGAACGCAGTGACTGCATTCCACGCAAAACCAACGAGCCTGCTAAAAGAAAGCCCCTTGCCGCTCAAGCGGGCGGCACGGTCGTATTCCACGGTCGCAGTCTCAAACCCGGTCCACGCACGGAGCGCCGGAAGGAACGCATCGTGCTCGGGAAGCTTCCTCAATATGTCCGCCACCTCCCTGTCGCAGAGCCCGAAATTCCCGCTGTCCTGCGGCATGATCCGCCCCGCGAGGATCTGAAACCCGCTGTGGAAAAGAGTGATCAGCAGCCTTCTTGGAAACGTCTCGCCCCGCGAACGCCGGGCGGCAAATACGACCTGCGCCCCGGCCTTCCATTTGACGACCAGTTCCGGAATAACCTCCGGCGGGTCCTGCAAGTCGGCATCCAGAAAAATCACAGCGTCGCCGGATGCGGAGGCGAGCCCGGCCCGGAGGGCCGCCTGCTGCCCGAAATTCCTGGAAAATCGAATCATCTGCCAGCGAGGCGCTCTTACAAGAGCGTCTTTCAGTCGCAGTGCCGTGCCATCCGAGCTTCCATCGTCCACGGCCACCCACTCCCAGGAAACATCCTTGTTCGCCTCAAAAACAGCTCCCAACCGGGAGCCGAGCGCATCAAGGTTCTCCGCTTCGTTGAAAAGCGGAGTGACAATGGAAACCAGTGGGCGCAATTCCTCCATGGACAAAACCCATAACACCTCGCCGAATCCGATGGAAGAACATCCCGCAATCCCATCATCGCGGACTGCAAAACGTGAGTTGATCCGCAGTCTGTGATTCCTCGCCCAGGCAGTGTTCCTTGCAGGCGTTCACACGGGCAATCGCCGTTTTCTGGTTTAATACTCGTCCTGCCGGCGCTTTTTCGCCCCGGATAAGGGATCGCGTTCTGCGGACGGTGGAGCGGGAGGCATGCGGGTGAAGCGTTCCCTCCAAGATGAGAAATCGGCATTCAACAACCACCCGACACCAAGCATGCCGGCAAGCGCCACACCGAAAACAAGGTATCCCGCCATCATGTGGAAAAACGTGGGCTTCTCCAGTGTGCCGATCGCCACTTCGGACCCCATGGCGATGGTGCCGATCGTGAGCATGACGATGCGGGCCAGATTTCCCGCGATGGCGAGCGGGATGGAGCAGAGAAAGAGCACCGTCTTGCGCCAGACTCCTTTCTGTGTGAAATACCCATACAGGGCGCTAACCATCATCAGAGCAAAAAGCGAACGGATTCCGCTGCACGGATCTGCGACATCCACGGAAAACCGGGCCCCGGCCCGGAGATTGGCGATGGGATCAGGGGCCGAGAGAATGGCAGTTCCACTTTTGATGCAACCGATTCCGAGGATGTTCAAGACATGGACGCTGGCCTCGGACATGATCATTCGGAGCGGGAACGCAATCAAGTTGTCCAAAAATGACAGGGGATAGAGAAAAACCAGAAATGCCCAGGGAATGAAGAGCGCCTTGGCCCATGTCCAACCCAGCAGCCACAGAACCATCCCTCCGGTCAGGATCTGAAAACTGGCGTAACCGAT
>QYQL01000110.1 GCA_007280915.1 Verrucomicrobiaceae bacterium | reverse complement strand
GGCAGAATTAATTTCCCCAGATGCCGGCTTTTGACGACCGGGCAGAGCGTTCGAGAGTCTTCAACTTCTGCTCAAAATGTTCGGCCGTCGACTTTGCCGGCCAGGGAGCGGGCATTCCATAAGCGCGCGCCAGCCCCGCCTCAAGCAGCGCCTCATGCAGGAGACGTCCGTCCGCGCCGATGACGATCGCATAATAGCGGTTCTTCGCGCTCGCGCCCGCCGCATCCTCTCGAAGCGTCATCACACGGAACGGCTCGGAGAGAAACTTTTCCGAAAATTCCATGGCCTTCTTTCCCCAGCCCTTGAGAGCGGATTTCGGCACCCCGAACGCTTTCGCCTGCTCGTGCAGCCGCTCCGGCTCCCGGGCGTCGGTCTCCGCACAGTCCACCCCATAGAGCCTCCAGTTTGTCTTCGAGGCCCGCTTCCCTCCGGCCTTCAACCCGCTCACTTGGCTGAAACTGTCCCCGTCGTGGTAGGCCCCCGGAGTCAGGCGGCATCCGGCATATTCCACCCAGTCCTTCGCAGGCAACCAGGAGAGGGAGAAAAACAGGATCGCGGCGGCAACGAGGCGGACGCTGGAACCGGCTTTCATGAGCCTCACGGTTGCGCCCACTCCGCCTTCTTCACCTTCTCAAGCTCGGCAGCAAATGCGGGATCCGCCATGAGCTTGTCGAAGATCAGGCGTCCGACGGCGCGCGAGGCGATGGTGTCTGTTTGGTAATGCACCCCGGCGACCACACGGTCCCAGCCGACCGCAGCGCCGCAGTTCAGCAGCTGATTCTTTTTTTTAGGATCCAGCCTCGCGAGCACGAGCGCCGTGAGCCATCCGCGCAGGGCATGACCGCTCGGATACGAAAAGCTCTTCTCCCGACCCACATAGGAAACGACGCCGTCCTTCTCGTGGGCATCCACCGGCCGCTTGCGGGCATACCAGGCTTTCAGTTCGTCTTTGACGGACTCCCCGGTGTCCCTGACTTTTTCGAGCAGCGCCTTCGTTAAAGGATATTTCTCAGTAGTGAATTTCGGCCCGAGCACCTCGCTGAAGATTTCGAACGGATCCAGCCTTGCCGTCATCCGCGTATGGGCGATCTGCCCGGACGTCGCGCACGCCTGCACGGCGAGCACATATTCCAGATCGCTCAAATCCGCCGCATCCCCCTCCTTCGGCGGCGGCGGAATCCGCTCCGCAAAATACGACACCGGAGGCATCGGCCACGCGGGCGATTCCTTCGCGGGACAGAGTCCCGCGAGGAGCAGAAAGAGAAAGACGAATTTGGCTGCGTGTTTCATGGGGTTGTCTGCTTAAAGGCTATTCCAATTGTGCACAGAATCACTTGCCATACGGAAGCTGGTTGAGTGACATATGAAAAGCCTAAATAAGTCATTGGATCTCGATTTATTAAGACTCCGGAGAAGAGAGTACTGTATTTTCAAAAGCACGCATGAAGGCGGGTTCTCCATTTTTCAGATAAAAAATAACAATCGCATCGCGCATTATTCCTGACTGGCGCACAGTTACGGCGATCTGTTGATCGCCTGCATCCGCTTGATACGTAAAAAATACGGGCTGCTCAACGAATTCAACAGATTCGCCGGGCAAGATATCTCTCGCGTCGTTTCCTGCAGTAAACTTGAGCCTTTTGCCGGGCATGCCATTGATTACAAGCAAACGGACCAGGCGGTCGGCACTCATGCGTTTATGCTGGAAAACCTTAAAAACAACATTGGGTGGATAGGGTTTTTCTGTTTTACCCAGAGGTTGATCGGGCTGCGGCAAAGCGCCAGGAGGGGTCTGAGTTGAAAAATCCCCCATTATGACGAGCGACTGGTTCGCGTTTGCTTGAAATTTGACGACGTCGGATTCCGCTTGCGCGCCTGTCTTTTTGTTTACAGCAACATAGCGTGTGTCGAGGAGTGGGATGGGTGCGTCGGAAGTAAGGAGTGCCTGCGGAAAGTTTGGGTAATTCTCGCGGCCATTGACATAGAGGGAAATCGCCGGAACTGAGGTGGCATTAATGATCTGAACGCTCGTTGTGGGAGGAGGCGTTGGAGTGGGGGTCTGCGCGGTGACATGGCCCATAATGCTGAAGGCCGCAAAAACAGCATTGAGAAGGCATCTCCTTGGATTAATTTTTCTCGTTTGCATAAATAATCTTTGTTTTTAGGCTTCCTCCAGCGTCCGCTTGGACCTGCAACGACGCCTCGATCACTGCCTGCCCTTGACGCTTGAGGTCCGGCCCCAGTGATTGGCCGACGACGAAAACCCGGAAGGAACGCGACTGGACGGTGCACAGCCCCACCATTTTTCCAAATGCTTCTTCACGAGCCCTGTCAAAGACAGAAGCTAGGGGGTTGGGATTGACGCTGTTGGTCGCCAGATTTGTTCCGAGAGCGGGCGCGTAGTTGGTGGCGTTGACCAGACCGGGCGTAATTTTGTAAAGATCGGAGAGTTTGTTGAAAGGGCGGTTCGTGATGATGGATTGGGCCAAAGCGGAAACATTTGTAATGACGGAGCTTTGGTAGGCCAAATCCGAGGTGGGGGAAATGTTGTAAAACAACGCCTCAAGGACAGCCTGCGGGGCGGTATTCACGTTTATGCGCCCCTGCACGGCAGGGTAGTTTGTCGAGAAACCGTTCGTCGTATTGACCGTAAACAAGTCGAGCAGCTCGATGGCTCGTTTTCCATTCGTGTTCCAGTTCACGGTCGCGTTGGCCGAGGCAAACTCGGGCTGTCCAATGCGCAAGGTGCGACCGCCGCCAGCACCAGCAAGCTGGGTGGAAGGGTCGGTTAAATCATCGGCTACCTGTGCTTCATCATAAATATGCCCCAGTTCTCCGATTGATTGCATTGGAGCATTGCGAATGCAGGAGACGGCTCCAGCCGCATCGGTTGTTGCATTATATGACGAAAAAATACTGGAAGGCAAAGTGTTAACCGTAGCCGGGGCATTGCCGGAGGGCGGATTGACTCTGACGTAGTCGCGATTAAGCCAACTGGTGTCAAATTCCTGATAACGAGGAGAGGTGTTTTGCTGGCGTCCCTGCCAGCGGGTGCCATTCGTATAGTTGGAATCAGAAGAAACAACAGCCCAGTTATAATTCGAAAGAAAATTTGAACGAGGATCTCCGACGAAACGCCAAGTTGACCCGCTGGCGTAAGTCGGAACAAAAAAGCACTCCCAATGGTTATTCATGTCGACCATGGTTTTTGAAGCATACGGCAGGCCGCTCACATTTATTGAATCCGTGGGAGCGCGACGGTTTTGATCCACGAGTTGGCCGTTGATATATAAATTAAAATAGGGCCAGCTTCCATCGGCAGTATCCGCACTTGAGGAAAACGAAACCCCCGTAGCGGATGTCGGACTTGTTGCCGACCAGGCGCTTGCGGCGTTAGGATACTCCAGCACAACCATTTCATTTGGGCGGATTGTGACGTTGGTGGCATACGTTTGGTCATATGTGCTGATAGGCTGTTTGATGGCAGTGCCAAACGTGGGCTCGATTTGGTTTTCAATTACAACTCGCGCGTTGGTGATCGTGACGGGCGAGGTATAGGGATTCCAGACCTGTAAAAAGAACTGAGTGTCAAGAACGGCCGACGCGGGGGCGTTAGTGATCAGGGTAGTAAGCTGAAGCCTGTTGGCAATAGCCGTCACCAGTGGAAATATATCGCGCCCCGCCGGCTCTCCTCCATTGACCGTTGTGATATCGGAATCCGAATCAATATAATCCACGATACAGGCACCGAGGCGTCGGAGATATTTGATTTGGTTTGTTCCCGAAAGGCTTTGATCGCGCGTCTTAAAAGTGGGAAGGTTGGTATTGATGATGTCGGCGATTTTATTGGCCCGATCTTCCGTTGTCCCATACGAGGTATTCGTGGCGAGATCATTGATGTTGTATTTTGGTTTTCCCCCTTCGGGAAGATCGGCGGGAATCACATCAAGGCTCCAGATCTCGTTGGCCGTCAGAAGATGTTTCTTTTTCTGGTATTCGTCGGCTGTTGGAAAAGCCTGCCCCATGGTATGAGTTGAGACCAATGCTGGCACAATGTTTGTGAGGCTTGCCGCGTCATTCGTTGCCAGAAGGTTTGAGCCTCCGGTGTAGAGAGGAAGTTCCCGCGGACTCGAAACCCAATTCGTCGGATTGTTCCTTGGTGTATTGACGCCATGGTAGCGTGGGTTGACCCTCGCCCACTCATCCAGGACAATGTAGGCGTAACGGGCGTTGGTTTTTCCGCTGGCATCTGTCAAATAGACCCATGGGGCACGGTAGCAATTCGAATTGCTTGTGATCTCGATGAGTTTGTTATCCAAGTTGAGGTTACAACTGCCTGCAGATGGCAAATTGTTGGTTCTGGCGTTCAAATAGCTCAAAACCGCCGGGCCATTGTTAGTGTTTGTGGGATAGCCGTTCAGAGTGGTGAGGTTGCCGGAGATCAGCGGCATCAATTCGCTGACATTCGTGAGGTTTTTTTTGGCAACGACAAGGATGGGGCCGAAATTTGCCGCATCGTTTGTCTGTCCGACAACATAGGCTTGGTTGGTTCCGGCAGCGAGCGTGAGCTGCCTCATGACGGCCTCAAGGCCCGCTTCTGCGGCGAGTTGCGCCTGATACTTATTCCTCGCACTCCGCGCCACATTCCGCTCCACGCTCATGCTCTGCAGGAAGGCGACGACGATGGTGGAGAGGACAACGAGGACGAGGAGGGTGGTGACCAGAGAAGAAGCCGCGGGCTTCTTCTCAATGCGGAATGCGGAATGAGGAATGCGGAATGGGTTGGGAGCTTCGAGGGAGCCCGATTCCCAAGGAATTCTGTAAATCCTGTTCATCGTGTGAATCCTGTCAGAATGCCTTCGCTTTGCTCAATCGGTGGTCCAAGGCGTGTTCGAAGCTGGAGAGTTCGCGCAGGAGGGAGTTGTAGCGGGAGAAGGCATCGCCGGCCGATTCGGAGAGCAGGCGGTAGAGGGTGAGTTCTGCTTCCATGACGGGCGCATCCCGGTGGAGGATCCCGGCGCGCGCGAGGCGTGGGCTGGCGATTTCGACGAGGCAGGACTCGATGGACAGGCAGCCATCGCAGCGATCGGAGAGCCCCTTGCGGATCATGGCTTCGCCGGGAAGCCCGGAGAGCAGATCGTGCCCGGTGATGGTGGGTGCGGGATTCATTTCAAGAAGCGCAGAAGGCGGCGACCGCCTGGCGGAAGGTGCCGGAATCGATGGAGGGATATCGGATGAGATCCTTTTCAACGGCGAGAAAATATTCCAGAAGCCGGCTTTTGTCGATGAGGCCGATATCCAGCAAGGCACGCACATCCCCGGCGTCGCGGTCATGACCGCGCTCGATCTTTGCAAGCGCCTGGGAATACGGATCATAATGGAAAAACTCGATGTGGCCGCGCCGGCCGATGAAGAGGCTGCGCTCCTGCCAGCCCGGCAGGGCGGGGATAAATAGATCCGGACTCGCGAGCTCGATGTTGATGTCGAGTTCGTCCTTGAGGACTGCAATGGCTTCAAAAAACCCCGTGGGTTCCGGATCGCCCTTGATGTCCACATCGATGGTCATGGTCCTCCAGCCATACAGGACGGCTGTCGCGCCACCAGTCAGGTAGATCCGGCCTTCCCCGGTGACACGATTTCCGAACGCTTCGAAAAACGCCTCCAGTTTCCCCTTGTCGGTCTCTGCCCTCATGCGTCGCCTCCTGGCTTGCCGTCCATCCTGAAAATCCTGCATTGCATGTCAATCATTGCGAGCGGTTGAGTTTGAAACGGGTGGTAAACGTTTGCTCGACGGGGGTGATGATGGGTGAAGCCGAATTTGTCCAGCTCGAGACGTTGTTGTCGAGTTTCTTGGCGGTGTCCTGGTTGATGGCCTTGATCTGAACATCCACAAGGTCGGGAAGGCCGTTTGTTGTGAAGTTGGTGAGCGTGTTGTTTGCGGTCAAACTGTAGGCGATTATACGAAAGCTCGTGACGTTTCGCGCGAGGAGTTCCTCGCCAGTCGAGCCAATCAAGGGGTTTTGAAAGAGGGACCCGACGGTGAGATCGGTAAATGTTGCATCGCTGCTCCGGAAATACCTGTAAAGGTTGAGCGACTTGTTCGTCGAAGCGGTCGTCCGGTCGAACGCAAGAAAGTAACCGACCTGGCAGACATCGCTCTTGTTATAGTCTCCGCTCGGGTATCGCTCCTGAGCCTTGAGCGGGAGAGCGGATAAAAAGAAGACGGCCGAGCCAGCATTTGTATTGGTGACAGCACTTCCAATCGCGGAGATTTTTGGAAAGGCGCCGGTGTTCACTAAAAACTGATTATTGGTCGAAGAGAGCGCGTTCTGGAGGTCGCGGGACATGATGCCGAGGGCAGCCCGGGCTTCCCGGTAGGAATCCACGCGGTTTTCGCTCTCCCGCCAGAGCTTGGTCGCTCCGTCCACCATGTTCAGCAGCAGCACGAGCAGCATCGACATCAGGGTCATCGCCACCAGCAGCTCAAGGATCGTAAAGGCGGCATTTTTGACAGGATTAACGGAATTAACAGAATTGGCAGGCAGACAGCGGACCTTCTTTTTGTATTCCAGGCTTTTTGTTCCAAAGTTCAAAAGAAGACCGCTGTCAATTCCAGTGGCGGAG